>CAYFUB010000530.1:0-31793 GCA_964346195.1 uncultured Pirellulales bacterium
TATCGATGCACGTGCAGACCGAATCGTAATTGTACCCTTCCGTCATCTCCGCATGGCCGGAGCAGCCGCCCACTTTCATGAGCCGCTCGATGATTTCCTGCGGTATTCCGCGCACCACCTGCCGCTTCGGGACCCCGGGAAACGCCTTCCACAGGTTATAGAAACTATGCAGGGCCGTGCCGCCTTCGGTGGCCGTCCCGCCGGGATAGCCCTTGACCTCGATGACCGCCGTCTTCGCTCCCTGCCGAGCCGCCGCCAGTGCCGCGACGACGCCGCCTGTCCCGGCCCCCGCCACAATCACATCGAACTTTCGCACCGGCAGCTTCTTCACCGGCTCCTCGTAGTACTCCCCGCTCGGACTCGCCGCCCGCGCCGGCGTCCCCATCGCCGAGCCGGCCCCAACCCCAATCCCCACCATCAACATACTCTTCGAAAATTCCCGTCGATTCATTCTGTTCTCCTTCTTGATCTACATCCTTCGCAGAAAGTTGAGCTAGGGTCTGGCGCTGACGTCCTCGCTTTGCCTGACCGTCCCGACATATTGGTCTCTTGCCCGATTCAAGAAATCGGCCAGCTCTTTAGCTTTCATACCGAAAGCGTCCGGCAGATAGCGCACTTTGCGACACTCAAAGCTGAGTAGCCCGAGATTGATCCGTCGGGGCGTCGGATCGGACGCGAGCGCAATCGCCACTTTATGGCGGTCGATTCCGGAACCCTGAGAGAACCCGACGAGGTCACACCACAGGGTAAGCTGGCGACGCCTCGCCTCTCCGAGCGAGATTCCTTCGCGCCCGATCTCCAAAACCAAATTGGATGCTTTCATCAGATGGTAAGCCACGAATGCAAGATACAGACCACCCAGAAAAGGCAGAATCGAGTGCGTAAAAAACGATACCCAAGCGGAAGGCAGTGCCCCAAGCGTAAACAGGACGATGGCGCAAAACCTCACCACAGTGCGCTTGCCTCGGCGGACCGTCAGGATTTGAGTTGCGTCACTGCTCACAATGATACTCCGGAAAGCTGTATGGATAACCACGTCATCCGGCCCACGATTGTGCTCCTCGCGAGCGACCAGGGCAAGACAAAAACGCTCTGGTACAGGTTAGTGACGGGGGATCAACCATCCGCACCGCTCTTGAACGTACCGAAACACTTGTCACAAATGCCATTCTCGTCCGCCCCGTTCGCATCTGTGGGACCGATCTTGTAAGTCTCAGCGCCTTCGCTGAGTCCGCCGAGCAGCGCCACTTGGGCGCGATGGCACGAGTGTGCCCCCTCGCTTCGAACCCTTGATCATATCGAGCAATGTGCGGTTGTCACAGTCCGTGACTTGCACCCATCCCGCCTGAAGGCACACGAGACCAATGGCCACGCCGCCGACAAAGCCGCCGATATGGGCCCAGTAAGCGACACCGCCTCCGCCCGCAATCATCCACAAGATATCGAACAGCAGCCAGGCAACAACGATTGCCCAGACTCGGGGCTCCAGGAAGTTATGGCCTCGGGCGATCCCTCTAGGTGCGATCCACAACAGATACACCCGATTCAGAGGATATAGTGCCACGACGACACCCGTGATACCGTTGATGGCGCCGCTGGCGCCGACAGCCGGGCTGCCATCTAAGGCCAGATGAAAGAGCGCGGCAAAAATGCCGACGGCGAGATAGAGCAGCGGATAGACGATATTGCCGGTGTTCGCGCAGATAGCGTTGCCGAACACCCACAGGAACAGCATGTTGCCAAGCAGGTGGATGAGACCCGCATGGACAAACATATGCCCGATGAGGCCGGACGGACGAAATCCCCGGAGAACCATGGCGTGGAGAAGGGAATCCGGCAGGATGCCCAACGCGCCGCCCAGAAAGACGACCACGCACATACCCATGATGACCCGGTTCGCCCTCGGCTTTTCCTGTTCCAGTGTCTCGATGGCATACGGTATCAGCATGCGGTCACTTTACCACTCACGAGGCAGGTTAGAGAGGAATCTGCACGGATGGCTCGCTGCATGGCGGAGCGCCAGTGATCTGCTGCCGCCGCCGTGTACGAGCGTACTTCGGAACTCGCGCACCTTGTGAGCGTGGGCAAGATGATCGGCCGGCATTCTGTAACGGGATGCAATCCTGTCCATGAGGCGGGTCGCCGCGAGACGGCTTCTCCTGCCGGATACGCGTTCCCAGAACCCCCGTAGTGTGACTTCGAAAATGGCAAACATCCGAACCAGGTAGGTCCGTTCCAAGTCGTAATGACAGGCACGGATATCTCGTATGCGGAAACGCCCGACAGGCGAGACGTGCGACGGATCCGATTGGCACACCTCCAGGAAGTGTGCGGTGGCTGCTCTGCCTCCTTCGCACATGCTTTCACAGGACCTGATCTGCGAGATTACTTCGTACGTGTTCATGCCGCATTCGTCAGGGCGTCAACCAGTCTGATAAAAGCCTGCTCGCTCCAGGGCTCCGGCCAGTCGATACGCGAATCCGTCTCGATCTTCCATTCGCCATTCACGAGGACCAGCAACAGCCGCTTGAGAGATGGGAAGGCCTCGATGTCGACCCGCCCCTGGGCACCGATGATATCGCACCCGATTGGCTCCACATGGATTTTGCCACCGGGAGCCTGGATGAATAGAGTCGGGACCATATACCGCCCGACGCGGTCTTCTTCAACGGCCTTCTCCTGCTCGTCCACGAACCACCGGCGCTGCTCAGCCCATGCTTTGATGGAGTCCATGAGGTCTCGCACTTTCGCGAGCCAATCGTCGCGTGCGATCCCAGTCAATTCGCGGCGAAACCCGATTCTTGCGTTCTCCCGCCATAGTACACCTCTAGGCATGTGACTATCTTCCGATGACAGCTTACGCCGGTCGAACACCGCTGTCAAGACTCGCCGCGCAAATTGCCTTATCAGGGAATCATGCGTCCAACCATGGACAATGGGATCCTCTCCTTTAGGAACGCGCCGAGCCGTTTACCAGACCTCTTTGCCGACCGAGCCGCCCCAGCCAAGCTCCCCGACTCTGTGGCGCCTGGGCATTCCCTCGACAAGCTCCCGCAAGTTGCCTTTGCCCACAGGAAACCGTTTCTGCAGATCTTCCTTGACCTGTTCATGGGGAACGACCCTACCGGCTTTGATATCCTCCAGGCCCTTGTCAATGCCGGCGAGAAAGCGAATTCGCTCCTCGATATCGGCCCAGGTCGCAGAATCCGGCAGATCTTCAATAGTCTTGATGGCTATCTGTTTTTTGGTCATACATGCAATATACCGTCGCGATGAAATGAAGGCAAGTCTCGCCCGGCCTTTCACGGGAGCGGGTCGGCTGTGATGCGCACGCCGTAGATGTCGATCAGGCTGGCGCGAAACACCTGGTCCAGCGCGTCCGGCGACGTGCGGACGGCCGGCGGGGCCGGGAGCGACGACAGGCGGTCCAGCTCTCGCTGGAGAAAGATCGATAGCGCCGGGATGTGCGGGCCGCGGTCGAGCTCCTCTCCTGCTTTTTTGCGGCGGATGAGGTCCTGAATCGCTGTCTTTACGCCGGTATCGTCGACCACGCGCTCGACCAGTCGATGAAACTCGATGGGGACGACTCCGTAGCCTCTTTCAATCCACAGACAGGCGAGGACCGGCCGCAACACGTACAGGTATTTCTTCAGCCACACCATGTCCCCCTGCAGGAATTCGCGATAGTTCCCCTGCGCCATGTGAAGGTAATGGTAGTGACATGACGCAGGCTGGTAGTACTGCGGCATCAGGTCCCGGAGGCGCTGCACTACGCTGCCGTGCTCGCGGTAGACCATCGGCGACTGAAGCCACTCCAGCAGCGGCGGGTTCGACTTCCGCAGCAACTGCAACGCCTTCTTCAGGTCCCACCCGGAGATGTCGAGCACCGCGTCCGCCGGCCGCTCGATCACACTCGGGCCGCTCAGCACGCGCAGGTACCACTCCGTGGGGTGAAGGTAGATGAAACGAACGTCGTAGTCGCTGTCCTGCGATTCGAACCCCCACGCCCGGCTGCCCGACTCACAGGCGTAGACGATACAGACCTCTTTCTCCCGCTCGATGCGCTCCAACTCGGTCCGAATCTTTTCCTGGAGGTCCATTCTCAATCAGACTGGGCGGAAAGCCATTCCGTGCGATTCTCCTTCAGTCGGAGCACGCGCACAGAGAGCAGAGGTCCAACAGGTGACCGGCGAGACTTCAGCGGTTCCCTGAGGGGGGCGCGTTCCTCGGTGAAAACTGACTTCTCCTCGGACCGCGGTCGCGGAATTCGCGGATTCCCGGTCGGCGGGGTTTCTGAGGCCTTCGCTGGAAGCCGGCTTTCTTCTTCGCGGGGCCTTCTTTCATCAACTGCAGCGACTTGGTGCAGGCGTCTTTGGTGATGCGATTGGCATGCGTGAGCCCCTTGGTGAGGACCTCCTCGGCCATCTTGCGCATGCGGCCGTTCATGCTCCTCAGGCCGTAGGCCGCCGCCTGCTTGGTCACGCGCGGAAAGCCGCCGAACAACGCCTCCACAAGGATGTCCAGCCCGTCCTCCTGCATCCACGACAGGTTGAACGCCGCCTTGCGGGCCGCGGAAACGTCCTCGGCGTGCAGCTTCACGCGGAGCTGAGCCAAACGCTCGACGGCCGCCTGATCCTTCTCCCTACCCGATGGTTTTCTCTCTGGCAGCATCATGTGGTCACCCTCGAATCCGTATAGTCCATTCTCCGGATGGTCTTCGCCCGGAGGGTGTTATTACTGCGGCAGCCTTCGCAAGTCTGCCGACGAACCGTGCGGGCTCCAAGCCCTGTGTCGCTATTGTGGCGGCCGCGCGGAAGAAAGCAAGATAATTTCATACAAAATCCGAGATTCACACCTTGCCGCTTATCGGACGCTCACGGTTCGAACTCACAAGGGCAGGTCGCGGCGGTGCCAGATGATGCCACCGAGGATGGCCGTGACCAGGAGGATCGCCGCCAGCCAGGCCATGTGGTCCAGAGGCCAGCCGTGCCAGATGTCCGAGTAATAGACGAAATAGAAGAGCGTCGCATATCGGAGGGATCCCATCCGCGGCCACCACTCAGCGATGATGGCCACGAAGTAATTGAGCGAGAGGAAGGCGACCGCGGTCCCCACGGCCGAATAGAACCGCGAGAAAGACGCGGCGCAAAGCAGGGCGAACGCGCCGAAGGTGCTGGCCAGCAGCCCCGCATTGACGGCGATGCGCAGGAACCGGTCGAGCGGAATCGGTTCGTTGAACTCGTACACGTTCACGGCGGCCGCCGTGCCGATGTACATGACGAAGACCAGGGCAAACATGCCGGCCAGCGTCAGAACGCACGTGCAAAGGTACACCTGCGTCTTCGTAACGGGGCGACTGAGAATCAGCTCCATGGTTCCCCGCTGCACCTCGCCCGTGAGCAGGCCCGTGGGCACGCCGACGGCAAAGAGCATCAGCAGGAACATGACGAACGGATGCTGATAGCCGATGGTCAGCAGCGCCGGCATGCTCCCGGACTGCAGCATCTCGCCCCCGATGGCGGTCTTCACGATCGACGGAAGCATATTGAGGAACGCCAGGAAGGTTCGGACGTTCGCGTTGTCGTGAACGATGGCGCTGACCGCGATCTGCATCCAGAACACCACCAGGGCAATCCCGCACCAGGCCGGCAGGATGCGCACGAGCCAGAAACGCAGCAGCACGAACGGAAAAGGGGGACGTGAGGGCCTACTCATGAGCAGAGCCCTCTTCAACCACCTCGGCCGTTCCTTGCGGGGAACGGGGCTGCCGGTAGTACTGCATGAAGGCTTCCTCCAGGGACGTTTGCGGCGTGGCGATGCGATCCACGGGGAACCGGGCGACCCATTTCAGGACGGCATCCGAGGCGCCCTGATAGGCCACGTGGAGCATTCCGGGCTGCCGTTCGATCACGCGCACGCCGGGCAGCCCATCCCGAGGCACATCCGCAAGCAACGTCCCATCGGCAAACCAGACCTTCAGCCGATGCTCGCCCTGCTGCACGATGCGGGAAATGGGCGCCACCTCAACAAGGCGACCCTCACGCAGGATGCCCGCCCGGCCACACACGGCCGACACCTCGCTCAAGTCGTGGGACGACAGCAGGACCGCCGCCCCGGCCCCTGCGGCCCCGCGAATCAGGTCCAGGACGACCTGTCGCATGAGTGGGTCCAGGCCGGCGGTGGGCTCGTCGAGGATCAAGACCTCCGGCTCATGTTGAAAGGCGCAGATCACGGCGACCTTTTGTCGATTGCCCTTGGACAGGTCGCCGAAGGGACGATTGGGATTCAGCTCCAGCCTCCGTGCCAGTTCCTCGCGCCGGGCCTTCGCACCGTCGCCGCCGCCCAATGCGGCCAGGACGCTCAAAGAACGTCGCGCGCGGCTGCGCCCCCAGACTCGAAACTCGCCGGGGAGATAACCGATCCGCGCGTGCTGGGTGGCCCGACCGTGCCGGACTCGTTCCCCCAGGACGAGGACCTCGCCGCCGTTGGGGCGCAGCAGACCCATGATGCAGCGAATCGTCGTGGTCTTGCCCGAGCCGTTCGGCCCAAGGTATCCGAAAATCTCGCCCCGCTCGACGGCGAACGTCACGTCATCGACCCCCCGCGTCCTGCCATACCATTTCGTCAGCGATCTTACCTCAAGTGCCGCCATTTACCAGCTCAGCTTTCTGTGATGTTAAGGACGACCCGATTATCATCCAGACTCGGGAGGAAGGCAAGATGGAAGCGTCGTGAGGGTCAATGAGAGCAACGCGGGGTCAGGGCGATGAATCTGCCGCGGCCACGGGGACCTCTCGAAAAGGAGGGCAAAGACGAAGAGGACTTCGAGATCGGGGTTATGGATCTTATGTCCTTTGGGTCATTTAGGTCCTCTGCTTTCATTGCTCCTGGTAGCGCCATTCTGCAGTTGTCCCGGCATACCGGGAAACCCGCGCCAGCCCTGTGCCAGTCCCTGCACCGCACGCAAGGCCAGAATCGTGTCTCCCTGGGTATCCCAGTCAAGCGGCACCAGCGGCGGGGTACCGCCGACCTGAGTCAGCGGGGCCAACACCTCCCATAACGGCTTGCTCACCACCAGGATGTTCGCGTTCACATCGGGCTCGGTACGCGGGGCCGGCCAATGCGGCGCGGCGAGACGACCGGTAAGACGCTCGAAGCGGGCAATATCGATCTTGAGAAAGGAGAGCAATTCGGTCAGCGTGTGCGATTCGATCCAGGCATTGACGGCCTGCAGGGCGAACAGTGAGGGCAGATCCGGACATCCCGTGTGCGGGTCCTGAAACTCCTTCGTGACGCAGTTGGCCCACAGGACCGGCTGCAGGGCCAGGGCCTTCAAAGTCTTGTCCGAGCGGGCTTTCAACTCGTTTCGAACAGCCTCGGCCAGTTGGCTGTCCCAATCTGCCGCGAGAAAATCGAACATCGTTTCGCGGTCCCGCAGCATGTCCGTCACGCCGGGCCGTGGCGAATGGCGGTCGGGCTCCAATGCCACACGGCCGACCCACGACGCCATGGCCGCGACTCGGCGGCTCAACTCGTTTTCACCGGGCTGATGGCCAATACCGCCGGCGAGCGGCTGTGGTATCCTGGGCGTGTGGTCGACCAGATAGGTGCGGCCCACCCGTGGAAACGAGGCCAGGACGGCACCGATTCCAATGAGCAGCAGACCGGTGAGATGGATGATCCACTGGACGATCGTATGTACCGCGGTCTGCGTCGGAGCGCCCAGCCAGAGCGTCGCCCAGGCCAATGCCAGGCACACCAGTCCCGCGGCCCGATAGCGCCACACGGGAGGATTCGCATGGCCGGGAGCCTCCTCGGCGTTTGCCTGGTCTTTTTGCGATTCGGTCGGGCATTCGACAATGAACGCCACGCCAATGCCGGCAGTCACGGCCAATAGGACCGCCCAAATCGCCGTCACGGACGTCCACACATCGGGCCATAGCGTCCATATGACGCCGGACAGGCCCACGGCAATCAGCAAGCCGGCGATCAACAGCATCCCTCCGGACGCGCGCCGGCGATAACGAACCAATGGAACCGAGAGAGTCACCTCCTGCCCCTCATGAATCCTGTTGCGGGGGCGTCGGACCCATCCCGTCGGCAAAGCCATGAGGACTGACGAGGCCAGCGATACCAGGCCGCCGCCAATCACGAAGAATCTGTCGCGCCAGAACAGTCCCGTCCCGATGCACGCCAGACCCAGCGCAAAGAAGGCACACCCGGCAAGATAGCTCTTCAGGCTGGCGGGCCGACTGACCGCGACCTGGGAAGGCTCCTCCTGCACGGGCGTGAAACGATCCTCCCATCGTGTCTCGGGCCCGGACAGCCAGACCCTCATCGGCGCGTAGGTGCTGTCATACTGCCGGCGAAAAGCCTCCACTACAAGCCGTCTGGTCCGCGCTCGTTCCCAGAGACGCTGTCTTGTCAGCAACCTGCCGAACCGTGGCTGAAGGCATCGGAAGAAATGACAAAGACTCACGAGCGGCTCGCGCGAACAAATGTACTTGACGGTCTTGGCGACGGCTTCCGACAACTCCGCGTCCGCGACCAGACTCCCGCCCGGGCGGCCCCGGCGCGCGCCCGGCATGCCGGAACTGGCGGAACCCGCTTTTTCGCAAATCACGGCAATCCGTTCGACCAGCGACTGGGCCTGCTCCTCAACGCTCTCCAGCCAACCCCCGGGCACGGTCCGATGGTACAAATCCAAGAGGTTCTCCCGGGCCAGCCTCTCGGCAATCCGCTCCGCCACCGCGGGCAGATTCGCCCGAATCGTGCGACAGCCGAACGACCCGCAGACGTTCAGGAGGCTCTCCCCCGGACCGGTCAGCGCCCGCTCATTCTGCCGCAGCAGGCCCCGGCACGTGAACCCGTGGTGCAGAAGAAACTCCGCGCCGAGATGATGCAGTTGCTCAGGCCTCTCGAACCAGGTCTTGTCCGAGTCGCAGCCGTCGAGCAGATAAACCCTCTGCGCGAAGGGCTGCTCCTGAAGCCGGGCCAGAAGCTCCTTCCAGGCTTCGAACCATTCACCGTCACACGCGGCATCGGTAACGGCGGTCCGGGCCGTCAGACCCAGAATTGTCATGTCATGTGCCGGGTCCGCCTGGCGCAGCGCCCGGGCCACTCGCAGCGCGGACACCACCGCCTCGGCGGCGGACAAATCGATCGTCGCGTAGGAGTTCATCCGGATCCGCCCGGGAGAGGTCGAGTCGGCCGCCGGCTCGACCGAGCGCAACCGGCGCACCAGGGACGACACTGATGCCTGAAGGCGAGTGTCATTGTTGCCCACGGACTCCGATCTCTCGCGAAGCGCGCGGGATTCGGGAATCTCGAAATCCGTGATCTGGGGCCAATCCCAGGTGAACAGCTCTTTGCTGAGGGGGTCCAGGAGCAAGAGGCCGAAAGGTCCCTGGACCGGGAGGCTCAGCGATCTGACCGTCTCCGAGAACTTCGCCAGGGTCTTCTCGGCGCACGGACCGACGCCGACAAACAGGATGGGCAGCGAAACCATCGCTTTGGTTGGGCCGTCACTTTCTCTCACGAGTTCTCACCAGCCTTAGTTCAGCGGCCCTTCATGATTTCATCCCGTTTCTTACGGCCAAGTCCTCACGGAACCGCTGCAGATCGCCGCGACACTTCTCGAGCACGTCACTGACGGTCCGCAGCTCACTGCCGGACAGGGTCGTGGCACACTGACTCATGTTCTGAATCAGACCATCCGCCAGAGCCATGCAACGGCTCACCCCCTGATATACCGCGTCCGGATTGGCCAGCGGCAGATCGTGCAGCATCAGACTGATCCGGGAGTCCGCCCCGCCGTGCATCTCGGCCATGCGAATGCTCACTTCCGGGTCCTTCAAGGACCGCATCTGGTTGCGCAGCCGCTCGCTCATGGCTTCCAGCAACCTGCGGAGCGAGCCCACCAGGGCCGCATTGGCCTCGTACGTCTGCCTCTCCATCATGTCCTTGTTCACTCCGACCCGATTTTTCCATTCCGTCAGCGCGCTCCGGAACGAGATGTACCAGTTCTTGTCCAGCCACAGGTCCGCATACTCGAAACCCATGCGTCGGACGTATTCGTCCGTGGCCGCGACGTACTTGCTGTACCGGGTGATGGCTTCGAGGCAGAACCCGTAGCGCAGGCGCAGCAATTGAACCCACTCGCCGGTCAGATGCCGGTAGTCTTCAACGACGCTCGCCTCGCGCAGGCTGACCTCACAGTTATGCGTCAGCAGTTGCGGCACACAGGCGTTGGCCACCTGCTGCACCACCGAGACATCCAGAGGGGCCCCGTACTTTCTCGTTTTGTCCAGGTCGATTTTCGGATCGGCCAGCCGCCAGATCTCGCAGATGCTCCGGTAATAGGGATGGTCGTTAATGGCCTGGGAGTCGGTCAGCCCGTTCTTGAAAATCCGCCAGCCGTGGTTCTCCATGTCCCGCAGGAACCGCTTCATGTCGTTCGACAGTTTGCCGAGACTGGCCGCCAGCCGGTCCTCCACGGCCCTGACATCGGCCAGGTCCGGCTTGACCTCCCGGACCGACAGGATTGTGTCGAACAGGACCGGCTTGATCAGACTCTGACGGAAGTCCCGGTTCGCCACGGCGTTCAAGGCCTCGATCGATTCCAGCGACGCGCACAGAGGCGTCGAGAAGAAGTCCGCCAGGCGAGTCTCGCCGTCGGTGCGCTGGACCCGTTCCCCGGCGATCTTGCGCTGCCAGGACAGGGCCATGATCGCCTCGAGCGACTGTTTTCTGAGGCCGAAGACCCGCAGGGTCGCCCGAATCGACGCGACGGTGTCCTCGTGCAACAACGCCTCCGCCAGCGAGGACCAGCGGGTGTCCATGGTCTCGGCCACGAGTGGCGCCACGTCGCTGCCGGTCCAGGACAGAGGCGAGACCCTCAGTTGCAGGCTGTCCAACCCCTGCTTGATGTTCGCGAGAATATCGGTGATGACGGCGTTGACTTGCGGGGCCGTCGAGGTCTGCTTGTGACTGAGCGTGATCTCCAGACCTTCGACCCAGGCATCGAGGCATCCGCCAACCTGGCTCATCGGCCGCAGTTGCTCGGCATTGAAGAAGTCCCTCTCGATCATCTCGTCGGCCGCTTCCAGCATGCCCACAATGGGCTTGCCCGGCGCGAGGACCCTCTCACTCTCTTTGCGGGCTGCCGGGATGAGGGAGTTCTCCAGGTACCGGCGGACGTTCTGCACGACACTCGAAACGACCTCCTGTGAAGTCCCCCGACCGGGCGGTTCCCACCGGAAAGGCAGCACCGGCTGGATGAACTCGCTGACGCCCGGGGCGGCGCCGAGAATCATCGCGATTCTCTGTTGCACCTCCTGGCGGTAGTCCGAGCGGGCCCGGTCGCGGTCGGAACCCAAGCCCTCCAGCTCGGTCAGGATTCTGGACTCGACGTTGGCGCGCTTTTGCCCGGGCGTGCCGCACCAGAACCCATAGCTCGAGAAGCACTGCCGATGGTTGTTGATGGGGTCTCTCTGCGGCAGGATTTCCGCCAGCTTGTTATTCGCATCCGACCGAACCTGCTGCCCCACCGGCTCCAGCGCCATGGCCCGGATCGCGCGGGCGATCATTCGGACCAGGTGCTTGCGGTCACCGCTGCCCATATCGACCTGGCCGTTGAGCAGGTACAGGAAATTGAAGGGCCCCGTATCCCGTCGGAAGCAGTCTTCGCCGCTGCGGTCGCTGCGATACCTCACGCGAATGTCCGGCCGGCGCTCGTCGCTGAGAAAGTCAATCTGGTCCAGTGTGGCGCAGGCGGTGGCTTCGAGTTTCGGCCGAAGCATCGGATCGACCCGGAACGCGTCCGGCAGCAGCAAATGACCGATGACCTCGGCGGGCTTGGGGAACGATTCGCGCGACCACCAGCGCAGGTTATAGGCCATGTCGATGAGCATGCCCGCCCCCGTCCCGCCACAAACGCTGCTGGCGACGTGCACGGCCGGCGCGCCGTCCGAGGCCAGGACGTACTGGTCCGACTGCTCCTCCATGAGCTGCTGCGTGCTCGTCCGCAGGCTGCTGAAACGGGTCGCGACCGCCTCGTGAATCACCGTCTCGCGCAGCTCGAAGAAGACGAGGCGCCCGAGCCGCGGAATGCCCTGGCAGCCATAGTCGGCAAACGTGGCGTCCTCCCGAAAGCCCCGGATCCAGTCGAGATGGGGGTGGAATTCCGGATAGCTGACGTTGTCCCGCACGACCTCACCGACGTCCAGGAAATGGAACAGGTTGATGAAGTCGGACATGATTCCCTCCGGCGGCCCGCCATCATCCGCGGCATCGGTATCGAGCTTCAGGAAACGGATGAATGATGGGACGTGCCCGAACAGCTCGCGGACGTAATGTTCCGCCCACTGACACACGAGCACACCCGTACCACCGAGGCCCACAACCAGCGTGGGTCGTACGACGATTGGATTATTACTGAGTCGCATCGCTACCTTCCTCTACTTGATCTCTCTCGATTCGGCATCGCGGTCTCTACGAACTGAATTCGGAGCCGGCTTCCTGCCAGCCTGGAGCGGTCGTCTCCATGGGCCCGGACGCCATTCTTCTGACTCTGACCGTCACGCGCATGGTTCTGTCCACGCCATCCATCTGATAGGGGAGATCCAGACTGATGAATCCCGTCCGTCCTTCCCCCGGCAGCTCGATCGGGCCACTCTGGCTGGACCAGGCGCGTCCGCGCCGGGCGCCGAAGCTGGTCCACACGCACACCAATCCGGTGCGTACGCGCCGGGCGTCGCCTCTGACCCTCGGTATGATGGCCGCCCACGCCCAGCGCCGGGCGTAGAAGGCACGCCGCAGAAGCACACGGACCGGACCCGCGACGAAAGCCAAAGAGCGGACGAAAGTGCCCAGCGCCGCGCCCAGGGCGGAGCCGGCCTTGAAGCCCGCTCGTTGCGCCAGGTCCCGCCCCATGATGTCCCACTCGCTGAACAGGTACTGCGTGTACAACTGCATCTCTCTGGCCAGAGACGTCTCATGCAGATCGAGCAGCACCGGGTTATCGAGCCTGACCGGCTCAATGATGGCAATATTCTCCTCCAGCCGCATGTCGAGAGCGAGCTTGCTCGGCTTCGGCACGAACAGCCTCAGCGGCGCCGTGACGACTGCCATGAGCAGCACCGCCGCCAGAGGCCACCAGCACAACGGAACGACACCGGGCCGGTTGAGGTTCACCGCGTAAATATCGCTCCATTCGGCGATGGTCCGGTCTGCCGGCACGGTCTCGGACCGGTCGGGGGAAAATTCGAAGGTCTCTTTGGGCCGGTAAGCCACGGAGGCGACAAGGCAATATCGTTCCTGCTTGCCAAACCTCGGCCAGCCCCAGAAGCTCCAGCGTGCCCGCCGCGGCAGAATCCGGACGGCTTTGTCCGTCGCGCCGGCCTCGATCTGGAAGGCCCGCAGGCTCGTCCGGTCCTGTGTCGCCGTTCCGCGCTCCCGCAACTGCTCCAGGACACGGACATCCGCCGGGCGGCCCGCCGGGCCACCGGCGCGGTCGCGCCACAGGTAGACCGTCGTCTCGGCCGGAGTCCACCGGCCCTCCAGCTCAGGCGCGGCTCGAAACGCCGGCCGGACCCACAGATCGGTGGCGCCGTCGGAGGCCAACTCCCCGCGATCCAGTGCAAAGGACCCGCCGCTGCTCCTGTCGCTGAGCACCAGCCCTTCCAGCACCGGCGGGATAACACGAACACTCGGATACTCCCACCGCAGAAACTCCAGACCTTGCGAGCACAGCCTGAGTTGGAGTTTCCCGTCCTTGAGCGTATCGACCGCGGGCAGGAACCGGGGCGCCCGAGCCGACAACTGCCGGGCGTCCGCCGCTTGGGTCTTGACCGGCAACGTCGCGCCGTCCAGCCAGGTATCGGGCTGTCCCGGCAACTGGAACTGAAAGGCCACCGACTGCTGCCGGCCCAGATCGAGGACCCCCGACGCGAGACCAGGTCCAGGGGACCCTTCGACGCTATCCTGATAGAGCGTCACAAGGTACTCGAAAGGCCACTGTCGGACCCGTGAAGTCAGCCACGCCGGAGGAGCGGTGGCAGGTTTCACTTCATGTTGCTGGATGGAGGTCAGCACCGGCGTCAGAAAGTACAAGGCGCGCCGGCCGGATTGCAGGTCATGCCCCACCACCTCGAGGGCATACTCGCCGTTCTCGGTAGCCTGGGCCTCGCGCGTGAACGAGCCGCTGGCGGCCAGTTCGCCGGAGTCGCGGTACGCAGGCACCCACTCCGCATTTGGGGCCGGGCGCCGCAGGAGCCGGATCGAGGCCCCCCACGAGCTCGACCGTCCGGCGGCAGCCTGATCGACGCTGGAGACGTCGATCCGCAGGCGGGTGGAGAGCCGGGTCGTCAAAGCGGATATACCGCCGTCCCCCCGGACCCATCGGCGCGAATCGAACACGGGCTCTTCGCCGCCGGGCGTGAGCCGGTGGACGGCAACCGTCAGGCGCGGCTCGCGCGCCAGGACGTGGGCATACGCGCGCTGGACGGATGAGCCGGCCGTCGTCCGCGACGCCGCTGTATCAACCGTCAGCTCCACGATGGCACGGCCCGCAATGGCGGGCATGTAAACGGCATGACCTTTCAGCTCGCACGTCCCGCTCGAGCTGTCGGCCGTGACGGATGACCATTCGACTGTGCCGGTGATGTTTTGCGCGTCGCCGGTTCCGGGGGTCACGGTGATGGCACACGATTTCTTGAACTGCTCGACCACCGCACTGTGCCGGGGGTCGCCCGCAGCGTAGCCGCTGAATACCGCCCGCAGCGGCACCTCGACCGGTTCCCACGCGTAGCCCGCGATATCCGTCGGGGCGCCGTCCCCCACCATCAGGTCCTCCAGGACCACCCTGCGATCCTCCGCGCGGAACTGGCCGCCCTTGAGCTTGAGCCGCAAAGCGTGATCGGCACCGGCGGGCTGCATGATCACATGCACATAAAGCGGCAGGGTCGCCCCGGGACTCAAGCCGGGCACGACCTGTTCGACCTGCACCTGGTTCGTCCCCGGAGTCAGCGGCAGGTCCACAGAGATGGATTCGGCCGGCGCCGGCTGCGGGATCTCGAAGCGGACCGCCGAGACATTCTGGTCGGCGCGCCACTCGGCCCAGAACCGGACGGGCTCGCCACAAAACAACGTGTCTGGAATCGGCCCCCGCTGCCGGGCAAATTGTCCCTGCTGAACCGTCCATTTGAAGAGTCCCTCTGCCGCCGGATCGACGACCGCGTAGGTCTTCGCAGCGCCCCGGAGGTCGGCCATAGCGGCGCTGACGTCGATCTCGCACCTGTCCGCCGGCGGTATGGGAACGCTGGACTCGACGAAGTAGGTGGCGGTGAGGGTCCGCCCCTCGTAGCCGCCCGGTTGCGGTCCCTCCAGCAGCCGGCTGTCCGGGCCCATCATCTGCATCGTGCCGGAACGCATATCGACGGCTCGGATCTGCGCCTCGGGGAGATTCTCGGGGAACAGACGCAAGGTCTCATCCCGGAACCGGTCGAACACCGGAAACGCGGAGATGTTCAGATGTTGCCGGTGGAACTCGCCCACCCAGAGCGCCGCGCGGGGATCCGTGAAGGTGCATTCGACGCGCAGCGGGGCCGGCACATAGACCATCTCGAATCTCGGCAGTTGAATGTGTCGAACGCCGGCAAACGTTCGTACGTCCGCTTCGGCCCAGCCCCTGAGCGACTCATCGCGCTCGACGAGGTCGACACGGCCGGAGACCAGTTTGCCTGCTTCATCCTTGTTCAGGGACCAGTCGGCCCGCGTGAGCGGTTCGAGATGCAGCACACCCGACAACAACTCGACATCGAACTCGCCTTTGCCGGACATGCGGAAATACACCTGCTGCCCGCCTTGCGAATCGATGCGGACTTGCCCGGCCGCCGGGGGTACTTCCCGAAGTGATTGATCGGTCGCGGCATCGACAATCTCCAGGCCCACGCATTCCGAATGTGCGTACACGTCGCTCGTGAAGTACAGCACGGGGATGTTGACCTGATTCATATCGATCGAATCCCGGAGTTCACCGGTGAGCTTATACAGCCCCGCCGTACCGATGGTGAAAGGCTCGGTTTCATAGAGTCGCCCGGGCTCAGTCCATTGACCCTTGTCCAGGACGAACGAACCGGTCTCGTCCGCCGACGTCCCTTTGATGCGAATCGACAAATCCCGCCCGCTTACCGGCGACTCGGGGCCTTGCAGGTCCGCGGTCTTCTTGTGCCGGTCGAGCAGACGGGCCTGCAACTGTACCCGCTCGTGTCGCCACCAGGGCAACTCCGGCGCCGCCTCCAGCCGTACCAGAAAATCAGGTACTCGGTAGATGCGCACCGAAGCCTGCGACGGGTCGCCCGAGAGAGCGAGCTTCCAGCGCCCCTGCCAGGAACGGTTGACCAGATTCGCGGTCTCGGGCCGGCGCAGCACCACGGTCCGATGCCAGGGCGAGGAGATGACGTTGGCGCGAATCCCGGTGGCGGTCTCCAGTCCGCCGTTCGACGCCAGCACGCGGGGTCCGGCTCCCTCAGCCCCGTGCGGCGGCTCGACGGTCACCGATTCCAGCGGGGTTCCCACCGTCACGATGGCCCAGTCGTACGGACTGACGACCAGCTCACCGGGAACCTGCGTTCCCAGCCCGAAGACATCCATCAGAATATCCGCGAAGCCGTTCGCGCGCGTGAGCCGATAGCTCTTGCCACCCGTCATCGAGGCGGCCGAATGCATCAGGTCCTGGGCGGCGAGGTCTTTGCCGGATAGCCGTATCTGCCCTTCACCGGAACGCAGCAGGGCGCTGTTCACAAGGACCGGATACACCTGAATCTGCTGTTGCGCCAAACGCTTGGCCATGTCCAGAATCGGGCCGCTGCCGCGACTCAATTCTCGCGCGTTGCCGTATGCCTCAATATTGCTGAGGATAATGAGCTTGCCGGGGCCCGGCCCGTATTGTCGGCGTGCGGCCCGAATACGGTCGGCGGCCCAGCTCATGCTCTCGGCCACATCGCTGCGAAAGCTCGCTCGGAACTCGACCGGCCGCACAAGGTTGCGGCACGCCGACTCATTCAGATAGGTCTGCCCCCACGGCAGCAACGGCCCCGTCTCCCGGCTCGGCAGCGCGTACCTCACCCGGTCCGAGAAATGAGCCACACCGACGTAAAGATCAGAGCGAAGGAAAGGCAGCAGTTGCAGAAAGACCAGTTGGCCTTCGTCGCGAAGGGTCTGCCGTCTTCCGGCCGAGTCCGCGGCAGGAGCATCGGCGTCCTCCATGCTCCCCGAGACGTCAACGGCAATAATGACATAGGACGGCTCTGGTTGCCCGGAGACAGGCTCACGGCCCTGCGCGCCGGCTGCTTGAGCCAGCCCCAGCGCCCCGATCAACGATATCGTACTTATCAGTAGCCGGTACATATTATCCTGCGCAAGACCCGGACTCCACAAGACAAGCCTCACTGTCCGGGCTGTTCTGGTTCCTCTTGCGAATTGTGATGGTCCGTCTCGGGCCCATCCCTCGTATCGTCACAACCGCCCCCGGCGGACGCGCGCTCGACTCCGTCCCGGGCCGAACCACCCGGCGGCGCACCGCCCGCGACCGGCACGGACTGCCCCGCAGACAAAGCGGCTCTCGACCGCTCGATCTCGCAAACAACGTCCCGCGCGCCGAGGCGCTGCCTTGCCTCGTCCGCCACCGCCTCCACCCAGGCCTCCAGACGGGACAGCATCTGTCTCTGCATCTGCGGCGCATCCTGCTGGCGGAACTCGGCCAGATATAACCCCGTCACTACCCGTCTGAGTTGGTCGCGAGTGTCGAGACCTGAGCCGATGACCTCCGCATAACGCCTTCTTGCCTCCTCGAGCCGGGGCGGTCGGGCATTGAGAAGCTGCTCGGCCTCCACCAGGCCGCGGGCCTTCTCACACGACTCCAGGAACAGATTCACCGGATTGCGCGGGTCGGCCGGTCCCGGGATCGAGGCCTGTGCCACGGGCCAGTGGTCGAGGCATCTCTCGGCAAGGGCCCTGACCTCCGCAATCGCCTCAATGCCGCCTCGCGCCAGGACAGGTGACAGCGTGGCCTCGACGCACTGCCAGAGTCGCAGGGTTCTCCTCGAATCTGTGGCCGTCTGCCGGAAGGCGTGCTCCAGCAAGTGACCCGCCTGCTGAATAGGACCACTCGCCCGGTCCTTCTTCGAGGCGTCCAGAGCTTGCGGCATTGCGCTGAACAGACGACCTGCGGCTGCCCACAGGGCGGCCTGAGTGTTCGCCGCGTCTTCATCCGTGTCGGTTCGCTGCTGCGAGCAGGATAGCCCGAACAACGGCGCCGCCATCAGCCACAGGTCCGGTTTGAGGCCCAGCGCGCGGGCTATATCCTCTTGTATCCGATCCCAGGTGACGCCGTTGGCCTGCAAAGCGGCCAGAGCCGTGCGCAGATGGTACCGCCCCTGATGCGCATCGAGCTGGTCCTTGAGTTGCGACCAATCCTCGATGGTGCCGTCGGGGTCATTCAAATGGCACTGGGCGAGAATGCGATACATCGATTCCGGAACGGGCGTCGTCCAATCCGTCGGCCAGTTCCGGCGCATCTGCCGCAACGGGACGCGAATCCTCCTCCTGATCTCCAATCGCCTGAGCCGGCCCATGTGCCGCGCGACCCGCGCATCAAGTTCCTCGAGCAGGCCGCCGGCGGCCCGGCCCGTCTCGGCAGAGGGCTGGATCGTCAATCGCTGCAGCCTGCGACCAAGGTCTTCAAGTTCTTTCTCGGCCTGACACAGATCGGTAATCCGGCAGAACTGTTCCACGTCCGAACTGAGCCTGGCGCAGGCCCTCTGGTACTCGAGATGCTCCTCCTGCGCCTCGATTTGCGCGATTCGCTCGAGTTGGGCGTCCACGCGCGCAAGCAAGCCGGCGAGGCGTCCGCCGTAGTTGAGCGCCGACAAGAGCCGGTGCTGGGCTTGCAGGCGCGACCGGATCAACTCGTGGTGCTCCAGAGTCAAACGACCTTCGATATCCGCCAGCTCTTCCTGCGCGGCCTGCTCCATTCGGCTCAAGGGGCTTTCCAGCCTCAGTAAAGAGGAAGGTACGTCTTCGCTGAGAAGTAGACTCACGGCCTCCGCGTAACCGGTTGATCGCGGACCGGTGATTACGGGTTGTCCGGCGTACCGCGCCAGGACGGGGGGACTGGCGCCGCGACTCACACCGAAAGCTCGGGAGCCATCGCCGTCGCAGCGGCATTCCCACAGGGACAGGAACGACGGTGAGCCGCGACCCGCGGATTGCCCGGCTGGGACACGCTCCGGTGCCACAAGCGGACTGGCGGCGCGCCCGGAATCCGTGCTCCGCAATTCGCAGTCCGCGATCCATCTGCGTGCCTGAGCGGCCAGATGTGTCGTCAACGCGTTCAGCCGCCTGAAGGTCGGATCCCGCAGGATCAGCAAACCTTCCTCGGAACCGCCGGACCGGCCCAGTTGTGCTCCCGTCGGCTGGTCAGTCTCCTCTCCTGATTCAGGTCCCAGCCATTGTGATCGGACCTCCACAGGCAAATGCAGAAAGAAATCCGCCAATTCCTCATCGACCGCCCGCGTCAGATTCTCCATACCCAGAGAGACGTTGACGAGGTTCAGAAGGTTGAAACAGGCGGCCGGCAGTCCGGCCGATTGCGGACGAGCATCAAAGGTCCCCTTCAATCCGCAATCTGCCGTCCGCAATCCGCCAGCAGGAATCGCCGCCCGCGCCAGGTCCTGTACACCTTCGAGTCTGCCCAGACGGATGCGCAGCACGCCGCGGTTGTTGTAGGCCAGCAGACGCAGGTGGCTTTCACTGGAGGATACCTGGAGACAGGCGTCGTAGAAGGCCGCCGCGCTCTCGAGGCGGTCCATCAACTCGTTGAGCCACGCCGCCGCCCAAAAGAACCGGGCCGCAATATGAGGACTGGCCCAGTGCCACTGGCACAGGTCCTCGACGCGGACGCGAAGCTCCTGCATATCGACCGCAGGCTCCAGCGAGTACATGGCCCGCAGACGCTGCAGAAGCTCGGAGGTCAGCGTTTCACAATAGGAGGAGCCGAGGGACTGCTCGAGCGACTGCTCCGATTCGCCCCCGGAGGTCTTGGCTCGACTGCACCGGTCCACCCGGCCGTCCAGCACCATCTGCGCCAACGAGACCGGCGTCGTCTCCACCTCGCGACCATCGATACGAACAGAAAGCATAAACTCTGGCCCAACTATGCCTGAAAGGGACCCCAAACGCGATGCCTTGCGTCCGGGAGCCCACACCCCCGCGGGCATTTCAGGCTCTCTTGGATTCCCCAACGCGACATCTCACGTTTGGTATCCCTTTACCCCGTCCAAAGCGTGGCACCCTTGGGTAGCCACTGTCCACTTACCATTTTTCACCCTGCCCCGAAACGCTCCCGGTCGCGCCGCTTGGGTTCCCAACCGCGATACATCGCGTTTGGGTCCCCTTCCCCCTGCGGCCAACCACAGGATGGGGACCTGAAGGCCGTCAAGCCTGAAATTCAAATTTTAACACCCCCACGAAATCTTGTCAACTTCGGTGCACGCGTATTACGGTCCGCGAATACCGGCGGTTTCCGGCCCCGGTGTAGTCAATCATGCTAAGAAGACAGGTCGGATGGCGGCACCGCCTTTCCGTCCCGGCCCGTTATGACGTTTTCTGAACCGTTGTGTATCGTGTCGCGCTTCTACAGTCAAGCAGTCAAATCGCCGAAAAAAAATCAGGGAATCCCTGATGCCGGGCCCCGTATGTCAGACAAATACAGACGGGAGTGACGCCGATGGTTGGCATGTTTTGCTCGTTGAAAGAAGCAGCCGAGAGGCTCCAGGTCAGTGAAGGCGAAATTGAGGCCATGCTCCAACAAGGCGCCCTGCGCGAGTTCCGGGAGGGACCGCATCGGCTGGTGAAGGCTGCCGACGTGGGGGCCTTGGCACAGTCGTTGGTGATGAGTCCTGCCGACAGTTCGTGGACACCGATTGACGGCCGAGAGATGAAGCTTCCGCACCGCGCGGCGGTGGCGATGAGAGTTCCCGCTCCGAGTATGGCACGTCCGAGAAACACCGGGCGAAGACCGCCGCGAGACGTGTCAACGAGCAGGGGGCGGAGGGCCGGGCTCGCGCCCCCGGGCCACACCAGCGGCCGGACGAGCGGACGCGTGCGCCGAACCGACGTACCGGCGCATGATCAGTCCGTGCGCCAGTGGTTTTGGAATGGGCTGATCCAGGACCGTCCGCTAACCGTCGCCATTTTGTTCGGGCTCGTGCTGCTGAGCCTGTCGGCGTTGATCGTGGGGGTGTATGTCCTCAGCTCGTTCGTCGCCAGGCGATAGCGATCAGCGCCACCGTTTATCGACGGAAAACTCATAAAGAGGAGGATGGGCATGTTCTTCGAGCCCGGCGAATCGGGGGCCTGCCTCTCCCGAGCCGAAGAACGGTCTCCTCGCTCGGGTAAAGGTGATTCCCCGCAGGACCGATACGGAGGGTGCAAGAGAGGGTCTATACGCCATGAGAACAATTGCCGTTGTGAATCAGAAAGGTGGTTGCGGCAAGACCACCACGGCCGTCAATCTGGCCGCCGCATTGGCCGAAATGAGAAAGCGCGTCCTTCTGGTCGATCTCGATCCTCAGGCGCACGCCACCATCGGTGTGGGGTACGACCCCGACGCTCTGGAGCGGACCATCTACGACGCGCTGACCAATCCGCGCGTGGTTTTGGCCGACGTGATTCTCAAAACAGCTATGGACCTGCTGTCGGTGGCGCCGGCCAGCATCATTCTGGCCGGCGCGGAGGTCGAATTGGCGCCAATCGCCGGCAGGCACCTGGTCGTGGCCGGACAGTTGAGATTGGTTCAGGCCCAATATGATGTATGTGTAATCGACTGCGCGCCTGCATTCGGAGTATTGACGATTGGCGCCCTGGTCGCCAGCAGTGATATCATCGTGCCTGTCCAGGCCCACTACTACGCTCTGGAAGGGCTCAGAAGAGTCATGGAGAGTATCCGCCTGATCCGGGAGCGCTTTCATCCCGACGCCGCGGGGCGCCTCAATATCCTCCTGACGCTCGTCGAGGACAGAACTACCCTGAGCAAGCAGATCCAGCTACAGATGCGAGAGCTCTTCGGGCCGCTGGTCTTCAATACAGTCATCCATAGCAACGTCAGGTTGTGTGAAGCGCCGAGCGCGGGAGAGCCGGTTCTGCTGTATGCTCCCCGATGCCGGGGCGCCATGGAATACCGGGCGCTGGCGGCCGAGGTCCGGGCAGGGTCGGATGATTATTCGCCCCTGCCCACGTGCCTTTCCGAGCCTGTGGGGCGCGGTTCGTCGAGACGAGGTATACAGAAGGACCTTTCCGCGATGTTCGATGGCCTTTGCAGGCTGGACAAGAACACGCCGCCGGAGGAAAGCCGGATGGCGCCGCAGACGGAGATCGAGGAGCCGGCGCCAAGACAGAACTTCCTGCTGTCGGGCACCTGAGGAACCATGATGGAAGGACAAGTGCTGAGAGTGACGCTGCCGGGCAAGCTGTTCCTGCGAGGGGACCGCTGGTGGTGGTCCGTGAAGCTGCCGGGAGAGAACAAGGCCGGGTCGCGGGCTTTGAGACCCCAAGGTGCCAAGGCCGCTGTTTCCGACCGCGAGACGGCCGAGAAGATCGCGTTGGAGACGTGGGAGCAGGCCATCAGGGAGCAGGCGCAGAGACAAATGATGGCCGAGAGCAGCCAGAAGGTCGCCGCACTCAAAGCGCAGTTCCTCGATAAAGTACGCCATTTCACGGAGGTCGTCGAACGCGCTACGGCCAAGGCCGAGGCGGAAGCCCGCGCGAGAGCCGAGGCCGAGGCAGAGCTGCGCAGGATCGTCCAAACCGCAGGACAGCAGAAGACGGAGGACGAGCGGGCGAGAGTTGTAGGGGCGGGCCGGGTTCCCGGATGCGATGTATCGCGTTTGGAGTCCCCCCCTTGTGCCTGCCCAAACGAGTCAGGGCAACCACAGGAGGTTGCTCCTGGAGACCCGCAATCGGCAACGCACAATCCGCAATACGAAGAGACCGGCTACTGTGAATGCTGCGAGTCAGCAGGCATCCCGGCTGCCCAGCTCGAGCAGATCGATTCCGGCCAGTTATTGTGCCCACACTGCCTGGCGGCCCTGCGCGCCGATGCTTCGAGGATCCAATCCCACCGGTTCGCCAGGCACCCGGTCTGAGAGATACGCTCAGTCCCGGGCGCGCGACCGCGCAAAAGAAGGCGGCTGTTCCACGTGAGTTCTGTGCGGTCTTCGGAACAAAGCGAACACAGAGGCAAAGGCAATGCCGGCCAGGTCGGCCGTGTAATCCACGAGGCTCGCCTGGCGGTTGACGAAAGGCTGCGTTATCTCATCCAAGGCGCCGGTCAGGGCGAGGGCCAGGAGGACCCCGAGCAACAGCCCTGAGCGCAGAGGCTTCCTCAATGAGAAAACGAACAGCAGCGCGACGACGCCGTAGGCGGCAAAGTGCTCAAACTTGTCGAACAGAGTATGCTGCAAGGCCCGTGGCAAGGCCGCCTGTGGAATGTGGGTGAGGAAGAGCACGCATACCATGGTCAGCAGCGCGACGCTCAATCGTCGCGGGTGAAAGAGACCCCAAACGCGAGATATCACACGTGGGAACCCAAACCAGGATGCCGGCTTGTTCCTTGTCATCCTCCGCAATATACCGCCTGCCCGGCCGGTTGTATATAAGGGTTATTTCTTCATATTGAGCAGGTATTGTCCCAGCATGACGTGACCGCGCCGCTCGACCTTCCTCTGCGGCGCTTTCGGTTTCATCCAGAGTCGATAACAATTGATCTGCTGGTCCTGCAGACTGGGTTTTGGCTTGGTGCAATTCATCGTGACCCTCTCATTCAGACAGACCGAGGCCGGTCCCGCCCGCACGGCGGACCCGGCGGACCTTTACTGCCGATTCCCATCAACACGAGACAGCGAACTGCTGCGCGACGTTCTGCACCGCGAGCGGACTGGTCGTCTCCTTCTCCGCGTGGCAGTAATCATCCCAGATGCAGCGTGCCCGCAGGGGAACGTCGAAGTACGGCGTCCGCGTGTTCACGACAGGTGACTCCACCATCTCGTGGATGCCATCCCGGCGCTCCCGCATATCCCTCAGGATGCGCGTGAGCTGCTCGTCCGGAACGTCCAGCGCCGCTCTTACGTCCTCATAACGGATGCGCAACACTCCCGCACGTGCCTGCCGGGCGACCCAATCGCACAGCCGTTTCTCGGCGTCCGTCAGGTCGAATTGAAACGGTTCCATTTCCTTGCTCATAATCTCCACCTCGTAGGGGCGAATCATGGTTCGCGCCTACCGATTGTCGCCTGCCATGACACCTCTATCGGTCAACCGGGGAGACGCCTTAACCGAGGCTTTTGAACAAAATAGAGTACGCAACCCCAAACCGCGGCCGCGACCTGCCAACCGGGGGGACGGGAATGATCCGGGGTGGAGGTTTCGACGATGCAGGGGCGAACCATCATTCGCTCCTACTGCCGTCCTGCCGGACAGCAAGTCCACAAGGGCAGGCTCTCAGAGGGTATGTGAGAAGCCCTGACCACGCGCGATCCCGGGAATCGCCGGGTGGCACGCTCAAACTCGTTTGAGCGTCTCTTCCGGTGTGAGAGAGAGCTAATCCTGGCAAACATGGACAAACAAGTTTGTCCATGCCACCCAGAGAATGAGCTTCTCACACACCCTCCTATACCGATTACGATTGAGAATTTCGTATGTCCGGGTGGCATCGTCAAGCGCAGCCTGGCAACGGTCTTGCTGCATCCGCAGGAACCATCGCCAAGACCTTCGGTCTTGACGATGCCACCCAGCGCTCGTGCTGTACTACGAAGAACTCAATCGGAATCGGTATCAGCCTGCATTGCGCGGCGCGACGACCGTTCACACGCCGAAACTTGTGCCTACGGCGACGGCGGCTCTGACCAGGGCGTGATTTCTGGGGACCGTCCGGATCCGGCCGGCCACTTGCCCGAGACCGATGCTCGAGAATCGGCCGTCCTTCAAAACGACGAGATGGTTCTTCAGGCCCTTCACCAGCAACTCAAGGGCGGTGTGCCCGAAATTCGTCGCGAGGGTCCGGTCGTACGGTGTGGGGGTGCCGCCCCGTTGAACGTGCCCGAGGATGACGGCCCGGCACTCCAGACCCGTTCGGGCCCCGATGTCATTTGCCAGCTTGTGTCCGATACCGCCCAGGCGGATCGGGTCGGGACTGCCCGCAATGCGCCGGCTGACGACCATTTGCCCGTCCTTCGCCCGCGCGCCTTCGGCGACGGCGATGATACTGAACCTCTTGCCCCGGCGCGAGCGGCCGATAACGTACTCGCACACCTTCGACAGGTCGTAAGGAA
Source organism: uncultured Pirellulales bacterium (assembly GCA_964346195.1). GTDB lineage: Bacteria > Planctomycetota > Phycisphaerae > Sedimentisphaerales > Anaerobacaceae > PLanc-01. Next base: position 25,389 of record CAYFUB010000530.1, read on the forward strand.
TCTCCGGGATGAGGATGACATCAGCGCCGCCGGCAACGCCCGCATGCAGGGCAATCCAGCCGGCGTATCGGCCCATCACCTCCACGATCATCACGCGATGGTGCGAGCTGGCCGTAGTGTGAACCTTGTCGATGGCCTCGGTCGCCGTCGTCACGGCCGTATCGAAGCCGAACGTGACATCCGTGCCGTACAGGTCGTTGTCGATGGTCTTCGGCACGCCCATAATCGTCAGCCCCTTCTCCGCCAGCCGGGCCGCCACCGCCATCGTGCCGTCACCCCCGATGCAAACCAGGGCCTCGATCTTCCGCTCCGCGAGCACCCGCAGGCAATCGTCCGAAACGTCCCGGTACTGGAGCCGGCGGCCCTTCGGGACCGCGAGCCGGAAGGGGTTGGCAATATTGCTCGTCCCCAGGATCGTGCCACCGACCGTCAGAATGTTGCTGACGTCATTGTAGCTCAGGCGGTCCATGCGGTTCTCGATCAGCCCGAGATATCCGTCCTGAATGCCCCACACCTCGAGCCCGTGCTTGTTGATCGCGGTCTTCACGACGGCTCGAATCACGGCGTTCAGCCCGGGGCAGTCGCCCCCACCCGTCATTACGGCAATCGATCGGATTCGTTTCCCAGCCATTGATTTTCTACTCCTTGCTCCCGGCACTGCTGCGCATCCGGGCCCGCAGCGCCGCTGCGCGTCGGGGCTTGTCAGGGTTCCAACCATTTTTGGCGATTCGTGCCGAGAGTCTCGGCTTTGGAGTTTCAAGTGTCAAGTTTCAAGTTGAAGTTTCAGGGCCACTCTCTACTTCACACTTCAAACTTGACACTTTACACTTCGTTGCATGGACACGTCGCAAATCGCGTGGTATCCTGCCCCAGTGTTGATCGTGAATCGTAAGTCGTAAATGGTGGATCGTAGATGATGAAGCGGAGGTTTGACGCGATGCCGAGAACGGGAATCGTGGCTACGCTGGGACCGGCCAGCAACAACTATACCGTGCTGCGCAAGATGGTCCGCGCCGGTCTGGACGCGGTCCGGCTGAATTTCTCCCACGGCGCACACCGGCAGCACCTGGAATCCATCAACCTGGTCCGCACCATCAACAGGAAATACCGGCGGGCCGTCCGTATCATGCAGGACCTCGAAGGTTTCCGCATCCGCATCGGCCATTTCGAGGGCGAGAAGACCAGGGTTCTCAAGGACCGCTCCGTCGTGTGGCTGACGCCCGTCGCGCCGCGGCGCTCCGCATCCAGGCCGCAGACGCAGGGCCCGAAGACCATCCCCTTCGACTACGCGGGCGACCTGCGCCGGATCAAGCCCGGGCAGATGATCTATATCGACGACGGCAATCTCGCCCTGCGGGCCGACAGCGTCCACGCCGGCAGCATCCGCGCGACCGTGATCGAAGGCGGGATTCTCAAGGAGCGCAAGGGCATCAACATGCCGGGCGCAAAGCTGGCGTTCCAGGGGATGACGGAGAAAGACAAGAACGACATCCGGTTCGGGATCGAGCACAAGGTCGATTACATCGCCCTGTCGTTCGTGCGGGACGCGAACGACGTTCTCGAAGCGGCGGCCCTCGTCAAGCCGCATCTGCCCGGCTGCCGGCTCGTGGCCAAGGTCGAGAGCCGCCAGGCTATCCGCAATATCGACGAGATCATCGAGGCCGCCGACGGCATCATGATCGCCCGCGGCGACATGGGCGTGGCCATCCCCATCTACGAAGTCCCCGTCATCCAGAAGCAGATCATCCGCAAGTGCAACCGGGCCGGCAAATTCGTCATCACCGCCACGCAGATGCTCGAGCACATGACCGAGAGCACCCGTCCCACCCGCGCTGAGGTCACGGACGTCGCCAACGCGATCATCGACGGCACGGATTTCGTCATGCTCTCGGCCGAGACCGCTGTCGGCAAGTACCCCTATCAATCGGTCCTCATGATGAACGAGATCATCAAATTCACGGAAACGTCGCTGCCGGAACTCGAGAAGCTCGGGCGAACGGACGCGGCCCCCCGACGGGCGCCAACCATGAACCGCAATGCCAAACGGGGCCCGATGGGGCCCCCTGCCACGTGACCCGGATCACGTGTCAAGGCCCCTTGCCCCCGATCAGCCATGTAGGGTGGGTTCGGGTCCCCAAACGCAAGATACCGCGTTTGGGAGCCCTTCTCAACCCACGCGTAAGGTACGCTCTGGTCAGGGTGAACGCGTGGGTCAAGGACCCACCCTGCGACTATGTGTGTTTCGTGCGACGCTGGATCGGCAGCAAGTGTCCGGGCCCTAATCCCCCACCCGCCCATTCCTCGGGCCTTTCCGGCTTATGGACTTTCGCGGTACGGCTTGCCCGATTGGTATAGTTTCAGCCGCTCTTCAAAATCGGCACGCAAGTATTCCTGTTTCTCGGTCAGTAAATCTATCGTTTCTTTCTGCCACTTTATCGCGGCATCAAAGTCGCCGGCCTCGGCATAGGCCGCCGCCAGGGTCCCGACGTAGTGGGCGTTCTTGAAGTCCGTCAGTTCGCAGGCTTTGGTGGCTTGCTCAACCGCCTTGTCACCGTCGCGGAACTCGGCCGCCAGGCACGTGGCCCGCAACCAGGCGAGGCCGTCAAACGCAGGCGCATAGCCCGGGTCGACACGCACCGCTTCTTCATAGTCGCTAATCGCTTCGGCGAATTTACCATCGACTATCATATCTTGGGCAGCATTGTAGTACGCCTTGCGTAACCACTTGACAGCACCTTCTATACGTGCAGCAGTCTCTGCATCTTTCGATGACCGCAGCTCTTCTATCAGTTGTACAGCGTCCTTTAGTCTGCCCTCTTCAATAGACTGCCATACGGAATAAAGTTTAGTGTTTTCGCCGGCGAAGAGCTTTTCTGCTTCAATCGCACCAGCTTGTCCTGTAGGGTGCTCAACCCACTTTGGATCCTCAAGCAGAGCACGAAGCTGATTGAGGGCTGCTTGCGCTTCGGTGTCGCGGCCAAGTTGATGCAGGGCCGCAGCCATAATTGCGAAACTAGAGGGCCCAGGTTCCAAATGAGCGTCAGCTCGCATCTTTTCGACGTTGATCATTGTCATAAGGGCATCCTGATATGCGCCCACACGGTACTGAGCCACGCCCAGCAAAGCGAGGATTCTCCGGTCATTTGGCTCCAAACGGTTTGCCATCTCGGCCTTGCCAAGCGCCACACGGTAGGTCTCGATCTCCCTGCCAGGCCAGTTGACCACCTCCCAAATTTCTCTCCCGAGTTTTATGGCTTCCTCCCACGAGCGGGCTTTGGCAATCTGCAAGGTAATCTTACCCACGGGCTCATCAAGGGTTTTATCAACCCGAAGTTTACTCATCACCTCGTGGTAATACCCGTATTTCTTGTATAACTCACCGACGGCTTTGCGGGCTGCTTCGCTTACCTGGCGTGGCCGGTAGTCCACAACTCTCGGCACCGCTGCGCCAGTTCACCTGGGTCCTTCACCGTTGGCAGGCGCAGCAGACTTCCATAGTGTGACCGTACAGCCGGACGTCCCGGCAATTTCACTGACAGTGGCAATGGTTTTACCGTCAGGACTGAAGGAGACTCCCTTGATCTTGCCGCCTATTGTGAGCGCCGTGATTTCGAGCCCGGTTTCTGTATCCCAGATCCTGATGGTCTCATCCTTTGAACCTGAGACGATTCGCTTACCATCCGGACTGAATGCGACACTCATAATCTCTTTATCGTGTCCTTCAAGGGTCATCAAATCGCTGCCTGTCGCTGCGTCCCAAACCCGGATCGTCCCACCGTATGTTGACACGATTTGCCTTCCGTTTGGACTGAAGGCTGCATCGCTCACCAGGTATGATTGTCGCAGGGTCGTGACTTCCCCTCCGGTCTTTACATTCCAGATCTTGACCGTGCCATCATAACTGCTCGATACAAGTTGCTTACCGTCCGGACTGAACGCGACCGAGCAGATCAGGCTAAAACTAGGATCATCCGGCCAATCACCGTGTCCACGGAGTGTCATGACCACAGTTCCGGTTGCAGCATCCCACATTCTGATCGTCTTATCTTCACTCCCAGATGCAATTCTTGTCCCATCCGGGCTATACGACATGGACCAGATTGTGTCCTCGTGGCCGGCGAGTGTCATAAGTTTCTTGGCACTTGAGGCGTCCCAGACATGAATGTCATTGCCATCGGCTGAAATGATGCGCTTGGCATCAGGACTGAATGCCACATGGCCGCCGGGATGATTGATTCTCATTGCTTCGTTGCCAGTGACGGTGTTCCATACTTGGATGGTCTTGTCTTCGCCACCGCTGCCGGTGACAACTTGTTTGCCATCCGGGCTAAAAGCCATACTATCATGGCGTCCCTTCAATGTCAGAGGAGCCGTAGGATCATGTTCAAGCTCCCATATTTTAACTGTCCCGTCATAACTGCTTGATACGATGCGTCTGCCATCCGGGCTGAAGGATACACCGGTGACTCGCCTAAAGTGTCCCAAAAGCGTGGTCAATTCGGTGCCGCTTGCAGCATCCCATATCTTAATTGCCCCACTCTCGCCGCCCGTGATGATTTGTGCACCGTCTGGGCTAAATGCCACCGATTCGACCATTCCATCATGCCCGCGCAGAGTCATCAGTTCGGCCCCAGTAGCCGCATCCCACACTTTAACTGTTTTGTCTTCATTAGCGCAGACGATACGCGTACCATCCGGGCTATACGTTGCTGATCGGATATAGCCACTGTGCCCTCGTAGTGTCATCTCTTCGGCACCTGTAACTGCGTCCCAGACTCTGATCGTCCCATCGGCACTACTGGAGATGATGCGCGTACCATCCGGGCTAAACGAAACCGACAATATGGGTTTGTCGTGTCCATAAAATGTTTTGATTTTGGTACCGGTAACCAAATCCCATAGTTTAACCATGTTGGCCCAGTTACCTGAGACGAGGTGTTTGCCGTCCGGACTGAAGGCCACTCTAGTAACCAATGTCTCGTCTTGCAGTATCGTCAGTTCATCTCCTGTTGCCATGTCCCATATTCTTATGCTATCATCCCGGCTAATTGAGGCGATCCGCTTGCCATCCGGGCTGAACCGAACAGGTCCCACCTTGTCCTCATGCCCGCGCAGGATCATTAATTCGGCACTCATCGCTGCGTCCCATACTTTGATCGTATTATCGTCACTGCCCGAAGTAACGACTCGTTTGAGGTCAGGGCTGATTGTCAAGAGCCCTCCATCTTGACTACGTATCGTTTTACTGGACGTATCCGAGATATAGTTGAGGTGATCCCATTCCCAGGCGCGAAGGTCCTCAGGACACGCGTCCAACAGCTTACGAATACGACCAATATTAAGGTCACGATAAGCTACATCCGCCAGGGCGATACTGTGGACATACCACAAACGACGGTGTTTCTCCGCTCGCTCTTCGGCCACCTTGCGCTGCTCTTGAGCAATCCTTTCCGCTTTCTCAGCACGTACCAGAGCCTGTTCAACTTGCTGGCGAGCTGCGGCCTCTTGCTGGCGGGCCCGTTCTGCTCTGCAGGCGAGTAATATACTGGCCACCAAGCCTAAAACAATTGCTACGCCCAGCAGAGCTACCATGGCCACGGAGCCGGCGTGCTTGTGCACAAACTTCTGTACGCGATACATGGCCGTCTCCGGACCGGCTGAAAGAGGATTGCCATTGAGGTAGCTCTGTATATCATCTGCCATGTCGGAGGCGGATTTGTATCGACGGCAGCGATCTTTACGCATAGCCTTCAACGGAATCCACTCCAATTCGCGGTGCAGACGCCTAGCCAGCGGCACGACCTGCGTCATGCGGCTATCCGCAATCGCCTGAGCCTGCTGCCCCATATTCGCTAACCGGATACTTGGCGATGCCGGCTCCAACTCTCTCAGCGTATGTTGAAGCTCTGCCAGTCCAACCTTCTGTAAGGATTCTCTATCGAAGGGAAGAACACCGGCCAATAGTTCATAAAGAACCACACCCAGGGAATAAATGTCTGAACGAGTATCAATATCTTGAGTAGCCAGATCCACCTGTTCCGGACTCATGTACTCCGGCGTGCCGAGCAACTGGCCCTGGAAGGTGAACATGGTCTTCTCGGTGAGGGTGCTGGCAGCGGCCTTGGCGATACCAAAGTCGATAATCTTGGGAACCACCCGGTCTCCAGGCATAGAAATCACAATGTTGGAGGGTTGGATATCGCGGTGTATGATTCCCTGCTGATGCGCATGATGCACACCTTCGCAGACTTCTCGAAACAGCCTGAGTCGCTGTTCAACATCGAGCCTGTGCTCATCACAGTATCGAGTGATGGACATGCCTTTGACATATTCCATCACGAAGTAAGGCCGGCCGGCTTCTGTCGTGCCGGCGTCGAATACGTGGGCGATATTCGGATGATCCAG
>CAYFUB010000531.1:0-16014 GCA_964346195.1 uncultured Pirellulales bacterium
CCGGTGAGCAGACCCGCACGGGAAGGACTGCAAATCGGCGCTGCGGCATAGTAGTCGGTGAAGCGCACGCCCCGGGCCGCCATCGCATCGATGCGCGGCGTGGCAAATTCCGTCGCGCCGTAGCAACCCAGGTCATAGTAGCCCTGATCGTCGATGAGAATAAGAACTATGTTGGGCTTTCTTGTCTCGGCGGCGAGCCCGGGACCGGCGGCACACGACAGCACCAGCAAAAGGAGTCGCATGGGGGTGATGACTGCGAGTCTCATTGTCCGGCTCTCTTGTTCTGGGCGGTCTTTCTACGCGCAACTGCTCCGGTCGGTTGTCGCAACGATTACGAACCGGTTACATTCTGGCTGCGGTGGTCGCGACACGCAAGAGGAAAACGCCCGTCTGCCGCCGAGGACGTGCGGACTCACGTTCCCGGTCAGGTCAAGGGCAAGGCTTGAAAGTCGGTGCCTTCCCGCCGATAATCAGAGCGAGCCAGTAGGGTGGTTTTGACGCATCCGCAAACTGGCGTCGGTCGAGTCTCACGTGGTCATGTTCCGGATTGGAGGATAGCGACGTCATGCACTGGATTTCACGACGTATTGCATGTGCCCTCGTCTTCGCAGGCGGGTGGAACACGGCCTGTGCCCTGGCGCAGGACGCCATTCAGATTGCAGGCCGATGGGAGTTGCTGGTCGACCGTTATCTCATCGAACGGATGCAGGGTGACATCGAGCTACGCCTGCATGAGCCGGCGCCGCAGGAGATTGTCATGGTGCATGACAAACCGTGGGAGGGCAACTCGTGCGGATATCATACCATTTTTCAGGATGGGCCGCTCTATCGCATGTACTACCGCGGCTGGAACCACAACATGAGCAACGGGAAACAGACCCATCGGGCCGTCGTCTGCTACGCCCAGAGTCGCGATGGGATTCATTGGGAACGGCCCACGCTCGGTCTGGTCGAGTTCCAGGGCTCGAAACAGAACAACATCATCTGGGTGGGCCCCGGGACACACAATTTCGTGCCGTTCAAGGATACGAACCCCCAGTGTCCCTCAGACGCCAGGTACAAGGCGGTCGCCCGGGGCGAGGATGAATACCACCAGGCGCTTCTGGCCTTCAAGTCCGGCGACGGTCTGCACTGGCAGTTGCTGGCCGACAAGCCGATCTTGACGCAAGGCGCATTCGACTCGCAGAATCTCGCATTCTGCGATATGCTCCGGCAGGAATACCGTTGCTATTTTCGGGATTTCCGCGACGGGCGGCGGGACATCAAAGTGTCCACCTCGAGAGATTTCCTCCACTGGTCCGAGCCGCAGTGGCTCCAGTTCCCGGATGCTCCGAAAGAACACCTTTATACGAACGGCGTGATGCCGTACTATCGTGCCCCCCACCTGCTCATTGGCTTCCCGACGCGATATCTTCCGGAGCGCGGCTCGCTGACAGAGGGGCTATTCATGAGCAGCCGGGACGGTCGGGCGTTCCGTCGCTGGGCAGAGGCGTTCATTCGACCGGGGCTCAACGCGGACAAATGGCACAACCGCAGCAACTACATCTGGTGGGGTCTGGTCGAGACCGAATCACCGTTGCCGGGCGGCGGCAAGGAATTGTCTCTCTACACGAATGAAGGCTATTACTATGAGAGCAAGGCCGCCAAGACCCGCCGCTATACGTGCCGGATCGATGGCTTTGTCTCCCTGCACGCCTCTTTCGCCGGCGGTGAGATTCTGACAAAGCCGCTCGTTTTTGCGGGTGACAGGCTCGTCATCAACTTCTCTACCTCTGCCGCAGGCGGTCTGCAGGTGCAGGTCGAAGACCTTGACGGCCGCACTGCCGCCGGGCTCGCACTCTCCGATTGCCCTGAAATCTATGGGGATGCTGTCGAGCACACCGTGACATGGCAGCAAGGCAGCGACGTGGGGGCCCTGGCCGGCCGGCCGGTGCGCCTGCGGCTCACATTGCGTGATGCGGACCTCTATGCCCTCGGTTTCCGAGGCCGCTCGAAGTGACCCTTCCCTTGTCTCGGTGGCGAATTTCCTTGAACTCCGTTCGCCAGGGGCTATACTGGTAAAGAACATGTCCGATAATCTGTGACCGAACTTTGGGGCCGGGTGCATGCCGATCGCGGCCGTCCGTGACATACCCTGGAGCCGATGAAAGCCGGCGACCGTATCCCTCTCGTATGAGGTCCTTGTCTGATGGAGGCAGAGAGATGAATGGCAAACTTCAGGTGGCAACCATTGTGGCATTCTGCGCCGTCCTCGTCCCGGGCGGCAGCATTCTGGCGGCGACGCTGTCGGGGCGGGTCTATGAGGGCAGCGTGGGCGACGAGAGCAAGGCCCTGGGCGGCGTGACCGTCACACTGTACGGGTCCAACAACAGCGGCCAGCAGGGGACCTACATCACCAGCACGACCACGAATTCGGACGGCTGGTACGGCCTGGAAGCCGAAGGGGCTTTCGACTACTTCAATATCGTACAGACGAACCTCTCGGGGTACACCTCTGAGGGGGCCACGACGGTGGGCGGCTCGGTCCAGTCGGACGACTGGATCCAGTACGACTATCTTGGTCTGAGCGGCACGACGACCGGCAACAAGTTCTGGGACAAGAAGGAGGGCGGCCCGCCGCCGGGGAACAATCCGCCGGCGGCTGTCGATGATACGGCGTCCACGAGCGAGAATACGGCCGTGGACATCGACGTGCTGAACAACGACAGCGACCCGGACGGCGATCCCTTGCACATCAACAGTGCGACAGACCCCTCTCACGGCTCGACCGTCAATCATGGCAGCCACGTCACGTATACTCCCGATCCAGGGTTTACGGGCACCGACACGTTCGACTATACCGCCGGAGACGGCAAGGGCGGAACCGATACCGCGACGGTCACAGTCACAGTCGAGGGGGGCGGAGGGCCACCTCAACAAACAGGCATTCTGGACGGCCACAAGCGCGACGCGGATACGGGGGCAGGCCTGGAGAACTGGCGGATCTATATCGACCTGAACGGGAACGGCCAGCGGGATCCCGGCGAGCCCAGCGGCCTGACCGACGGCAATGGGTACTACCGGATTGCCGACGTTGAGCCAGGGACGTATCGCGTCTGCGAGGAGATGCAGCCGGGCTGGGCGGGCGATGAGCCCTGCGTCGAGGGCGTCACCGTGTTGGGTGGCGTCATCACTACGCAGGATTTTCATAATCGGAGAACGCAGCCTCCGGGCGAGACCGGGAGCATTCGTGGCACCAAGTTCAACGACACCAACGGTAACGGGCAGCGCGACCCCGGCGAGCCCGGCCTTGAGGGCTGGCAGATCATTCTGCAGGATACGAACGGCAAGATGCTGACGACCACGACGACCGACGCCAACGGCGACTACGCCTTCACCCGTCTGGAGCCAGGAGCGTATGAGGTGGATGAGGTGGTGCAGTCCGGCTGGCGCCAGACGTATCCCGAGATCGATGGCGGGCCGGGGGTTTGGGTCATCGGTCTGGAGCCCGAGGCCACCCTCGACGAGATTGACTTCGGCAACGTTCGCGAAGGGACGCCGCCGGAGTATGAAGAGGAACACGGCGATGCCCCGCAGCCGTATAGTGATCTTTATCTGACCGTGAGCTCGACCGTTCTTCTGGGCACTCGTGTGGACGGCGAGCCGGTCATGCAGAGGGACCCGCACGCATTGGGCGACGACAACGACGGTAACGATGACGAGGACGGCGTGGCGTTCGTCACGCCGCTGATCCCGGGCCAGCAGGCGAGCGTCCGTATTGATTTGACGCGGGTGACCGCCCCCGACTGGAGCGTTCGCGGACATATCGACTTCGACCAGAACGGCAGTTGGGATGCGGGCGAGAGCATCATTCAGCAACCGCTTACCGCCGGTGTCGTGAACGTGGTGACGTTTACTGTGCCGACGGGCGCCCTGACTGGCTCGACGTTCGCGCGGTTCTACGTTGTGAATACGGGGCCGGAACCACCCTGGGGTCTTCCCTACGGTGAAGTCGAGGACTACGAGGTTGTGGTTGGCCGCGACGGCCCAACTCCCGGCGGGCAGGTCGATGTGTTTGGCATGTGCCTGCGCCTCGAGATGGACATCCCGGGCATCGGTCTGGTCCGGACGAATCTGAGCGGGCCGGCGAAAGAGCAGGTCTTCTTTGACGGTCCGACGGTGGGAACCGCTGATGACAGCGATCAGGATGGGCGTGAGGAGGTAGCCACCAGGCTTGTCGAGCTAAACCTGCAGGGCGTCGATCCGATCGTCGGGGCGGTGCAGATGCACGTACACCCCACGAAGCCCTCGACCGGCCAGATCGAGGAGCGGGCCAACAACACGCCCGGCATCCTGGACGTTCCGCCGTATACCGCCTCCGGTACCGCCGACAGTTTCTTCGATGTGCACGTTGAGATCGCACTGCCGGACCTTGGCATATGTTTTCGGCCGGAACAGTCCATTCGGCTGGAAGGTGTGATCTCCCACGTCCCGCCGGCCCATCCCGATGCCTACTCCGCGAATGTGCAGACACCCGTGCCACTGTTCAAAGGGCCGTGCGGAGGGGGCACGTGGCCCGTTCATGCGGACACTGATCCTGCGGATGCATTCCTTCTCTCGCTGAACTCCTGTCAGGACGCTCCACCAGCCGGGGAATACGACTTCGGCGATGCGCCCGATTCCTATAAGACGCTGCACGATAGCGGCGGGCCGTATCATGATGTGGGCGAAGTGAGGATGGGCAATTCCGTGGACGCCGAGCCGGACGGCCTGCCGGGGCCGCTGGCCAATGGGGATAGCGACGATGGCGTGTCCTTCCCACTGGGTCTGCAAGTGGATCAGTTTGCCACGGTCCTGGTCTACGTCAATGCGCCGGCCGGGGTCCTGGTTGCCGTGGTCGGCTGGATTGACTACGATCAGGACGGCACGTTCAAAGACCCCGAAGAACGATTTGTCACCATCAATGATACGGGGGCGGGTGTTCCCAAGGCTATGACGGAGACCGTCAAGGTCCCGTCCATGGCGAAGAGCGGATGGACCTATGCTCGATTCCGCATCTATCGGATGGAAGTGGGCGTGGACAGGCTCCCATCGCCAGCAGGCTACGGCGAGGAAGGCGAAGTGGAGGACTATCGCGTGGAGATCACGCCCAGAGGTGATGTCCCACCGGCCGGGCATATCATTACCGGGATCAAGTTCAACGATCTTGACGGCGACGGTCTCTGGGAGCCGGCCGACGGCGAGGCGCGTCTGCCCAACTGGACGATCTGGCTCGATACGAATGGGGACGGCCAGCCGGACCAGACCACGACAACCGACGGCAACGGAGAATTTGAGTTTCCTCCGGTGGCGCCCGGTACCTACACGATTGGTGAGCAACAGCAGCCCGGCTGGACCCAGACCGCACCGCCCGCTCCGGGCACTCTCACCCTCACAGTTCCCGGCGGTCCCCTGCCAACCATCAGTTTCTCAATGTTCGGCAACCGCCGGACCGGCGGCTCGGGCTCTGTGACCGTCGTCAAGAAGGCAACGCCCGCGGACGATACACCGTTTGATTTCGCTGCCCACACGCCGGGAGGTTTCTTCGACGTCCTGGTCAACAAACTGAGTGATCCCTCCGCGAACACTTGGCCGCTTGCCGACCTGGATCGCCTGCAAAAGGTGGTCGAGACGGTGCCCGCGGGTTGGACGTTGAAGGACATCACCGTTACAGGTGATGCGGATCATGGATCGTCCGTAGACCTGGCCAGTGCCACGGTGCATGTGGACTACGACGAGGGTGAGAACATCGTCATCGTCTTCGAGAACGTAAAGGACCGCCTCGATGGTTTGGACTACGGCGACGCGCCTTTGCCGTACCCGGCGGCCAGCCATCAACTCGGCGGGCCCTATCTCGGGCTGTTCGGCGATGCGCCTGATCCGGAATCAGATATGCAGCGGGACACTCAGGCCGCCGGTGATGACAACGATGCCGACGGCGACGACGAAAACGGGCTGCTGTCCATCAACCTGGTGAAGACCGCCGGCGCGTGGAGCACGTGGGAGTTGAAGGGATATTTCGGTCTCTCCAGCGACGCGAAGTTCGGCTTGTGGATCGACCTCAACGGCGACGGGGACTGGGACGACCTGAACGAGCTTCGGGCGACCTTTGGGTTCTGCGGCTTCGGGGCCGGCCCCCAGGACTGGTTCCACGCCCTGGGCGCGTTCCAGTTGCCGGCCGGCGCGAAAGTGGGCACGACGTACGCGCGCCTGCGCGTGTATGGCGACTGCAATGCGACGGTTTCGCCGTCAGGAGCGGGCGGGCCGGGCGAGGTGGAAGATCATTTAGTGGAGATCAAAGCCGACGGCCCCGGCCTTCCGCCCGGCGGGATCGTTCACGGCTACAAGTGGAACGACCTGAACGGCAACGGCCAGTGGAATCCGAACGAGCCACCGCTGGCGGGCTGGACCATCTGGCTGGATACGAACAACAGCGGCAAGCAGGACGCCGGTGACATGACGACACAGACCGATGCTCAGGGTCACTTCCGATTCACGGGCGTGCCTGCGGGCACATACACACTGGGCGAGCAGCTTCAGGCGGGCTGGACGCAGACCACGCCTGGCGGAGCAGGCACGTATGTCGTCACGGTCCAGCCCGGACAAGCGAGCCTGCCGCAGATGTTCGGCAACCGCCAGTCCGGCGGGGCGACGACCGATGGCAGGATTTGTGGTTCGAAGTGGAATGACCTGAACGGAGACGGCGTGCCGGATGCGGCAGAGCCATCTCTGGCCAATTGGAGGATCTATCTGGACCTGAACCAGAACGGTCTCTGGGATGCGGGCGAGCCGTTCCAGTTCACGGATGCCACCGGGAGCTTCGAGTTCGCGGGACTGGCGGTTGGTTCATACACCGTGGCGGAGGAAGTGCAGGCCGGTTGGCAGCAGACGTGGCCCGGCGGCGCCGGGACGCATACAATCAGCATCCAACCCGGGACCGCACAGCCGGCATGTGTAATGTTCGGCAACACCACGCGCCCGGTCCCGCCGCCTCCGGACAAACTGAAGCAGCTCGATTGGGGTGATGCCCCCGACCCAACGTATCCGACCCTGCGAGCCGGCAACGGGGCCTATCATACGATCGCGACCGGATTCCACCTGGGGCAGGGCGTTGACGACGAGCCGGATGGTCAACCTGCGCCGGACGCCCTCGGCGACGACCATTTCGGCGCGGACGATGAAGATGGCGTCATCTTCCTGACACCGATCCTGCCCGGCGGCATGGCCGGATTGGAGATTGCCGCCTCGGCGGCGGGTTTTGTGGACGCGTGGATCGACTTCGACGGTGACGGGAGTTGGAGCCAGGGCGGCGACCGGATCCTGACCGCCGAGCCGGTTGCGGCCGGGTTCAACGTCCTGAGCGTGGCGATTCCGGCTTCGGCCGCGCTGAACACCGCGACCTTCGCGCGATTCCGCTTGAGCCGCACGGGCGGCCTGCCGCCGGAGGGGCCCGGGCAGGATGGCGAGGTGGAGGACTATCACGTCCTGATTGGACCCGAGGGTCCTGGTGTGCCTGGCGAAGGGCAGCGCCCGCACGTGAAATGGTCGCAGCCGCCAATGGAGATCGATCCGAACATCCAGCAGCCGCCGGTCTTCTGCGGCTGGAGTGAGGTCTCCTCATCCGCTCAGGACCTGGGAGGCCGAAGATCGTGGTCCATGAAGGTGGACGACTTCCACTGCCTGGGCCCAATCCCCATCACGCGCATTCGATGGTGGGGTTCCTACAAAGCGTGGGAGTCACCGGAATTGCCGGAGGTGTTGCCGGATCATTGGCGGATCTGCTTCTGGGCCAATGAACCCGATGATCTGCAGGAGGATCCCTTCTTGCCGGAGAGAGTGGTCCACACGCTGGATGTCGCGCCGGAAAGAGTTCGCATCGAGCCGGTCGGTCCGAGTGAGTTCCCGGATGCCCGCTCCGAGATGTGTTTTGCCTACGAGGTGGCGCTGGAACCGCATGAGTTCTTCCACCAGGCCGAGTTCCCGGCGGACGAGCAAGTCTTCTGGATTAGCATCACGGCCGTGTATCCGGAGGGAGCCTTGCGACAGAACCAGTGGCGGTGGATGACCCGGCCGTCGCTCTGGGGCCGCAGCGCCGAGGGATTCGTGCTCTACGACGAGGGGCCGGACGCTCAGCCGTCTCTGTTTCCGGGTTTGTTCTCCCCTGTCTTCCGCGCGTCCCCCTGCGACCGTGACGAAGGCTACGACCTGTGCTTTGAGCTGCTGACAGACCAGCCATGGGTCAAGTGGGACCAGCCCTTCACCGGCATTCGCGACTGGCCGGACTATACCGACCTGGAGTCCCAGGGAACGTCGATTCGGCAGAACGAGAACATCGGCTGCGTCGTTGCAGACGACTGGCTCTGCGAGCGCGATACGCCGGTGATTGCCGTCGCGTGGTGGGGCTCATACATCGGCTACGGGTATGAAGCCTGTGCGTGCGAACAGTCGCACGAGCCGCCGCGACCCGATTACTTCCTCCTGCGGATGTGGACGGGCCACGGCGAGGTACCCGGTGAGGTGATCTGGGAATACCGTGCCTACGAGTATGACGAAGTCCTCGTCGGCTACGACAGGCATCCCGAGGGCGAGCCAAATGAACCAGTCTTCCGTTACTCCGTGCGTTTGCCCCAGGACAGTTGGTTCCGCCAGAGCAGTGCCGACGGCGCGCACTGGTTCAGCGTGACGGCGGTCTATACCGATCCCTTGCCGATGATCCTGCATCCCTGGGGCTGGACGAGCCATCGGCACGTGTTCGGCTCGCCGGCGGTGGTTGGTGAGGGTGATCTGCAGGCGACGTGGCAGTGGCAGGAGCCTGATTCGGCGGCCTGGCCGGTGGACATGTCGTTTACGCTCTTCACCGCGCCGCAGTCGAGGCCCATCGCCCACTGGCGATTCGATGAGTCCGAAGGGGACGTCGCCTTCGATTCCGCCGGCGAGAATCACGGCACCGTCCACGGGGCGACCTGGACGGAAGGAATCATTGAAGGCGCGATTCAGCTCAACGGTCTCAACGACTATGTAGACTGCGGCGCGAGCGACGCATTGGCTCCGGAACAGATGACCCTGACGATGTGGCTGTTCCCCGAACACATGGGTGGCGCGCGGTGGCTGTTGTCCCGCGCCCGTATGGAGACGGACATCGATTACGGCGTCAAGCGACATCTGGAAGGCCAGATCGAACTCTTCGTTGTGCCGGAGCAGGGGGATCCGGTTTCGCTGATGTCAAACGAAACAGTGCCGCTGGGCGAATGGAGTCACGTCGCGGCCACGTGTGATGCCGAGCAGTTGTCCCTCTACATCAACGGGCAGCCGGACGGCACGATCCCTTGTCCGCCAAGGCCGCTGCGGACGGGCCTTCGGCTCGTGATCAGCTCTCTGCTCGGCAAAACTCGGTTCTACCACGGCCTGATCGATGACGTACAGCTCCACGGCGTTCCCCTGCCCGCGGAACATATCGCCGAGATCGCCGGAAACTAAGCCCCACTGGCTCGTCAGCGAACGGAATGGTCCGCGGGGAGGCCGAACTCCTTGCCTATGCTGCGTCGGTTGGCTTTGTCGCCTTCCATGGTGGCTCCGGCGTATTGAGTGACTTCTCCGTTTAGCCTCTTGAGGATGCAGTGAGCCACGGATGGTAGCACAAGGGGAGTCTGTTTTCCCCAGTCTGTGCGGTAGATTCTGTGGGTCCTCGCCGACGGTGGTTTATGCCGGATTCATGCTGATCCCCTTGTGCGGACGGCTTCGCCGGGTTACGATGGTCTCCAGCCGCAGTGAAAGGAGACTGGATGTTGTGAGTGCCCAAGACATTGGGCCATAATGACGTCAGCCTGATGAAGTCGAAAGGTGAACGTGGATCTACTTGAAGCCTGGGCGAACTGGGAGGCGGACTCGCCGCCTTTCGTACTGGATGGCGATATGGAGGTGTTAAGCTCACGCCAGAGCCTGCGAGCCGCCGTCACCCGTGGCGGCTGGCGGGAGACCATTCAGGCGCCAGACTTCTGTGCCCCAGGCGATAAGCGACTCCACCTAGGTCTTCTGCCTCAGCCCTTCTTTGGAGATGTGCGAAACGCCTCAATTTACGTACTGCTACTGAACCCTGGGTTGGGTCCATCCGACTACTACGGTGAGTATGAGGTTCCCAAGTATCGCGCAGCCCTTCTTGCCAACCTGAAACAGCGACCTGCAAGTGGTGTCAGACCTTTTCTCTTCCTGGATCCGCAGTTCGCGTGGCATGGTGGGTTCAACTGGTGGCACGGAAAGCTGGCGAAGGTAATGGAGCGTTTGGCTTCTGCTTGGCGGGTGTCCTTCGCCGAAGCCCGCGCGCGTTTAGGGTCTGCCCTTGCCAGCATCGAGCTGCTGCCGTATCACAGCATGGCATTCAGTGGCACGGGGAGTTGGCTGTACAAGCTTCGCTCCGTCGCGCTCGCGCGTGCTTTTGTTGCGGAGTTCATCATCCCCCGAGTTCAGCGCGGCGAGGCGATCGTCATTGCTACGCGAAGGGTGGCAGTATGGGGGCTCGCTGAACAAGCGGGAGTGGTCACTTATAGCGCGGCGCAGGCGAGAGCCGCTCATTTGACGCCGGATAGTCCTGGCGGGCAGGCAATCCTGCAGCATTTAGGTGTGTCAGCTTGAATTCAAGAATTGATTCGAACTGACGTGATAGCCAGCAGCTGACATTAGCATGCAACGGACACGGTTTCGTGCCGCTGTAGATGCCGACGCTGTCTGAGTGCAAGAGTGTCTTCGTTCATTTGACCGAGTCGTCTTCGGGCAGGCCGAGTTGTTGTAGAGGCCCCGGCGGCTCTCTCTGTCGGCGTCGGAATTCCGGAAAGTCTGTGAATTTCAGCGTGATTCAAGCGGGCGTGTGTGTAGTATAATCAAGGTGGCGGCGGCAGCTTGAGCAGTTTGCCGTGGTAGTCGACGAGCCGAGAGCACATTAGGAAGTGGCGATGTTATGCGCGTCACATTTCTGAAGGTCAAGGTAATCAATCCTGAACAACCGAAGAAATCGCGGGAGTGTGAGTTTCTCGTGGACTCAGGCGCGGTCTATTCCGTGGTGCCGCAGGACATCTTGAAGCGACTGGGCATCAAGCCGACCTCTTTCCAGGAATTCATTCTGGCCAACGGCGAGGTTATCAAGAAATCCATCGGCAACGCGTATTTCGAATATGAAGGGAAGGTCAGAGCGGCGCCGGTCATCTTCGGCGATGAAGGAGTATTCCTGTTGGGCGCTACGACGATCGAAGCTCTGGGCATGATTCTCGATCCTATCAGGAGAGAACTCAAGCCGCTGCCTATGCTCCTTATGTGACGAAAGACTATTTGACCGAGTCGTCTTCGGGCAGGCCGAGTTTTTTGTAGAGGTTGCGTCGGCCGGCTTTGTCGCCTTCCATGGTGGCCTTGGCATATTCGGCGACCTCGCGGGCGACTTCGCGTGGGACGACGATGACGCCGTCGCCGTCGGCGACGATGACGTCACCGGGTCGGACGAGGACGCCGCCGCACTCGATGGGGCGGTTGACCGATTCGATCTCGTTGCGGCCCGGGCGGATGCCGCGGCCGACCTTGCGGAGATACAGCGGAACCTGCTCGGTGGCGACCTCGTCGGTATCGCGGGCGGTGGCGTTGGTGACCACGCCGACGCAGCCGCGGAGCGTCCAGCCCATGATGTTGTTCGAGCCGATGGTGCCGACGTCGGAATCGGGAGCGTCGTCGATGACCAGGGCAGTGCCCTTGCGAATCAGCGGCACGAAGGGCTCAGGCGTGACCTCATTGTAAGTTTTGCCGACCCACTTGTCGAAGGCTTCGGTTTCCATCGGCGGGGCGGGGGGCTGGTTCGTCGGGACGTAGCGGGCCGTCACGGCGATGCCGATGAAGCGGTGCATGTAGTGCTGCGTGTCTTTCCAGGAAGCGTGGATTTCCGGCGACATCAGGCCGACGTTGGCCAGGCCGACCCTGTCCATGCCGTCCGAGACATCGGCCACTCTCAAGCCCTCGAACAGCTTGAGAATCTTCTGGTCTTCCTGCTCGCTGTAGACCTTCGTCTCGATGAAGTTCCGGCCCGCCCGCAGGTCCGCGCCGGTCGGCCGGGTATTCTGCTCGGCGGCCACGGGGACCGACACCAGGCACATCCACGCCGCCGTGCCGGCGATCAGCGTTGTCATTACCACCAGGGTCAGTGTCTTTCCACCTCTTCGATTTCGGCTCATCATTCTCGTGCCTCCATAATCCGTCGCATTGGTCATCGACTCACTGTTCCAGCATCTCTGGGTTACGCAGACACTATAAGGTCTCTCGTTGTCGGCGCGAAGGACAAACCGCCCGGTGTAGTCGAAATGGGTGCGGTCGGCATTTGGTGGCTGATTCCGGCTCATGCTCGCTCCTGTCATTCCGACCGGAGGCCGAAGAGCCTGCCCTGAGCGTACTCGAACGGGCCGGAGCGGAGGAATCTGGCCGCGAAGGAACGACACGCCAAATTCGCAGCCGGATGTCTCGGGGTCCCCCCTTGCCTGTTCGGGGTAGGGGCGAATCATCATTCGCCCCTCTGGCCCCGGTGATCGGCAGTGTTGTGCCAGGAGGAACGACAAGATTGGCGAGCGGGAACGCTCGCCTCACGGAAGTGGCCCGAATCCCCCACCGAATGCCGAGCGCACCCCCGGGGCCAAATCACGCGCAGATTCCTGTTTCACCGGCCGGGTTCGATGGTATAATGGGAGATAGTTCAGCCGCACCGCGGGTGGACGGTGCGGCGGGCGAAAGACCATCGCTCCATTTGACGGGAGAAACGCCATGGTCCGCAAAGTGAAAGCCTTTACTCTTATTGAACTTCTCGTGGTCATTGCCATCATCGCGCTGTTGATGTCCATTCTTATGCCGGCCATCCAGAAGGCCCGCAAGCAGGCCAAGAGCGTGATCTGCACGTCGAACCTGCGGCAGTGGGGCTTTGTCTTGAACTTCTACGCCGACGACAACAACGGCTATTTCATGTCCGGCTCGGGCGGCCAGCACTTCGAGTGGATGGAGCCGGCCCGACCCTACTACAAGGACCGCGAGATGCGGTTCTGCCCCATGGTCAGCGAGCGGAAGGAGACGGGACGGGCCGATTGGGGCGATACGTTCAAGATCTGGGAATCGCCTCCGTTCAAGGGCAGTTACGGCATCAATGAGTTTCTGTTCAATCCCAATCCCGGCATGACCGACCAGTGGGGCCATTCGACCAAAATGAACTGGCGAACCAAGAACGTGAACGGGGCCAGCAGTATCCCGGCGTTTGCCGATTGTCTGTGGGTGGGCGGCGCCCCGCACTACACCGACGATCCTCCCGCGTTTGAAGGCGAATGGAGCTACAACTACGGACACAACATGAAGCGCTTCTGTCTGAATCGCCACAACGAGGCGATCAATATGCTCTTTCTCGACTGGTCCACGCAGCGCATCCGGCTCAAGTCGCTCTGGCGGCTGCGGTGGAACAAGGACTTCATTGTCAACTACCCGTTGCCCGATTGGCCCGAGTGGATGCGGTTCATGCCGGAGCCGGATATGTAGTGGACGCGCAAAAAAGAAGCCCCTGTTGCGGAGCCAGAGCGAGGATATTCCCAAAGTCCATAATTGGTCAAGTGTTTGAAATACCCGCCTGGAACTCGACCCAGGGGCGACCGTTTCCATTGATGAGTAATGCTACGTCAGGTCCTGCGCTCACCTCCCTGAAAAACGTTCCTGCCAGTACTGATACGGCTGTTTCCATTCATCCACCAGTGAGCATCGGCAAAGCATCATCCGGCACTTGAGTGTTTCTCGCCGGGTTTCGGGCAGGCCGGACGGCCGGTTCTCAAGGGCGCGAGCATCGGCACCGACCGCGCGGCCTTCCGGCGATTCCCAACTCGCCCCACTCCCCGGCGAATCGTGCCGAGCCGGCCTTCCTCAGTCCGGCCGTTTACCCGATTTAGCCCCTATAACCTCGAAGTCTCAAGGGAGAGATTTTCTGACAATTCTCGAAAAAGGAGCCAAAATTTTCTGCTCTTCGCCCCTCCCGGCGGTGTTTTGCGCAACAGCCGCCGCGACGCCAGGTCCGGGACCTTCGACACCTTCGCGCGGGCCCGTCGGCAAGGTGCGCCTGCCGCCACCCGGCCGCACGCACCTGCCCGGTGCCCTGCTCACGCTTGCCCAAGCACGTCTTCCTCATTCAATGGAACACGTCCACACGGGCGCGAACGTGACATTCGCTGCTGTTACCCGGGCGGGCAACAAGTCTTCCGGGGCGGGCGCTAAGGATTTTCGCCGCCTGTATTCAGAGATATGCCGATTCCTTCCGGCCGCGCGGTCGGCTAACCTGCGCGTCGGCATCCACAGGGTGTTGCGGCACGGCGACAGTTCCGCAGATACGCGTCCGTCATCAAGGAGGCAGAGATGAATGTCTTCGAATACCTGGACCAGTCCGGCGTGGACTACTCGGTGAGCGCGCATAAGCCGGCGTATACGGCGCAGGTGATGGCTGCCGAGGAGCATGAGAAGGGCCAGTACGTGGCCAAGCCCGTGATCGTCAAATCGGACGGCGAGTACCTGATGTGCGTGCTTCCCGCGCCCTACAGAATCGCATTCGATGCGCTGAGGGATTACCTGGGCACGGAAGACGTCAAGATGGCCACGGAGGAGGAGATCGCGGAGCTGTTTGCGGATTGCGAGGAGGGGGCAGAGCCGCCGTTCGGCAAGCTCTATGGCATGCGGACGATCCTGGACAATGACTTTCAGGATGAGGACCACATCGTGTTCCAGGCGGGCACCCACGACAAGGCTATCCACATGAGAATGGAAGACTACCTCGCTCTCGCCGAGCCGGAAATCGTCGAATTTGCCTACAACCCGGATCGGCCGCTTTGAAATCGCCGCCCAGACATTGAATCCGCGCAAATCTCCCGGAAGTCGGCCGGCCGGCGGCGACAAGCCCATCGGCAAGCTACCCTTGCCGCTGCCACTCAGGCTCATCAAGCGATCAGAGACCCTGGATTCAAGAATCTGTATAGACGCGGCCGTGACGCCAATTCATCGGTTGCTTGCGGGCCCTTCGTATGACAGGTAGGATGGGGGCCTGATTGGGTCCGGGGATTGAGCATGATTGAGGTAACGGAAGAAACGTCCATTTCGGAAGAGGAGCTGGCGTTCAAGACCTCGCGTAGCGGCGGTCCGGGCGGGCAGAACGTCAACAAGCTCAGTACGCGGGTGACCGTGCTCTTCGACGTGGCCCGCTCGCCGAGCCTGTCGGACGAACAGAAACGACAGGTCCGCAGCCAACTCTCGAATCGGATCGACAAGCACGGCGTCCTGCGGGTCATCTCGCAGAAGCATCGCAGCCAGGAGGCGAACCGCCGGGCCGCGGTGGAACGCCTGCGGCAGTTACTGCAGGAGGTCCTGAAACCCCGCCCGGTTCGCAGGAAGACCAAGGTCCCGGCCGGAGCACGTGAGCGCCGGCTGCGCGAAAAGAAACGGCGGGGGCTGCTTAAACGGCTCAGGACGAGGGAGGATTGGGGTGAGGATTGAGCGTCGTTGCGACCCGACGCCGACGACGTGCTACGCCGGACTCAGACGTGACCGGCATGAGCCCTTGCGTGCTATCGGGCTTTCCGTCGCTTGCGCGCGACGATGAAGACCACCACCACTGTGATGATCACGATGACCATCACCTCGCCCTGACTCATCATCACGCCTAACATGTCGATTCGATCTCCATCTGATTCTTCGACCGGCTCGGTCGTCCGGCCCGGAAAAAAACATCGCCCTCTCTTTCTTATCAGAATCCGCCCCGAAAAGCAAGCCCATCGTTGGCGGGAAGAAAACTTGTGTGCGACTCACACGGATTATGGAAAATTCCTGCGCGGTACAGACGCAGTCATCCTGAGGCGAAGCCGAAGGATCTGGCCTCCGGATGAGACGTTTCTCCCGTTCGTAACCCAGATCGTTGGGGCCCCCAAACGCAATCATTCGCGTTTGGGGAACCCCTTCACT
>CAYFUB010000532.1:0-2170 GCA_964346195.1 uncultured Pirellulales bacterium
TGCGCCGGTGGTGCACTTGCCGAAATACCCTAGCACCGCTCCCAGACCACCGCCCAGCAGCAGCCCAACCATCAACTGAATGAACATCGTTCTTTGCATTGTCTGTTCTCCATGATCGGTATAACACCCTCTCGCTACCAGTTACAACGTCGCCGCCAGCAGTTCGAGAGCGTCCTTCACCTGTGCCACGCGCCTGTCGTCAAGTTTGCCGCAGATACGTTTCTCGCAGGCTTCCATGCGGCTGACGATCCGCCGCCTCGTTCGCCTGCCTTTCGGGGTCAGGGAGATCAGGACGGCCCGGCGATCCCCGGGGTCGGACTGCGTCTTTGCGTAACCGTCGTCCACCAGCGAATTCAGGACCCGGCTGCCGCGCGAGGGCGACAGCGCCATCCGCTCGGCAAATTCGCACCCGGTGATCTCCTGCCCATTCTCCAGGACCATCAGGCCGTTAAATTGCGCCGGCGATAGGCGCAGTTCTTCCCGGATCTGCTCCTCGTTCGCCTGGCACTTGCGTTTGACGGCCAGAATCAGCTCGAAAAAGCGTCGGCTCATGACCTCACCTGACCAACAGATTAGTTGCTAATAGCACTATTTGCTAATAACAAGTATACGGACCCGCGGCCTGTGGGTCAAAAGAATTTGGAAAATTGTGATCATTTTCTGTAAGAGTCTTGTGGAAAAACACGCTCCATCCGGTTTTGGCGCATCTCTCTCGGATAGGGCTTCCGGCCCTTCGGGTCGGGAGTTTGACGCTTTGGAGCCACCAGCGTGAGGGCGTGCTTGACACGCCGGTGACAACAATAAGCTCGATTTCCTGTCATGCTGGAGGCCGCAAAGCGATAAAGTCCCCGGCACGGCCGTCCTGGCTGTGTTTCCCCCGGGAAGGCAACCCGGTCACGCGATTCATCAGTGAAAGGCCTGTGCTTATGGGTCCGGCCGAAGATAAATGGTCCGAGCACCAAACCATCGGTCAACGCCTGCCGCTGCCACCCGTCGTGTAACGCCAGAGAGTCGCTGCTGTCGCTCGCCCATAGTACCTACGCACCGACAGAGAGCCTGTGAACCTTGTTCAGGGCAGAGAGCGAGAAGATGACGGGGTACAACTCCTCAGAGTACCAGAGCCGGGCGAAGTACAGGCCGATGGGGGAGGCGGGTGTGGATCGGCCTTGCTCCGTGTTCCGGATGAGCCAATCGGCGCCACGGCAAACGGACTCGATTGCGGATTGCGGCCCCGGATCGGAGTCCGGGGTGACAACATTGCGAATCGCGGATTGAAGCAGGGCCGTCGCCAGCGCATCGACGGCCAGCGATGTCTCTTCGATGGACGATTTCACCGAGACCGCACCGCCCCAGCCCCCGTCGGGGTTCTGCGCGGACAGGAGCCACCGGGCAGAGCGCTCGCACATCTCGTGAAGCGTGAAGTGAGAAGCGTGAAGCGTTTCTTCGACTCGCTTCACGTAGCCCGCTTCACGAGGTGCGTCGCCCACAGAAGCCAGGGGCGCCATGCCGACGGTGGTCAGATGCGTCAATGCCCGGCTGGTCCCATAGGCGGGATTCTCCTGCTGCGGGGCGGCCTGGTTTCCGAACCACAGAGGAATCCACGAGCCATCGGCCTGCTGAGCACCCTGCAGGTACTGTATGGCCCGGCGCATGGCCTTTTCCGTTCGGCTCTTCAGAGAGTCGGGAAGCACGGACAACCAACGGCCCATGGCGGCGAGGGCATGGGCGGTGATATCCGGGGCGCTCCGGTCGAAAGGCAGGCGGGTCCAGCCACGGCAGAACGTGGGAATTCCTCCGTCGCTGTTCTGCAGGTCCAGGAGCCAGTTGATGCCGGCCAGCACCGCCGCCGCCGTGATGCCACAGTTACTGCCAAGATTATGCAGTGCGATGAGCGCCCCCGCCGTGTCGTCCCCGTCGGGGACCGCCCCCGGCAGATGCGACCAGGCCCAGCCGCCCGGGGCCGCCTGCGTGTAAGGGTGCACGCTCCTGTGTTGACAGGACAAAAGCCAGTTGGCGAGGACCTGCCGCTGCGCTTGAGAAAAGGCCCGCTCAATACTGTCGGCGGCCAAGGCATTCACAGACAACGTTGTGACCCAGGCGGCGAGATTCGTGTCGATG
The DNA here is from genome assembly GCA_964346195.1 of uncultured Pirellulales bacterium. Taxonomy (GTDB): domain Bacteria; phylum Planctomycetota; class Phycisphaerae; order Sedimentisphaerales; family Anaerobacaceae; genus PLanc-01. The sequence continues at coordinate 2,119 of CAYFUB010000532.1, forward strand.
GGCCAGCTTCCATCCTCGCGCACGGAAGCAGCGAGAAACTCAACGCCCTTTG
>CAYFUB010000533.1:0-15683 GCA_964346195.1 uncultured Pirellulales bacterium
CAAGATCGTCCTGTTGAGCCGCCTCGGCCCACTTTCTCCGTTCGTCCTGGTGAACTACATCCTCAGCCTCACCCGCGTCTCTCTCCGCGAATACGCGCTGGGCACCCTGATCGGCGTGACGCCAGGGACGATTCTGTTCGTGTACTTCGGCGCGGGCCTGCGCTCCCTGACGGAGGTCGGCACCTACGCCGGCGGGGAGAGCCCGATCACGTCGGCCCCTCGCGCGTTCTTTTGGATCGGTTTCGTGGTGACCATCGTTATCACCGTCTTTCTCGCCTGGTTTGCCCGCAACGCGCTGCGCGAGGCGATGGCGAAGGAAGGGTCGGAGGTTGGCACGGATGGCGAGACGTGAGCGGATGGAATATATCAGTTGAAGCCGTCGATGAACACAGTGACGCCTGCGTCGTTAGGGTCGTTGTAGAATCGCACCCTACAGAACAAGTAACCCTTTGGCAGTTGCGATGCCCTGGCCCGGTCGGCGGCGAGGATCATCGAGATGCAGCCGGCCCGTCCGGGACTCACATCGCGTATCGCCATTGCTTCCCCGAGGAGGCCGGCCGTTTCCCAGTGTACTGCCTCCCATCGCTTGGCTTTGTCGGCGAAAATCACGTGCAGATACCGCTCGGTTGCTTCGGACAATTGACCGAGACGGATTACCTCCTCATCGAGATAGACGTCGCCCGCGATGCGGCACATGATAGGTATGTACGCTCTTGAACCGTCGCACAAGGCAATCTCAAGCAGGTCGCGCAATCGCCCCTGTTTCAGAGCCTTCTTGGGCCGCAACGCGATGGTAACCTGACGGCAGCACGCGGTCGCAGTTGCCTTGCCCTCGGCATGGCGGGAGAACCTGGGCGTGATTTTGTCCAAGCAGAGGTGAAGACTGTTGACATCCACCACAGAATCACGGAGGTCCGACCCATCAAGCGTGGTTATGCGAACGATTGGGCAGGCAGAGGATTGGTGTCTTACTCCCAACTCGATGGGATCAGGGTAGGTCACTTCCTGCAGAATCCCTCCTCTCCAGCCCACCTGGGCCGATACCGATGAACGGGCTTCTCCACGCACATTGATTCTCAGAGGCTCGATTTTCTCCGTATCCTCGGGAATGATCATGATGAAATACGAAAACTCACCCGGATATTGTCTCTCGGCTGTTATTCTGAGGGAGGTGGCAGACCCCCTCTCGATGATTCGGCTATCCAGGTCGGCGCTCAGGCAGGCACAACTCGGCGCAACGCGCTCGATTGCCACGTCGGCGCGTGTGAGGTTCTTGATTGAGATGGTACATTCTCTTCTCTGGCCTACTTTGAATTGGCCCAGGTCTATGTCCTGCCTGCCTGGTTCGAGGCCCGCGCGTGCCGGCGCCAGACCGCCTGTCAGGGCGGTTACGGCCAGCGCGAGCGCCACCACGTCTCGGTGCTTCATAGCGCCCTTTCGAAATGGCGTTACCATATGCGTGCTCAATCCCTCGCTCAGCGGTCGAGAACGGGCTTACAGGTGCCCTGTATGCCTTCTTCGCTGATGCTCTTTGCGAGCAGATGATATCGCACACCGGTCCTGCTCGTCACCTGCAGGGGGCACGGCAATTCGAAATCCTCGCCCAGCGTGTATCGCACGCCGTTTTCCATCGCCGTGAGCGTGAGCGACTCCTGGTGCTCTGCGAGCAGGGGTTGGACCTTGGTATCGCCAACGACCACGATATCGCCGTCCCAAAAGAGGTCCCCGATTCCACTGTCGTGCAAGGCATTGAGGACATCCTGACTGCCGGATGCTTCATCAACACCGACCAGTTTTCGCGTCTTGAGGTCAAGGACAAAGGCAGCACCCTTCTCAAGGGCCGCCTTCATATGAGGGATGAAGACCTCGTGCTCCAGGGAAGCACTGAGCTCCCTCATTCCTTTGTTCACTATGTGGCCGATATTTGTACTGTCGCCGAGTACCCGCACGGATGAGGGATCGCCCACGATGTAGGCGATGCCCGCGATCCTGTTCGTCACATAGGTGCCTTCCGGAAGGCTGATGTGAAACGCGCCGGCATCAACGTTGGGGTCATTGACGATCACGTTGGCGATCTTCACCGACGTCTGACGGTTCCGCATTCCGTCCGGAAAGAACCCCTCAATACGTCCCTCGGTCGGGAACCAGATGCCATCGTTGATTTCCGTGAAGGTCGCCGAGAATCGCGATTTGTTTCCGTTCGGCAACGTGAGTTCCCACTGCGGTATCGTAAAGCCCTTGGAAGGGTCTATCGTGCCGGCCGAAGCCTGTTTCGGCCTTTTCTCATCGGGGGCCAAGGGGTCTTGACATCTGAAGCGCACCTGGACAAGCCCGTTCGCACCCTGGTGCACATCGATCCTCTCGGCGTCTTCAATGGCTTTGTCCATCGCCGTCAGGAACCTGTCTCCAAAAGATGACACTGGATGGCGAGTCAACACGAGGTGCCCGGAACGGTCGGGAGTTATGACTGCCCCGTCACGATTCAGTTTCGGAAAGTGGGTGAGGTCGACGTTCGTCGTGCCATCCCAGGCTACGTCCATCTGTTGCGTGACAGACCTCCCGCCGTCGAGGTCGTACTTCCCAAAGGTATGCGTGATCCGCATTCTTCCCGTACTATCGCTCACGATGGTTTGCAGCTCATATTTCCTTTCGGGGCCATCCAGACTCTTTTCCAAGTACTCAACTACCTCGGGAAACACACCTTTGCTCCTACGCGCTTCCTCCAGTTCCCTCTTGCGCGCGGCGTAATCGGACACGTCGGTGTATTCCACGGAGCATCGGTAGTTCTTCAGCCCTTCCCGCGCGGCTTTCGCCTGGGCCAAGAGCGCACGCGCGGCGTCATTGTCAGCGGCCCATCCTGCCGTCGACAGCAGGATGCCGACAATAAACAAGCCAAGATCCTTGGCGGAGACATGCCCAGATCGGTGCTGCATATTCTCGTCCTTTCAGCCGATCTCCATGATATCACGTTCCAAAGGGCGCGACAAGTTCTCTCAGCGAGCGCAAGCGGCAACAACAGCGTCTCGCCGGAAAGAGTTCGATAGCAGGATGCAGCATTCTATACGGTGGCAGGGGTCGGTTACGGAGGAAATCCCCCAAAAAGGACTGCTGACGTGGGCTGCCTTTTTTGCTTTTGTGCAGATCAGAGTTAGGGGTAAGATGGAGGGTGTTACGGAAGTCGTGCAGGGTCTGGGATTGCGGCCGCGGGCGGCCGAAACGGATTTTGAGCAGCCATGGTAGGAATCATCTCCAAGCCGGATACGGAGCAGAAACTGGAAATCCTCAGCGATGACGCCAGGTACGATTTGGCCTGCGCGTGCGGGACGCAGCAGGATGACAGGCGGCGGCGCGGCGGCGACGGGCGATGGATCTATCCGGTCACCCTGCCGAACGGGGGCCGGAGCGTTCTGTTCAAGACGCTGCTCTCCAACGTCTGCACGAATGACTGTAAGTACTGCCCGCTGCGCGAGGAGCAGGATATCCGCCGGTGCACGCTGAGCCCCGAGGAGACGGCGCGGGTCTTCCTGGACTATTACGGCCGGGGGGAGGTCTTCGGCCTGTTCCTGAGCTCGGGCGTCATCGGCACGCCGGATGCGACCATGGAAAGGCTCAACGCCACGGCTCGGCTCCTGCGCCGGCAACATCGGTTCAAAGGGTACATCCACCTGAAGATCATCCCGGGCGCCGGCGCCGGTGCGATTGAGGAGGCCGTATCGCTTGCCAGCGCGGTATCGCTCAACATCGAGACGCCGGGCGAGAAGAATCTCGCACGGCTGTCGAGCCGGAAGGACTATCTGCGCGACATCATCGAGCCCATCAAACAGATCAGCCGGCTGACGGCTCGGGGTGCGCGGTTCGAGAAGGTCAAACAGACCACCCAATTCATCGTCGGACCCGCCGGCGAGTCGGATGCGGAGATCGTCAAGTACATGTGGGGACTCTACGACCGGCTCAAGCTGCACCGGATTTACTTCAGCGCCTATCAAAAGGGTCTCGGCGACGCGTCGCTGCCGTTGGAGCAGGCCGGCGAAGGTGGCGAGGGCGTCCCGCCCTTGCGTCTCGCCGGCATCCTGCCGGCGAGAAAGGAACAAGCGCAAGGGGTCCCCAACGCGGAATTATGCATTGGGGAGCCCCATGATGCCCTCGTCACCCATTTGAGCGATATGTTCGTGCGGGAGCACCGCCTGTACCAGGTTGATTTTCTGATGCGCAAGTACGGCTTCACGGATACCGACATTTTGTTCGATGAGCAGGGCCATCTGTCGCTGGAGGCGGACCCGAAGGAAGTCTGGGCCGCGCGTCACCCGGAGTTCTTTCCCGTGGAGGTGAACCGGGCGTCCCGGCTGGAGTTGTTGCGTGTCCCCGGCCTGGGGCCGATCACGGCGGATCGCATTCTGAAGCTGCGGCGGACGCAGCGCATCGGGCGTCTGGAGGACATCGCAAGCCCGGGCCGCAGACTGAAGAAGGCCGGTCAATATCTGGCCTTTTGAATATTTTCGTTGCCAGGGGACAGCCGCTTTCTATAATTCGCAGGCTGAACCAAGGCCGGGCACGCGGCTGTCGGTCGTCGCCCGGAGGCTTAAAACTGGAGCGGCAAGCTCTGTATGGACGACTGAATACGGAGAACGGAACGCCAAGAACCAAAGAAGAACTCGATACAGATTGCGGGAGGTGAAAATGCGGAACCTGGTTCCCACGAGGGTCTTCCTGACCAAAGGTGTCGGTCGGCACAAGTACCAGCTCAAGTCGTTCGAGGAAGCGTTGCGCAAGGCCGGCGTGGCCCAGCAGAACCTGGTGCAAGTGTCGTCGATCCTGCCGCCGAGATGCAAGATCATCAGTCGGGAAAAGGGGCTCAACGAGCTGGTCCCGGGCGGGATTTGTTATTGCGTGATGGCCCGGGCCGACACCGACGAGCACGGCCGACTGGTCGCCTCCTCCGTGGGCATCGCTGTGCCGAAGGACGACACCAAATGGGGGTATCTCAGTGAAGTCCACGGCCACGGCATGAACGAGACCGAGGCGTCCGACCTGGCCGAAGACCTGGCCGCCGGGATGCTGGGGACGACGCTCGGCCTGGAGGTGGACCCGAACAAGGCGTGGCGGGAGAAAGAGCAGGTCTACAAGTCCAGCGGTATGATCATTCGCACCTCGAACATCACCCAGACCGCCAAGGGCCAGAGGGACCTCTGGACCACCACCGTGGCCATCGCCATGTTTCTGTTCAACGACAATTCGGACGTCGGCCGGATGATCTCATAAGCAGGGCCGAATGATGATTCACCCCTGCCGCCGCGCGCGGATACAGATACGTTGGTTCTGAGAGAGTGCTCTTGCCTGCCCGCCGGACGGGAAAACCATACCGGAGTCAATCAGTACCATGATGGAGAACGCTAATTTTGGCGGCTTGCCGCCGGAACATAGTGAGTACACCAGTTCCAGGATCGTTGTCGTTCCGGTCCCTTACGACGGCACGAGTACCTGGGTGAAGGGCGCCGACCAGGGTCCCGAGGCGGTCATCAAGGCCTCGGCGAATATGGAGCTGTACGACATCGAGACCGACTCGCAGGTGTACCAGGACGGGATATCCACCGATGAGGCGATTTCGGCGGACCAGTCTGTCGCCGAGATGGTGGGGGCGGTCAGGGCCAGAGTCCAAAGCCATCTGGCGAACAACAAATTCACCGTGGTCGTAGGAGGTGAGCATTCGGTCAGTATCGGGGCGGTTGCGGCGCATGCCGGCCGGTATCCCGGCATGACGGTGCTGCAACTCGACGCCCACTCTGACTTGAGAAATGAATACGAGGGGTCCAGGTACAATCATGCCTGCGTGATGGCGCGAGTCCGGGAGCTGTGCCCCATCGTCCAGGTGGGCATTCGGAGCATGGATATTTCGGAGAAGCCGGCCCTGGTCGAGGAGCGGGTCTTTTTCGCGGAAGATATCCACGGCAGCACGGGCTGGATCGACGAGGTCGTGGCAAAGCTGACGGAGCAGGTGTATATCACGATCGATCTGGACGTATTCGATCCGTCGATCATGTCCTCCACGGGGACCCCGGAGCCGGGCGGGCTGCCGTGGTACGAGGTCCTGGCCCTCCTGAAAGCCGTGTGCCGCCGGCGGACCGTTGTCGGGTTCGACGTGGTCGAATTGTGTCCGGTCGAGACCAACTGGGCCCCCGATTTCCTGGCGGCCAAGTTGATATACAAGATACTCAGCTACATCTTCCGAGGTTGACATGGATAAGAGGGATATCCTGCGAGACCCGATCGAGCATATCGATATCAAGGCCTTCGATTCGACCCCGATTATCGAGGGCATGAGGGCAATGTCGTTTACGGCCCGGGAAATCGCCCGGGCGGCCGACATCTTCAATATGATGATCGGGGATAAAGACTGTACGATTATCCTGTGCATTGCGGGCAGCACCAGCGCCGGCGGATGCATGCAGGTCTATATCGATATGGTCCGCCACAACATGGTGGACGCGATTGTCGCTACCGGCGCCACCATCGTCGATATGGACTTTTTCGAGGCCCTGGGCTTTCGGCACTATAGAGGTAGCCCCGTTACGGACGATAAGAAGCTCAGAGAGCTGTACATCGACAGGATCTACGATACCTATATCGATGAGGAACAGCTCCAGAACTGTGACAATACGATCAGGGAGATCGCCGATAATCTGGAGAGACGGCCGTATTCCTCCAGGGAGTTTATCCGGGAAATGGGCAGGTACCTCAAGACGCACGGCAAGAAGGAGGACTCGCTGGTCCTGGCCGCGCATGAGCGGGATGTGCCCGTCTTCTGCCCGGCTTTCTCCGATTCCAGTGCGGGCTTCGGCCTCGTCAAGCACCAGGCCCAGAACCCGGATAGCCACGTCTCCATCGATTCCGTGAAGGACTTCCGGGAACTGACGGAGATCAAGATCAGGTCGCCCGTCTCGGGACTGTTCATGGTCGGCGGCGGCGTGCCGAAGAACTTTGCCCAGGATACGGTGATCTGCGCTGAGATTCTCGGCTATCAGGTCGATATGCACAAGTATGCCGTTCAGATTACGGTGGCTGACGTCCGCGACGGCGCGTGTTCCAGCTCCACCCTGAAAGAGGCCTCCTCGTGGGGCAAGGTGGATACGACGTACGAGCAGATGGTTTTTGCCGAGGCGACTTCGGTGCTGCCTCTGATCGCCAGCTATGTGTATCACCAGCGTTCGTGGCAGGACAGGCCGGAGAGAGGGTGGAGCAGGATCTTCAGGCCGGTACTTGCAGGAGAACGTGAATGACACACGACAGGAGACAGACTCGAATTTCAAGTCTCAAGCTTGCAGGGTGCGTATTACGCACCATGCCTTTGCCGGACGGACAGAAGTTGGTGCGTGGTACGCACCCTGCGCACTTCAGCCTTGGCACTTCGCACCTTGAATCCTCAACCGTCTGTCATCCCTCAGGCCTTGTCCTCTTCGCGTTGCTGCCTTTGTTCCTTCTGGGAGGCTGTGAGGGCCGCGCTTTGGAGGAGGCGCAGCAGGAAGCCCGGGACGCCCAGGTCACCATCGAGAAACTCAAGTATAATCTCAATGAGGCCAACCGGGAGATATCCCGCCTGAAAGCCGAGCTTGGCGCGGTCCGGCAGACCCGCGACGAGGTGCAGAACAGGATTGTCCAGCTTATCGAGGAGCGGGACCAAGCGTCGGCGCTCGCTCAGCAGAACCAGGAGATGGTTGTGCAATTGACCACGCGCGCCAACGGCCAGGCAACGGCGACTATGGCTCTCGAGAAGCAAATAGCGGAATTGAAGGCGCTGGTGGAGGACCAACAGAAACTGATCGAGCAATTGCAGAAGGGCGCTCCGGCCGAGCCGCCGACGGAGGTCGGCGCGGAGCCGTTGCCCGCGGTCGAGCCGAACCAGACCCCGTGATTGTCGGCGGCTCGTCTCTCGCTTTCATCCCGAGTCAATTCCTTTGCCGAATCGCAGACGACGGCTGCGGCGTCCGTGCGTGTCAGCGAAGATAAACTGGCGCTCGTACGGCAGCGGCAGGCGGCACCTTGCCGAGGGGTTCGGCGTTATTGCAGGAGAGCTATCGGCAAGAATTCCCAGATGCAAGGTGTTGTGTTTGGGGTCGCCACGCCCTTCGGCCCTGCCGCCGCCACCCGGCTCACGGCGCCGCGCTTGCAGCAAGACATGATCACGTGTTTTGAATGGGGCTTTTTTGCTCGCATTTGCTGCTCCGCCCGGTATATACTTCCTGCGTCGTCTGGTTGCGGCCCCCGACTCGGCCGGGTTGAAGATCAGCGTATGGGAGTGTACCGATGCGAAAATTCAAACTGATTGCCATTGTGGTTATTTCGGTTCTCACCATCATCATCCTGCTGCGCAATACCGAGCCGGTCGAGGCCCGTATCCTTTTCGAACCGGTCTCGATTTCCCTGGCGCTGCTGATGGTCCTGACCTTCGTCCTGGGCTTCACAACCGGTATTCTCGTGGCGACTTACTTCCTCAGAAAGAAAACCGGCAAGGGATAGCCTCATGGAAGCACCCTGGCGGCAGGTCTGCTGATGAGTTTTCTTCCTGCCGGTTCTCCCGGGTGTGGCGCAAGTGAAAGGAGAACAGAGGATGCCTATCGATTTCGAGAAGTACATTGAGGATGCAGTGAACTGGATTGTCACGAGCGGTCCGCGCGTGGTGGTCATCCTGGTGGCCATGCTCGTCGGGATGAAGCTCTCGCGGGTGGTCGCACGACGCCTCTTCCGGTTCGTCGGCCGGCGCAGGGCGGTAGACGAGGAATACCGCAAGCGTGCGGATACCCTCAGCGCGGTCGTCGGCTACCTGCTCAGCACCACGATTATCGTCGTGGCGGTTCTCATGATTCTGGCCGAGCTGAAGATCGAGATTGGCCCGGTCCTGGCGGCCGCCGGCGTGGTTGGCTTGGCCGTCGGCTTTGGCGCGCAGCATCTCGTACAGGACGTGATCAGCGGTTTCTTCATTCTCCTCGACGATCAGATTCGCGTCGGCGACGTCGTCCAGATCGCGGACAAGGGAGGACTGGTAGAGCGTTTGAACCTGCGCATGGTCGTCCTGCGCGACCTGGCCGGTAACGTCCACTACGTCCGCAACGGCAAGATCGACGTGGTCACGAACATGACGAAAGACTACTCCCGCTACGTCTTCGACATTGGCATCGCTTACCGCGAGGATGTGGATGAGGTGATCCGGATCGTCCGGCAGCTCGATGAGGAGCTCCGCAGCGACCCGGGATTTGGGCCGGACATCCTGGAACCCATCGAGATTCTCGGTCTGGATCAGTTTGCCGATTCGGCCGTGATCATCAAGGCCAGAACGAAGACGAAGCCGATCAAGCAGTGGAGCGTGGCGCGCGAGTTCAACCGGCGGCTCAAGAAGAGATTCGACGAAAAAGGCATCGAAATCCCGTTCCCGCACGTGACGCTGTACATGGGTCAGGACAAGGCCGGCCAGGCCCCGCCGATGAATGTGGCCCTGGAGCGTGGAGCCTGAGCCGCGGCAGATACGGCTCCCGAATGCGCAAGATCGTGTTGGGGGGCCCGGTTGCTCCTGCACGGGGCCCGCTTCACCAACGTTGTCTCTCGGCTGGAGAATCGATCGATGGCGAACAAGGCGAAACGCAGGGAGGGCGGCACTCTCAGCAGACGGTCCCGGAAGGTGGGTCTGCCGCCCGGGGCCCTCGTCCATATCGGCGAGAAGAAGGTGGAGACCGTCCGGGTCACGTGTATGGATTACGACGAGCAGAGGTTCCAGGAGAAACAGGTGGACTCGGTCGAGGAGTGTTTCCCGTTCAAGGACACGGCCACGGTCACCTGGATCAATATCGACGGCATTCACGAGACTTCCGTCATCGAGAAGGTCGGGCAGGCATTCGAGATCCATCCGCTGATTCTGGAGGATATCGTCACCACGGGTCAGCGTCCGAAATACGAGGGTTCCGAGAAGTACGCGTACATCGTGCTCAAGATGCTCAGCTACAATGCCGGCCAGACGGTCGAGAGCGAGCAAATCAGCATTGTTCTCGGCCCGAACTTCGTCATCTCGTTCCAAGAGCGCGTCGGCGACGTTTTTGACGTGGTTCGCGACCGCATCCGCACCGCCAAGGGCCGGGTCCGCCGGATGGGGGCCGACTACCTGGCGTATTCGCTGATCGACGCCATTGTGGATAGCTACTTCGGCATTCTGGAGAAGATCGGAGACAGAGTCGAGCTTCTGGAGGACGAATTGATCGCTCGGCCGACGGAATGGACCTTGCGGCAAATCCATGTGCTCAAACGGGAGATGATGTCGTTGCGTCGCTCCATCTGGCCTTTGCGCGAGCTCATCAGTGCCATGCAACGTGACGAATCGTCGCTCATTGGCGCCCAGACCCGCTTGTACCTGCGTGATGTCTACGACCATACCATCCAGATCATAGACACCATCGAGAGTTTTCGCGACGTCGCCTCGGGGATGCTCGACATCTATCTATCCAGCCTCAGCAATCGCATGAATGCCGTCATGAAGGTCCTGACGATCATCGCCACGATTTTCATCCCCCTGACCTTTATCGCCGGCGTTTATGGCATGAACTTCGAGCACATGCCCGAGTTGAAATGGCGCTGGGGTTATCCGGCCGTGCTGCTCCTGATGCTTGCCGTCGCCGGCGCCATGGTCGTATACTTCAGGAAAAAGAAGTGGTTTTGAGCGTAATGCAAGTGATCGCTTTCATATCTTTCGACGCGCCGGTCTATGCCTGGGTCGTTTTGCCCGTCCTGATCTTTCTGGCGCGAATCACTGACGTTACCCTGGGGACGGTCCGCCTGATCTTCGTATCGAGAGGTTTCAAGTACCTGGCGCCTATCGCCGGTTTCTTTGAGGTCCTGATCTGGATACTGGTTATCGGCCAGATCATGCGGAACCTGACGAACCCCGCCTGCTACCTGGCCTACGCCGGCGGCTTCGCCACGGGCAATTTTATCGGCCTGTTGATTGTGGAGAAGCTCTCCCTTGGCGTGGTACTCGTTCGGGTCGTCACGGCCCGGCAGGCCAACGACCTGATCGGGCTGCTGCGTGGAAGACAGTACGGGGTGACCTGCGTCGATGGCGAGGGCGCCAATGGCCCGGTCGAGATCATCTTCACGATTGTGCCGCGCCGGGAAGTGGCCGGCGTGGTCGAGCTGGTGAAGAGGTTCAATCCGCAGGCCTTTTACTCCATTGAGGACGTGGATTACGTGGAGCGCGGAATTTTCCCTCTCCAGAAGGGCTGGCAGCGGTTCTCTTTCCTGGGCTTCCTACGGCCTTTTCGCAAGGGTAAATAGGGAGAAACGTTTGTCTCCATACGCCGTTGGCTCGTAGAATACACGGTTGGACAGTCGTGCCTCGTTGATTGGCCGTCATTCGGGACAGGTGCAATGGCGGAATTCGCATGAAAGCCGCAGAAAAAACTGGTTCGAAGCTGCAAAGGTTGGGCGAGCTGTTTGCCGGCAAGGGCTATTTGCTCATCACCACGCAGGACAACCCCGATCCTGACAGTCTGGCCGCCGCCGTAGCGCTGCGAAAACTCGCCAACACGCTGGCCAACCTCCAATGCTCCATCGCGTGCGGGGGCACGGTCGGCCGGGGCGAGAATCGCGCGCTTGTCAAATATCTGGGCCTGAATCTGCGGTCCTACTCTGAACTGGACTACGGCAAATTCGACCTTATCGCTATGGTCGATACCCAACCCGGCACCGGCAACAACTCGCTGCCGGAAAACGTCAAGCCCGACATCGTCATCGATCACCACCGCATCCGGCATCAGACCCGGACCATTCCGTTGACCGATATTCGCAGCAGCTATGGCGCCACCTCGACGATTCTTGTCGAGTACCTGATTGAGGCGCATATCACGCCGGATACGCCGGTGGCTACGGCCCTGCTTTATGGGATTCGCTCGGATACGCAGGACCTCGGCCGGGAGGCATCGCGATTTGACGTCGAGGCCATCGAATATCTGTATCCGTTCGCCAATAAGCGTATGCTGGGCATCATCCAGCGGGGAAAGGTGCCGCGGGAATACTACCAGATGCTCGCGGACGCCCTGCGCAACGCCCACGTGCGAGGCCGCGCCGTCGTCACGGAATTGGGTGACATTGACAATCCGGACATGATCGCCGAGGTCGCCGACCTGCTGCTCCGCGATGACGAGACGACCTGGACGATGTGCACGGGCTATTGGAACGGGAAACTGCTGATTTCCATCCGAACGTCGGAGGAGACTAAATCGGCCGAGAAGGTCATCAGGCACATGGTCGCCCGCAAGGGCACCGGGGGCGGTCATCTCACTTACGCCGGCGGGCAGATCCCTTTGACAAAGGGCACCAAAGCGGAGCGTCAGGCGCTCGAGAAAGACGTCGAAAAGAAATTCCTCGAAGCTATCAATTCCAGCGACGGCCCGGATACTCCGCTGGTCAGCGTGTAGAGGCTCAGCCGGCGAACCAATATGTGACCACGTTTCGTGGAGGAGCACCTGACCCCGTGATGCCGAGTCATTGCACGCATGCTTTCCTGAATTCGTAACTCCCGTTGCCACAGATACTTATAAAAATTGTGCAGAGATGGGATTGATTTCGGTGCGTCGCTGGCCTTATCATTGTAGAGAGAGGACTCCACAATTGCGTGCCGGGGTCCGTGTGAGCAATACGTTTTTCGGGGATTCATCGATAACCAGCGTGTCGCTTGCACCGGTTGTTCGGTGCGACGGGAGCGACAAGATAACCACGTGCCTCGTATTGGACTGAGGCATGGAAATCCAAATGGGAAGGGGAAAGAGATGAGCAGTCTGAAGCACAAACTGGTTGCCTTGGTTTCTATGGCGGCGCTCGTCGTGGCCGTGGTGGTTCTGCCGGGCTGCAAGAAGAGCGAAACTCCGCCGCCTGCGGAACCAAATAGAACGGCTCCCGACACGGGGATAGAGTAAGACGACCATTGATCCGATTGTGCCGGCCAGCCGCGAAACGGCCATGAGATGAATCCCGTCCCAGGGTTCCGAAGGGCCGGGATTATCGCTGTTTACCCTCAAGTTTGTGATTGAGAAGTATGCAGTTCAGGGAGTCCGCTGCGCATGCGTCTACGGTTTGCGGACTCCCTTTGCTTTGTCGGCTCATGGGGAATCGCACCTCATCGAGCGGGACATGGGGGAACCGAGAAATGGAGTCGTTGAAAGGGTCGGTTCAGATAGGCCGAGCGCAGCGTGCTTCCCTCAAGGGTGAAGTTGTCTATATTCGTGCCTTTGACCTGGCCTACGATATGAAGCGACAGGGAATCCCGCAGATTCTCGGCCAGCGGGTACGGGATTACCATGTCGGTCCCAGCAAGCCGGGTCCGAAACAAGGCTTTTTCTACCGGCCGCACATGATTGCGCTGCCCCCGAAGACCTATCAAAGCTCTATGGGCACGCTGGAAGTCTCCTTCACGGTCAAAGTGTACGACGTGGGCGCGGTCAGCATCCAGGTCCGTGCACCTTTCGAGGTGTCATCTATCGAGGAGCTTGTCAGCTACTACGGCCTCAGTCTCGCCGGCAAAAGCATTGAGGCCGAGGTGGTTCAGATCGCCGAGCAGGTCCGTCGGGAGCTCGAGTCGTGCCTGGTCCGACCGGTGCCGGCCATCGGGGCGGGTGAGGATTACACGGTCTTCTGTGTCTACCAACTGCCTGCGGCCGAGTCCGCCGCCCCGCGCCGGGCTGAGGACTGGCTCAGAGAGAACCGTCGGGCCGTCGCTGCCTTGCTGACGCAGGAGAGCGACGCAGCCCGCTTGTCGGCCCAGGAGGCGGCCGAATCCACGGAGCAGTACCTCACCTATTACGAGACCGATCTGGTCGTGACGGACTGGGATGCCGCCTTTGTGGTGGGCGAGCAGGACAGTCTGGAGGAGATCATCCACGTCATGGAATTGGCCAACGTTCAGCTTGCGGAGCTCGCCGCCTATGACCGCGTCCTGGATGGGGTGCTCGAGCTGGCCTATCGCGATCTGTCGCGTCCCCGCCGGGTCAGCCGGGAGGTCAGCCGTAATCTCCGCGAGATCCGCGTGGATATGGCGCGTTTGAACGATGAATTGGTGAACATCACCAAGTTCTTTGGCGACTGGCATTTGGCGCGAATGTACCAGAATCTTTTCAACCGGTTTCACCTGAAGGACTGGCACGATACCATCAACGTCAAGCTCCGGACCCTGGCCGACCTGTACCACCTGTTGCACCAGGACTGGCTCAATTCCTGGATGGTCGTTCTGGAGTTGACCATCGTCCTGCTCTTTATTATTGACCTGCTGTTGCTGTTCATAGGTTTGTGATGCACCGTGTCGGGCTCCGTGCGTATGGTGTACTTGGGTTGCGCAGGGCGTATTGCGCATGACGCACGACGACTTTGGAAGGACAAGAGATGGCACCGGATCGAGGCAGCCGGCTGAGCTACGAGTACGTGAACTGTGCCGTAATCGTTGCCCACCCGGATGATGAGACCCTCTGGGCCGGCGGGGCGCTCCTGATGCGTCCGGACAGTTGCTGGACCGTGATCACTCTGACCCGTGGAAACGACCCCGACCGCGCCCCCCGATTCCATAAAGCGCTCGAGCACTACGGCGCGGCGGGAGTCATGGGAGACCTCGACGACGGGCCCGAGCAGAAACCGTTGCGTACGGGCGTGGTCCAGGACGCGATCATGAAGATGCTCTCTTGTCAACGCTACGATCTCGTCCTCACGCACGGCTTGTGGGGCGAATACACGCGGCACCGCCGGCACGAGGAGGTCGCCAAGGCCGTGGTGGCCTTGAGGGAGAACGGCTCCCTTTCGACCGGGGAGATCTGGATGTTCGCCTATGACGACGGTGGCGGGAAACACCTGCCCCGGCCGGTCGCCAACTCCGATGTGTACATCCGCCTGCCCCGCGAGATCTGGGAGCACAAGTACCGGATTATCACGGATGTTTACGGCTTCGCGCCCGACAGCTTCGAAGCCAGAACGGCGCCCAAAGACGAGGCCTTCCTGGTGCTCGGAAGAGGAAAATAGGCCGTTGTGCGTCGTGCGTGGTGCGTATTCTCTGACGCATGACGCGCCCCGCACGACGCTCGATGACCAGACGATCATCTGGGGGAAATGGGGGAATGAAAGTACTGCTGCTGTACGACTATCCGCCCTGTCCGTCCGGCCTGGCGACGCAGGGGAGCCTTCTGCACAAGGGTCTGGTGGAAATGGGCGTCGATGTTCGAGCGGCCCACTTTGAGTCGGCGCAGGAGAAGGAATGGTACTATCGCTGGTTCGCGCCCGATATCATCCTGGGCATCGGGTACTGGGGCCACACGCCCCACCTCGTGCTGCATCCGCAGCGCTATGGCATCCAGACCGTGCCCTGGCTGGTGGCGGACGGCTACCTGGCCAACTATCAGGAAGTTCTGGAGAACCTGCGCCTGATCCTGGTAACCTCCACGTGGGTCAAGAGCGTCTATTCCCGCGACGGGCTCACCGGCAGGAACATCGAGATTCTCCCCGTCGGCTGCGACACGGATGCCTTCGTCCCCCGCGACCGTAACGACCCGAAGATTGTCGCGGTGCGCGAAGCGCTCGGCATCGCCGCGGACCAGATTATGATTCTGACCGTCGGCGGAGACGCCACGAGCAAAGGGGCCCAGGAAGTCATGCAGGCGCTGGCGTCGCTC
>CAYFUB010000534.1:0-8399 GCA_964346195.1 uncultured Pirellulales bacterium
GAATGATGCTTCATGAGTGGCTGCACACCGACGCCGGCTATCTCAAGACGGACGGCGTCGACCACCAGAACGACCATTTCTCGCCCGGCTGCCGGGACCTGGCGTGGGATATCGCCGCCTGCGTGACCGAATGGGGTCTGGACCGGCCGATGCAGAATTACCTGATTGGGCAGTACCGCTCCCTCGTCCACGATGATTCTCTGACCCAACGGCTGCCGTTCTACTCTATCGCCTATCTCGCGCACCGACTGGGCTACGCCACGACGGCCGTGCAGATGCTCGGCCTGCACTGCGCCGACGGCCGGCGGTTCAAGAACCTGGCCGCCTTCTACACGAACCTGCTCCAGCAGGAGTTATCGCATCTGTGACGCCGCCGGCGAGTCTGAGGACCAGTTGCTCGATGGCGACGGGGGCCCGGGTCCGGCCGGTCTTCGTGGCATAGTCGATGGCGGCCAGCTCTTCCAGCAGGGCGGCAATTTGAGGCACGCTGACCCGCTGAAGCTGGGCAAAAAACTGGCGACTGTTGTACCTTACGTTCAGCTGCTTGGCGATTGCCTCCTGGCTGACGCGTTTTTCGAGCAGTTTCTTGGCGTTGAACATCCGCCGAACATGAAAGGCGAACGCGCCGACGACCGAGTACTCCGCGTCTCTGTCCTCTTCGAACATGTTGCGCAGGCGTGTCACCGCCACCGCGGCGTTGCCGCAGACCATCGCGTCGATAATCTCGAAGGCGCCGTAGACGTGACTGCGCCCGATCAGCGACTCCACGTGCCGCACGCCGATTACTTGCTCGTCGCGCGCAAAGAGGACCAGTTTCTCGACCTCGTTATAGAGTTGTGCCGGCTCCTCCCCGATCAGCTCGACGAGTAGGTCGGCCGCATCCTTGTCGAGCCTCACCTTGTACTTGCCGGCGGCGTATCGCATCAAGTGGCCCGGCAACTGCCAGCGCCGAAGCTGCTCGATGGCCAGGAGCGTGCCGACTTTGGGCAGCTTCTTCGCGAGTCTCGTTCTGGCGTCCCAGTTCGACACGGTCAAGACGAGGACACCTGTCGTCGAAGGCTTGTCGAAGTAGCTCTCGAGGACCTCGCGATACCTCGAGACGAAACCGTCGGCCCCTTTCACGACCACCACGCGCTTGTCCGCCAGAAACGGCAGGGTCCGCAGCTCGTCGAGCACCTCGGCGACGAAGACCTCATCGCCATCGACGGACAGCAGCGCCGTCATGCGCTGCTGCGGCTCGAGCAACTGGTCCAGCAGTTCCTGACACCTGGCATTGACAAGCGACTCGTCCTTGCCCACGATGACATAGATGCGATCAGCCATATTCGGGTAGGGGCAACCCCCTGCGGTTGCCCGAGCCTAATTGGGCCGGCACCGAGGCCGGCCCCTACTGTGCCGGTGCGGCTTCGCCTTCGATATCTTCGGCGGCGATCTTCTCGGCCGCCACGAGCTTGTCTTCCGACTTGAGCTTGATCAGTCGCACGCCCTGCGTATTGCGGCCGATCGAGCGAATCTCATCCAGACCGGTCCGTATGATCATGCCGTTGGCCGTGATCAGCATGAGGTCGTCGCCGGGCAGCACGGACTCGAGCGAGACCACCTTGCCGTTGCGGGCGGAGGTCTTGATGTTCTTCAGCCCCACGCCGCCGCGTGTCTGGGCACGGTAGTTCTCCACGCCCGTGCGCTTGCCGTAGCCGTTCTCGCAGACAGTGAACAGCGCGGCCTTCTCTTCGGGAACCACCATCCCGACGACCTCGTCGCCCGGCCGCAGCTTGATGCCGCGAACGCCGCGGGAGGCCCGGCCCATCGACCGGACTTCCTGCTCGTCGAACCGGATCGTCATGCCGTCGCGCGTGCCCAGGATGATATCATCCTTGCCGCACGTCAACGTCACGCCGATCAAGGCGTCGTTCGGGTCCAGATTGATCGCGATGACGCCCGTGGAGCGCGGATTCCCGTAGGCGCTCAAGTGGGTCTTCTTCACGAGCCCGTTCTTGGTGGCCATCACCAGTTCACGGCACTTGCCCTCCTCCTCTTCGAAGCTGCTGACGGCGATGATCGAGGCGATCTGCTGGTTGGCCAGGTTCAGCAGGTTGGCGATACTGCGCCCCTTGCTCTGGCGGGACATGCTGGGCACGTCGTACACCCGCAGCCAGTAGCACCGGCCGCGATTCGTGAAAATCAGCAGGTAATCGTGCGTGGAGGCGACGAACAGATGCTTGATGAAGTCGCCCTCCTTGATGTCGGAGCCGATGACACCGCGGCCGCCCCGGCCCTGACGACGGTAGGTATCGATGGGCATCCGCTTGATATAGCCGTCGTGGCTGACCGTGACGATCACGTCCTCCTGGGCGATCAGGTCTTCGACGTCGAGGGTCTCCACCTTGGAGGTGATTTGGGTCCGCCGCTTGTCGCCGTACTTCTCTTTGATCTCGTGGATATCCTCGCGGATGATGTCGAGCAGAACGGTCTCGTTGGACAGGATGGCCTCGTAGCCTTCGATCTGCTCGATCAGGTCCGCGTACTCCCGGGCCAGCTTCTCGATCTCCAGGCCGGTCAGTCGCTGCAACTGCATGCTCAGAATGGCATCGGCCTGCGGCCCGGTGAGGAAATGCTCGCCCTTGCTCCTGGTCTTGACAAATTCCCTGGGCAGCAGTTTGCGGAGGGTCTCGCTCTCGGCCAGGCGCAGCGGCTTTTTCATCAGGTTCAGCTTGGCCGTCGGCACATCGGGCGATCGCTTGATGATCGCGATGATTTCGTCGATATCGCTGACCGCCAGGATCAGGCCTTCGAGGATGTGGGCCCGGTTGCGGCAGCGCTTCATGAGGAACCGGCTGCGCCGCCGGATGACTTCCTTGCGGTGCTCGAGGAAGTGGTCGAGCATCTCGCGAATGGTGAGGGTCTCGGGCCGGTTGTTGACCAGGGCGATGTTGGCAATGGCGAAGGTCGTCTGCAGCGGCGTGTACTGCCACAGCTTGTTCAGGGCGATCTCCGCGTCGGCGTCCTTCTTGATCTCCACCACGATCCGCAGGCCATGCCGGTCCGACTCGTCCCGGACGTCCGCCACCTCCGGCATCGCGTTGCTGTGGACGCACTCGGCGATCTTGGCCACGATGGTCGTCTTGACCACTGTGTACGGGATTTCCGTGATGATGATCTGGTCCTTGCCCTTCTTGTTCGACTCGATCTCGGCCTTGCCGCGGACGGTTAAGTGGCCCCGGCCTTTCGTATAGGCATCGATGATGCCTTTGCGGCCGCAGATGACACCTCCCGTCGGGAAGTCCGGCCCGGGCAAGACCTTCATGATATCCTTGAAGCCGCAGCTCGGGTCGTCGATGACCAGCAGCAGCGCCTCACATACCTCGCGGAGGTTGTGCGGCGGGATGTTCGTCGCCATGCCGACGGCGATGCCCGTCGAGCCGTTGACCAGCAGGTTCGGGAACCGCGCCGGCAACACCACCGGCTCGGTCCGCGTTTCGTCGTAGTTCGGCACGAAATCGACCGTGTCGTAGTTGATGTCGGCCATCATCTCCATGGCCGGCGCCGCCATTCTCGACTCGGTGTACCTCATCGCCGCAGGCGGGTCGGCGTCGATGCTGCCGAAGTTGCCTTGCGGGTCGACCAGCGGATACCGCATGTTCCACGACTGGCCCAGGCGCACGAGGGTACCGTACGTCGCCTGGTCGCCGTGGGGGTGGTAGTTGCCGCCGGTGTCGCCGACGATCTTGGCGCACTTGCGGTGGGCGCTGCGGGGCCCGAGGTTCAGGTCGTTCATCGCCACGAGAATCCGCCGCTGCGAGGGCTTGAGCCCGTCCCGGACATCCGGCAGCGCCCGCGACACGATGACGCTCATCGCGTAGTTCAGATACGAATTCTTGAGCTCGTCAAGAATCGGCATCTCTTCGAAACGTTCCTTGGTCTGCTCTTTCTCTTTCATGTTCCCTGTCTAACGGAAAATGCGCAAAAAGTCAACCTCCATTGCGCTGGAGATTGCCACCCCCAATGACATTCAATGGACCTCACAAGCCGAAGCAAAAACCCGCCAATCAATCCTCTCCCGACTTTATTCTCATACGAATTTCGCCCCCTTCCGTTCACCCACAGACCACAGGGGTTACCATGTGATTGTGCGGTATCTGTGCTGCAAACCCGCAACGACTGAAAGTCCTTTCCAGACCATCGCACTGCCACCCGTAAGTCATTGCCTGGGCGCGTTTTATGGCAGAGACCACCAGAGCGTTTATCGCCTTGAGGGTGCCGGCGGGGAGAAGCCGGCGCGGGGGAATCCCACATATCCTGCTGGCGGCCCGCAAAGCAGTGAACGCAATCGGTTCCGGTCGAAGGCCGGGCCGGGAAGATTTTGGCGCATTGAGGATGGGTGGCAGCGGCAAGCGCAAGTTTGCCGACGGCTCTTTGTATCGCGGGCGGGACGCCTTCGACACGACGCGGCCACCCGGAGATAGCGTAATCGGTATAACCGGTATCAGAGGTCCGGAGGGAAACTTGTTTCGACGTTTCGCGTATCGCTATTGTCGTGCCGCGGGTATACTCTCAGCGTGGGTGAGTTTCGGATGAAACTGGCGAAAGAACTGGGTCTGATTCACATCTTTGCCATCGCCTCCGGCGCGATGATCAGCTCCGGTCTGTTCATCCTGCCGGGGCTGGCACACGCGCGGGCCGGGCCGGCCGTCGTGCTGTCGTATTTCCTGGCCGGCCTGCTCGCTATGGGCGGCCTGCTCAGCATCATCGAACTGACGACCGCCATGCCCAAGGCGGGCGCCGACTATTTCTACGTCTCCCGCGCGATGGGTCCGGCGGTGGGCACGGCGGCGGGGATCCTGAGCTGGTTCAGCCTGTCTCTCAAAAGCGCCTTTGCCCTCGTTGGAGCGGCGGTCCTGCTGGCACCGCTCGTGCCGGTGAACCAGTACATCGTCGGGGTGGGTCTGGGGCTCGCGTTTGTCGTGGTCAATCTCGTCGGAGTGAAGGAGGCGGCGCGCTTCCAGGTGGTGCTCGTTATCGCGCTGCTGGGATTGATGTTGTTCTTTATTTCCCGGGGGCTGCCCGCCATCAACGTGCGGCACTTCGAGCCGTTTGCCCCGTATGGGTTGCGGTCGGTTTTCTCCACGACCGGCTTCGTGTTCGTCTCGTACGGGGGCCTGCTGAAGGTCGCCAGCGTCGCCGGCGAGATCAAGAAGCCGGGCCGGCTGGTCCCGCTGGGCATGGTCCTGGCTCTGCTGCTGGTCACGATCCTTTACACGCTCATGATTATGGTGACCAGCGGCGTGCTGGGGGCCGAGCAGTTGGACCACTCGCTGACACCGATTTCCGATGCCGCCGTCACGTTTCTAGGTCGCGCCGGCCGAATCGCCGTCGAAATTGCCGCCCTGCTCGCCTTCCTGACAACGGCCAACGCCGGCATCATGACGGCCTCACGCTACCTGTTCGCCCTCAGCCGCGACCAGCTCCTGCCCGAGCCGCTGCAGCGAATCTCGACGCGCGCGAAAACCCCCTGGATCGCCATTCTGGCCACCGGGGTCCTGGTCCTGGCCGCCCTGTTCGTGCAACTGGAAATCCTGGTGAAGGCCGCCTCGACGGTCTTCGTGCTCGGGTACGTTCTGGCCAGTCTGTCGGTGGTCGTCCTGCGGGAGAGCGGGCTGCAGAACTACCGTCCGAGCTTCCGCACGCCGCTGTATCCCTGGGTCCAGCTGGCCACGATTCTCGGCTTCTCCTTCATCCTGGTGGAGATGGGCGAACACGCCTTCGTGACGACGGCCGTGCTGCTCCTGGTGGGCTTCTGCATCTACTGGTTCTACGGGCGCAGCAAGGCGCAAAAGGAATCCGCCCTGGTGCATCTGGTCGGACGCATCATGGCCCGGGATTTCGCCGACAGCGACCTCGAAGCGGAGCTGAAGGAGATCGTTCGCGAGAGGGACGAGATCGCGCTGGACCGGTTCGACGACGTTGTTGAGAACAGCATCGTGCTCGACCTGGACCGGCCGCTGGAATTGGAGGAGTTCTTCCGGCTCGCGTCGGAGAAACTGGCTCCCCGAACCGGCATGAATCCGGACGACCTCCTGCGGCTGTTGTCGGAGCGGGAACGCGAGACGAGCACGGTCCTCAGTCCGACGCTCGCCGTGCCTCACGTCGTCATGGAGGGTCCCCCTCGGCAACCTGAGACTTTCGACATTCTGCTGGCACGGTGTCGCGAGGGCATACACTTCTCCGACAACGGGCCCCGCGTTCGCACGGTCTTCGTGATCGTCGGCAGCCGCCGCCAGCGCAATTTCTACCTGCGCGTCCTGTCCGCCATTGCCCAGGTCGTGCAGAATCCCGACTTCGACCGCAAGTGGATGGCGGCCCGCAACGACCAGGCCCTGCGCGACATCGTGCTACTCAGCAAGCGCAAGCGCACTCCCGCCTGAGTCGCATCCGTGCCAACGGCACCCAAAACTGCCGATATCGGCTGCGAATGACCGGAATCATGAAGAATCCCGGGCCGGCGTGACGAGTGCATAGACATGCTCCGTCTGATACAGATCTTGGTTGATTCGTGCGCTACCTGTGTCATCCTGAACGAAGCGCAGCGGAGTGAAGGATCTGGCCTGCGAACGGGAAACACCTCCCATTCGAGGGCCAGATCCTTCGCTGTCGCTCAGGATGACACAATCTGTACCGCACACGAATTCTCCGAATTCGTCTGACGGGCGTCACAGGAATAAGTGCCCGGCGGGTTTTGCCCGCGCCGAAACATTGCGTATACTTTGGATGTAAGGGGGTAGTAAAGGGCGTAAGAAAACGACAACTTGCTCATAATACTCCTTCCTTCTTTCCAGGGGGGGCGGCAGACCGAACATGCACATGGGGGGTCGGCTGTCTCCCTCTTTTTTTGCGCACGCAAACCCCCCGCCGGGAACCATCCGGGCCGTGACCGTCCCAAAGTGTGTGGTTGGCCGTTTTGGGCACAACCGCTCGTCGGCCGAGTCGCTCGAAAACCACCGTAGGCAGGGCTTTCCGGAAAGTCCCACAATCGCTGGGACGGTTACTCCGGGCCCGGATGGTTGGCGCACCTGCCTGCTGCGATATAATGGACGGTCGTAACGCAAGTCCTCTCGAACTATGGCAGGAGAATCGACATGTCACAGAAGCCCACCCGGAGAGACCTGCTGAAGTCGTCCGCACTGGCGGCATCGGCATTGATTGTAAATTCGGCGCACGGCGCGAATCCGCAATCGCCAATCCGCAATCCCCAATCACAGAAGCCCTTGCGTCTCGGTCTGATGACCTACAATCTCGCCAGGGATTGGGACATCGACACGATTATCAAGAATTGCACCCAGACCGGCTTCGAGCACGTCGAGCTTCGAACCACCCACGCCCATGGCGTGGAGGTGAGCCTGAGCAAGGAGCAGCGGCGCGAGGTCCGCAAACGGTTCGAGGACGCCGGCCTGAAGCTCAGCCTCGCCAGCGCGTTCGCCTATCATTCGCCGGACACCGACGAGCTGAAGAAGAACATCCAGGGCACAAAGGGATACACGCTCCTCGCGCGCGACATCGGCGCGCTGGGCATCCGCGTCTTTCCCAACGCTCTGCTGGCGGACAAGGGCATCCCCGAGGAGCAAACGATCCGGCAGATCGGCAAGGCCGCCGGGGAGGTCGCCGACTTTGCCCACGAACACGGCGTGCAGATCCGCCTGGCCGTTCACGGGCGGGGCACCAATATCGTCGGCAAGGTCAAGCAGATGGTCGACTGCTCGGGCAGCACGCACTTGGCCATCAACTGGAACTGCGACATAAACGATACGAAAGGCCCCGGCTTCGACGCCAACTTCCATTCCGTCAGGGACCGCATCGGCAACGTCCACATGCACGAGCTGAGCGATGAGCGATACCCGTATCGCCGGCTGTTCCAGTTGCTTCGGCAGTCCGGCTATCAGGGCTATTGCGACGCCGAGATTCCCGAGAGCGCCGAGCCCATCCGCCTGATGAAATACTACCGGGCCTGCTTCCTGGCCCTGCAAAACGCGATCTGAACAGGAAAGACTCGTTCGTAGTGACGTTGTAAGGCATTTTTCAGTAGCATGGGCATCTTGCCCATGAAGACTCCCCAAAACGGGATGTTCGCGTTTTGGGAGAGGCCCCCCAACGCGGAATTACGCGTTGGGGACCCCGAGCCCAGTCGCAGGGTCATCCTGGCCCTGCCGTCACGGGCGGGACGCCTGTGAGACACACGGGCAAGATGCCCGTGCTACTGAAAAACGCATTACGGCGTCACTACGAACGAATCTTCTCTGTTCAGATGGCGTCCTGGAGAGCCAGGAAGCAGGCCCGGTAGTATTTCATCAGGCGGATGGGCTCGGCGCTCTCGGGAATCTCGGCGTCGCAATAGCCCTGATAGCCGG
>CAYFUB010000535.1:0-14546 GCA_964346195.1 uncultured Pirellulales bacterium
CCGCCGGGAACCATCGTGACGGCCCACGTCCGCAGCATGACCAATTTCGGCGCCTTCGTGGAAATCGAGCCCGGCATCGATGGGATGATCCACATCTCGGACCTGAGCTGGACCCGCAAGTACGGTCATCCGAGCGAGGCCCTGCAAAAGGGCGAGGAGGTCAAGTGCGTCGTGCTCGAGGTCAACGAGGAGAAACAGCGGATTTCGCTGGGCATGAAGCAGATGACCGAAGATCCATGGATTCGGGCGATCCCGGAAAAGTACATCCCCGGGCAGATTATCAAAGGTAAGATCGCCAAGCTCACGAACTTCGGCGCCTTTGTGGAGTTGGAGCCGGAACTGGAGGGCCTGCTCCACATTTCCGAGCTGGCCGACCATAAGATCGATAAGCCGCAGGACGTGGTGAAGCCGGGCGACGAGGTCGAGGTCAAGATTCTGAAGGTCGATCCGGAAGCCCGGAAGATTGGTTTGAGTCTGCGCCGGGTCCAGTGGGCTGCAGCCGAAGAGCGTGGGGCACCGGCGGCTCCGAAGAAGACGCCGAAACCGCAGACTCACGCCGCCCCGGTCGATGCCGGGGGCGACACCCTTCGGGTAAAGGAAGCCCTGCAGCGCAGGGCCCAGGCCAAGAGCGCGCAGGAAGCCGAGGCGCAGGAGCCCGCCGGCGAGGCCAACCCCGAGGAGAAACCTGCCGAAGGTTGACAAAGCGAGCCTCCGCACCATTTCGGGATGGTCGCGGGCCTCCTCGAGTAACGGGGAGGCCCGTTTCTTTTTCTAACGATGATACACCGGCAATTCTCGACGGCAATCCAGCCACTCGTACGGGTCATTCGTAATCCGTATGATACGTCAGGGGGCATGGTTGGTAGGATGGGGCGATATTTCCGCAAATTTACTTTCAATCTGGCGAATTTATGCTTGACATAAGACGCTCGGCTTGTGAAATTACGCAAAAGCTTGCGGAGGCATTCACGCTTGACACCTTCGATTGTACACCTGCGGCCGTGAGCGTACGCAGAGGCAGAGTCCCTGTTGATTGACGTCCGTGCATCTGCCGACGGCTGCACGTGACCAGGCTTCGCGGTGGGGCAGCCGCGCCTGGTTCTGCCAGGAGTCGCACGGCGACGGTTCGGATGGGTCTTTACGTTGCCGGGAGGAGAGGTGTCATGAATGGATGTGTGTCGTGTACTCGG
Organism: uncultured Pirellulales bacterium; assembly: GCA_964346195.1. Taxonomy (GTDB): domain Bacteria; phylum Planctomycetota; class Phycisphaerae; order Sedimentisphaerales; family Anaerobacaceae; genus PLanc-01. The sequence continues at coordinate 1,191 of CAYFUB010000535.1, forward strand.
TTGGCCGCCGTACTTCTGTTGGCCGCGAATGCCCGGGCCGGCATCGGCATTTTTGAGAATGCCGGCGATATTCCCTCAGGGGGCATCCCGGGCGCGACGGAGTTCGTGGGCGTGGTGGACAAGGACGGAACGCTCGTGGAACAGTATCTTGTCACCGGCGGTGGGGCCGATACCTGGGGCAACGGCGATGAGTTTCACTTCGCGTACCGAGCCCTGTGCGGCGACTGGCGTGTCTCGGCCGATTTTCAGTGGGCGAGCAGCCCGCCCGATGCCGGGACCAAAATGGGCGTAATGGTTCGCGCCTCGACGGCGGCCGATTCGGTCCAATACGACACGGTTGTGTCGGGTACCCCAACAACCGCCAACGACGGAACCTATACACAGTGGCGTGCGACTGCGGGCGGTGACTCCGGCGAGGAGTACGTGAGCGGTCGGACGGCATCGCGACTTGGCATCCAGCGCGTCTACATCGGCGGGGAGATTCCTGCCATCGAGAGCGTCGCCGATTTCGGTGCCGGCTGGGAACGGGTCGGCAGCTTGAAGATTGGGTCGGGCCTGCCGGACGAGGCCTTGTTCGGCGTGTGCGTCACGTCGTATCCGGCCCAGGATAAGGCCACGGCGCAGGTGACGGATGTGGTATATGAGAGGGCACAAATGGTGGGTACGGCCCCGGCGGTCACTCTGATTCCGGCCGGCTCGGCCAGGGAGACCGCCCCGACCCATGGCAACGGATTTGTGGTCCGCACGGTAAATGCCGCATTCACCGAGGACTGGGGGCGTGTGGAAATGGATAGACTGTTGGACCTCGGCTATTCAGCCCGCGGCGTTCCCGTTGCCGGTATTGAAGAGCGTTCGCGCGAGGTACTGTTCGTCAATCTCTACGACTCGGGCGACCGTGGCGTCTTCAGTGTCGGCAACGGATATCGGGATGAAACGTTCCCGGCCATCGATTCCTTCGAGTCGCCGGCCGAGAGTCCGGCGGGCGGTGATGACGACGATTACTTCGTCACGGAGGTCCTGGCTGTGATTCACCTGACGCCCGGCCTGCACGTCATCGGCGTGAATGATGATGAAGGCACGGTCGTGGAGGTCGGCGGTGTCGAGATCGGCCGCACTGCCGAGTGGAAAAATGCCTCGACCACCGACTTCATCTTCGAAATCCGCCGGGCCGGCTTCTACACCCTGCGGGCCCGCCATCTCGAAGGCAAAGGCGGCGCGGCGCTGGAATTGCACGAGGTCGTCCAGACCGCCGGCGGCGCCTGGAAAAGGATTCTCCTGGGCGACGTGGCCGGTGGCGGCTCACCCGTCTATGTGCCCGAGCCGGCCACGATTTTCCTGCTCGGTCTTGGCATGCTGGCTTTCATCCGTCGTGGAAAGAAATGAAGCGGAGCACCGCGGCCACAGGAATATATCTCCTGGTTTCCCTTACGGTGCCCGTTGCTCCTGGTGCACTGGCGACGGGGATTTTTGAGGTCACCAGGGACATCGGAGGCGATTCAGGTGCCGGCAGTACCGAGTTCCTGGGCTATGCCGAGGTTGAGGGCAGGCTCGTCGGCCAGTACTTGATGACTGGGTCGGGCGGTGATATCTGGGGCAGTCAGGATCAATTCCATTTCGCGTACCGGAAAACGCGCGGTGCGGTCCGCGTCTCTGCCGGCTTCGAGAAGGTTGGCCGCCCGCACGACGCCCTGCCCGACACGTGGGGCAGATACGGGGTCATGCTCCGTGCCTCCGAGGACGGCGGCGCCGTCAATTACTTCACCAGCTCGCAGAGGGGCGGGCAGCGCGTTCAGCACCAGTGGCGGGTTGTCGCTGCCGGCAGCACCGCGTCCGAGAGCGGCAACGCCGATACAGTGCCGTGCGCCGGAAAGCCGGTTCGTATGGGCATTCAGCGTGTCCTGATCGACGGGACTATCCCCGTGGTCGAGAGTATCGTCGATTGGGGCGGGGGCGCCGGTTGGGAGCGCGTCGGCACGCTGAGGATAGCGCCCCCCAATCTGCCGGATGAGGTCCTTGTCGGCCTGGCTGTGACTTCCGGCAGCGCGTGGGAGGTAGCTCAGGCTGTTGCCGGCGATGTAGCCATTGAGACGAAGCCCGCTCTAATCGGCCCCGGCCCTGCGATTGCAGTCGTGCCGGCAGCGGCCGTTCGCGCTGTGGCGCCAACCACCCCTGCCGGTTTCAGGGTTCGATCCGTCAAGGCGACATATGCCGAAAACTGGAGTACCGGCGCGATGAACAAGCTGCTCGATTTCGGCTGCACGGGTCCCATTTGCCTGGCCCCCGGTATGCCGATCCCCGGCACGGAGGCCGGCGAGCGTGTTGTGCAGTTCGTCAATCTGTTTGACACCGGCCCGCGCGGCACGTTCTCCGCAGACGACGGCTACCCGGATGAGACTTACCCGGGCGTCGATCTGCTCGAGATTCCCGCGGCTGACCCGGCGGCCGGCGACGATGACGACAACTTCGCCACGGAGGCCAAGGCCATCGTCTGCCTGACGGCCGGCGTACACATCTTCGGGGCTGCCCATGGCGGCAGTCTCTACTTCAGAGTAGGTGGCGTTCATATCGGCGCTGAAGAGACCTGGGACGGTGATGTCGCGACCGATTTCATCTTCACGGTCGAGCAGGATGGCTATTATGAGTTGAATGTCCGCACTCTCGAAGGCACCGGTGGGGCGCAGCTCGAATTGCATGAAGTCATCAGAAACGCCGATGGCACCTTCCGGAGAATCCTCCTGGGCGACGCAGCCCACGGCGGCGCGCCGGTCTTTATCCCCTGATGCGCCTATCGTCATTTGGATCGCAGGGCGAATCGTGATTCGCCCCTGCCCCTGTCGACCGCGGAGTTCCACGTTTGAGGAGCCCCTTTCATTCATTCAGCACGACAGACGCAGCCTGCCCCATAAAATGTAGTCGCACACGGCCCCAGGCGCTTTTTGTGTAATTATTGATATCACGATTGCCGAAGGCTATAATGACACGGGTGTGTTGTATGTCTGTCATCATATAGGAGATCGTGGTAATGTTGCTTTGGCTGTTCCGCGGGATTTTTATCGTCATCATCGTTTCCGTGCTCGTAGTGAACGCCGCCTCTACCGTGCTGACCACAACGGAGAACTCGCCGAGCTGGTGGGCCGTGGTCATCACCGGCGTCGGGCTGGCGGTGTTCTTTTTGCTGCTGGATGTCCTGACGCCGAAACGCAAGCTCACGGCCCTGGCGGGCGTGTTTTTCGGACTGCTGGTAGGCATGCTCATCAGCGGCGCGCTGGCGCCGGCGATCGATATGATCGGCGAGTCCTATAAGATTCCGCTGGTGGAGGAGGCCAAGACGGCCATCAAGTGGATGCTGGGCATCGGCATCTGCTATTTCACCATCAGTATCGTGATGCGGACGAAGGACGACGTGCGCTTCGTCATTCCCTACGTCGAGTTCGCCAAGCAGACCAAGGGGGCCAGGCCGCTGGTGCTGGATACCTCGGCGATCGTGGACGGGCGCATCGCGGACCTGTGCGAGAGCCGCCTGTTCGACGCTCCGGTGATCGTGCCGCGCTTCGTGCTCAGCGAGCTGCAGCTCATTGCGGACTCGGCGGACAAGCTCAAGCGCAATCGCGGGCGGCGCGGGCTCGACGTGCTCAAGAAGATGCAGAACAGCCCGACCATCGACGTGGAGATCGACGAGAGCCCCGCCGTGGAGATCGAGGAGGCGAAAGGCGTCGATCAGAAGCTGCTGCTGTTCGCCAAGGCCTGCAACGGGAAGCTGGCCACGACGGACTACAACCTCACGAAGGTCGCCCAGGTGCGGGGGGTGGACGTGGTCAATATCAACGATCTCGCCAACTCGCTGAAGGTCGTGGCCCTGCCGGGCGAGACGATGCAGGTCCGGGTCATCAAGCCGGGCGAGGAGGCGGACCAGGGCATTGGATACCTGGACGACGGCACGATGATCGTGATTGAAGGGGCGCGCAACAAGATCGGCCGGGACGTGCTGCTGAGCGTCACGAGCTCGTTACAAACCTCGGCCGGCAAGATGATCTTCGGGCGGTTCGAGTCCTTCGCAAACCAGGAGCCGGACGGGAACTATCAACGGTCGAGCCGAAGGCCCGCCGGAACCGGCACGTAGCGACCCAACGCAATGAATGGCAGACCCGCTGGGACACAGGGAAGAAGAGACTATCTCGAATGGTACTTCCTTAGAGGGTGTGTGAGAAGCCCTCGAACCGAACTCTCGTGGGTGGATGGGTGGCAGCGTCAAGGCCGCAGGCCTTGGCGATGGCTCCTCCGAATGACCATAAGACCATCGCCAAGCTCCGCTTGACGCTGCCACCCGTCTCAACGTTCATGCCGGCCGAATCTCAAGAGACCTGGGACGAACCCAACGAGTCTGGCCGTGCCACCCAACCGCGCAACGACGTATTGGGACAGGCTCCAAGTCCTATTTTGTCGCAGCGAACGCCGGCACGTCACATTGTCGCAGGGACCTGACGCATGCCATAGCCCCCGCGCCGAGCCCGACCGCAAAGAGCGGCCAGTGAAAATACTCGGCATAATCCCGTTCCCCGATGTGAGCGCCGCCGAGGCAGAAGGAGATGATGATGATGGCTGTGGATACCAGCCAGCCGAGCCAGTCGCCGTATGTGACCACCAGGGGCCGGCTGTGCGCGCTGCGGTACAGAATCGCCACGGCGAACGCGAACGCGACTGCCGAGGCGAGGACCGGGGCGAGAACCGGTGCGGCCCAGATTACCGGGATCAGGAAGAGAATGTCCCAGTCCATGATCGAGGCGGGCCAGTCTATCAGGACCTTGAGCCAGACGTAATAGAAGATGTCCCAGACGGCAAAGAGGGCCAGGAACCAGGCGGCCTGCTCCTGGCGGTTGTTCCCGAAGAACCACGCGGCGGTGAGGAGCAGCACGAGGGTCGCCGCCTCACGCCCGATCTCCGTGAGCAGCAGCCGCCTTCCGGTCGCCGTCAGGTCGAACGCTTGCATCGGGAAAGTGAAGCCGTTCGGGTGGAAAATCTCGCGCAGGTACACCACGACGGCCGACTCAATGTAGGCAAAGGCAACGCCAAAGAGGATGCCGATCAGCAGCCTCCCGAGCATCTGCCTGGTCGTGCTTGTCATGCTCGCCCGAACCTCTCTGAGAACCCTTTATGTAATCATGAAGGAACCATCACTAGCATCAGACTGCAACCGGCTTCGAGCCTATCTCAGTAGACTTATTGCCTGGCTGGGTGGCAGTGTCAAGCGCAGCTTGGCGATGGCTTTCTCCACGGGCAGGAGACACCATCGCCAGGGCTTTCGGCCCTGACGATGCCACCCGACAACAATGCGATACTGCAAGCGGTGCAATCGGTGTCACAACTCTGCCAGCGCGTCCAGGAGTCTCGGGATGATCTCGGACTCCGGCACGGTGGCGATTTTCCGGCCGTGGCGATAGAAATAGGCCCTGTCCTTGGCGGCGCAGATCGCGAAATCGGCATCGGCGGCCTCGCCCGGGCCGTTGACCACGCACCCCATCACGGCCACGCGACACGGCCTTTCGACCTTGCGCAGGGCCTCTTGCACCCGGTGGGCCAGGCGGACCACATCGCTCTCGACCCGCCCGCAGGTGGGACAGACAATCAGCTCGGGCGCACGCCGCCGGCGCAGTCCGAGCGCGGTCAGGATTTCTCTTGCCATCTCTGTTTCGAGCACCGGGTCGCCGGCGGCGCTGACCCGAATCGTATCGCCGATGCCCTCGGCCAGCAGGGCACCCAGTGCGACCGCCGACGGGATTCTTGCATCCTCCGGCAGGCCGGCGTGCGTCAGACCCAGATGGAGCGGATACTCGAACGTCGCGGCGATCCGCCGGTTGACTTCGATGGTTCGCACGGCGTCGCTGGTCTTGGCACTGAGGACCAGTTGGTCGAACCCTCGGTCCTCGAAAAGCCGCACGTACTGCTTCATCTCCGTGAGCATCAGGTCGATTCTCTTCTCCGGGGGCACCGGCTCCTGGTTGAGGTCTCTGATGCTCGCTTCGTTGACGCCGATGCGGACGGCGACCTGATGGGCTTTGGCCGCATCGATGATTCTGTGGATATCATTGCGGCTCTTGATATTGCCCGGGTTCAAACGGATCTTGGCGGCCCCGGCTTCGATGGCCTCGATCGCGCGCGCCGGGCTGAAGTGAATATCGGCGATCAGCGGTACCTTCACCTTCCGCACGATCTGCGCGAAGGCGGTCGTATCGGCACGCCGGGGAACGGCCACCCGGACCAGCTCACAGCCCGCCTGCACGAGCTCATCGATCTGGCCGGCGCAACGGTCGACGTCCGTCGTGGGAACCTTCGTCATGGACTGGATGACGATGGGGGCGTTGGAGCCAAGGCGGACGGCGCCAACGTTTACGGTTGTCGTCTTTCTTCTTTTTATCACAGGTGAATTGTAGCTTGTCGCGGGCGGCCGGGCAAACTAAAATGCACGCAGCGTCTCGCTGGCAGGCAGTGAGTTCATTATTGGCAAGGGTGTTATGGCTTCAATACTGCTTTATCTGCTCGGCGTTCTGGTCTTGGTGTATGTCGCATGGGGTCTGGTGCTGCTTGTCATGCAGCCCAGGCTGCTGTATCGGCCCGCCCGGGAGGTCAGCCTCACCCCAGCCGATTTGAGCCTGACATACGAAGACGTAGTGTTCTCCAGCGCCGACGGGGTCGCGCTGACCGGTTGGTATCTTCCGGCGAAGAACGCCCGCTTCACCCTCCTTTTCTGCCACGGCAACGGCGGCAATATCATGCACCGGCTCGACAGCCTCGCCCTGTTCCACAGTCTGGGCCTGAACTGCTTCATCTTCGACTATCGCGGCTACGGCAGCAGTGCCGGCCGGCCGACCGAGGCCGGGACGTACCTGGATGCACAGGCCGCCTACGACTGGCTGGTCCGGGAGAAGCGCGTACCGTCCGAGCAGGTCATTCTGTTCGGCCGCTCGCTGGGCGGGAGCATCGCCGCCCATCTGGCCGGCCGCGTGCAAAGCCGTGCTCTGGTTATCGAGAGCGCATTTACCTCCTACCCGGACATCGGCGCCAAGTTCTATCCGTACCTGCCGGTTCGGCTGTTCGCCCGATTCCGCTGTAGCACGCTCGCCTACCTCGAGCGGATTCACTGCCCACTGATGGTGATTCACAGCAGGGACGACGAGCTCGTGGCTTTTGAGTTCGGACGTCGGCTGTTCGAGGCGGCGCGTGAGCCGAAGCAGTTCGTGGAGATCTTCGGCGGCCACAACGACGGGTTCCTCGTCTCGGGCGAGGTGTACCGCGAGGCCTGGGCCAGATGGCTGGACTTCGTCGAGGACTATCAGAAGGAAGTTGCCGTCCACAAGGCCTCATAGCTTGCCGGGGTGGTGCCGGCATGCCCCGAACGGAGAGAAACCATGACCATCAGTCGTGCCACGCTGCTCCTGTCGTTGTTCGCCGTCATCGTCTCCCGGCCGAATACCCTCCACGCTGAGCCCGCAGCTCATCGTCTCTGGCAGAAGGTGGAGGTCACGCTTCAGGCCCGTGGGACCTACGAAAACCCCTACACGGATGTCACGGTCTGGGTAGATTTGGCGGGCCCGGGATTCGCGAGACGGGCCTATGGTTTCTGGGATGGCGGGAACACGTACCGTGTGCGCGTACTCGCGACGCAGCCGGGTACCTGGAGTTGGACCAGCGGCTCGAACCAGGACGATGCGGGCCTGAACGGCAAGAAAGGCAAATTCGAAGCCGTCGCATGGTCGCGGGCCGAGTTGGCGGCGAATCCGTGCCGGCGGGGGATGGTGCGTGCCACGGCCAGTGGCCATGCCTTCGAGTATGCCGACGGGACGCCGTTCTTTCTGGTGGGCGATACGTGGTGGTCGGTCGGCACCTTTCGATACCCGTGGCGCGATGACGATGAGCGCCGGCCGGTCGGGCCGACCGCCGGCTTCAAGGACTACGTCCGGTTCCGCCGGGAACAGGGGTACAATTGCATCGCGCTGCTTGCGGCCCTGCCGAACTGGGCCAACGATGGCCAGCCGGCCCATCTGCAAACCAGCGACGGCACGGTGCTGCGTTCGGCCTGGCGCCAGGCGGGGACCGACAGCGCTAAGGACATGCACGACGAGGACGGCGACCGTGCCTTTCTGTTCCCGGGCAAAGTGCCCGGATACGAGGACATCTTCCCCGACCTGGACCGCATCAACCCCGCTTACTTCCAGAGCCTCGACCGCAAGATCGACTACTTCAACGCCGGCGGCATGATCCCCTTCATCGAGGTGGCGCGGCGGGACATCGGGCAGGCGTGGAAGAAGTACCACGACTGGCCCGAGTCCTATACGCGCTACATCCAGTACGTCTGGAGCCGTTACCAGGCGAATATCTGCTTCTTCAGCCCCATCCACTTCGATTCACCCGGGGCCACCGTCCCGGCCGAGGACTGGAATGCCGCGGCCAATGCCGTCATCGAGAAATACGGCCCGCCGCCTTTCGGCACTCTGGTAAGCTGCAACTCGAATCCATCTTCGCTCCGCGATTTCGGGCACACGGACAAGGCCCGGTGGCTCACCTTCCATCAGATCGGCAATGGGCAGCGGACGCACAACAGCTACGAGTTGCTGACGGAAATCTTCCACCAGACACCCGCGCTACCGGCGATCAACGGCGAGCCGTACTACGCCGGTATGGAACGGCCCGCGTGGGAAAAGGACATGAAGTCGGCCGGCGAGCAGGGCGCCCCGGGTGGCAGCCTGCTCTCGGCCCTGTACTGCCGCTCCGCGATGTACGGCAGCGTCCTTTCCGGCGGCCTCGGCGGCCATATCTACGGGGCCGGCGGCTGGGACGGCGGCCTGTGGGGCGGCAACGTCGAGCCCGAGGCGAAATCGCGCATCTGGGACGTCGTGCCATGGGAGTCCGGCGCCCAGATGCAGCATCTGGCCCGGTTCGTTCTCTCCGAGGGTAGCAAGTACCAGGACCTCGTGCCGCACGCCGAATTGGTGCAGCCGAATCGTTCCGGCCCGGAGAAGGACTTCGTCGGTTGGGCATACTGCGCCCGCACCGACGACAAGCGACTCTTCCTCCTTTATTTCGAGAAGGACTGCCCCCAAGCGACTCTCTCCGGTGCGAGCGGTAACGGACGCTACGAGGCAATCTGGTTCAATCCGCGAACAGGTGAATGGACGAAAGCTGGCATGCTGCAGGCAGCCGACGATGGGACAGTCCCTCTGCCGGTTTTTCCCGATGGAGAGGCGAAAGCGAAGATCGATTCGGCCTTGAAGCTGACCCTGGCGGGCAATTCGTGATCCTCTTTCCTTGACCTCCGCAAGTCCTGCGGACCAGGGGCTCCCACCGACACCCATTTACAGAAGGGAGTGCTTCCTGCCCGAGAATCTGCACGGACACTTCGGATTCCTGCTGAAGAAAAAAAAAGAAGAGAAGATTGTACTTGACAAATCCACTGTTCACGGCTTAAACTCTGGATGTTCGTGTGGTTGGCAGTGGATGCAGGGATGCGGTGACGGCTTCTTGTCCTGGGTAGTATTTCAATAAGGAAGGTCCCGCTGCCCGTATAAGCAAGGCGTGCATGCGGTGTCTCCAGGGTCATGCCGTCTGCGGAAGCCTGGTGCGTGACGGCGCGTCATCGCGGCGCTGACGCACATGGCAGAACAGGCTATGATCTCGTGCGGGGAGGAAGGGACTCCCCGGATTTTCCTCCCCGAGAAGTTTTTCCGACGCGCAGTGCGGCCCGCACGCAAACTCATCGGCCGGAAGACGCGCGTCTTCCATCGTGCGGGTTCGTGACCTGGAGAGCCTGGGATTCTGTAGGGAGGATGGAGAAATGAGACTGCAAAAGAACGTAACTGTGCTGTTGTCGGTGTTAGTCCTTCTTGTGGTGAGCCCGCGAGCATTCGCCGGACCTGACCCGGCTTACATTTGGGCCCCACCGGTGGCTCACTTCGTCGGCAACCAATCCTGGGGTGTTTTGACCGGCGTGGATTTTGGCTGTCCGCAGATCACCACGCTCTACATCCACGACCTCACCACGAATATCGAACCTTCCCCATTACTTCCGCTCGCCGTTTGTGGGATCAACTTGTCTCATCTGGCGACGGATGGTGGGAACGGCGGGAGCTACCCCTTCAAGGGTGGTGACGGTGGGAATGGAACTGCTGCGCAAAACCTGTTGCTGGATTTTAACTCTCTCATTTTCGGTATCAAGCTCACGTCTGGTGTGTTTCCTTACCCGTCTGCGTCCGGCATCATCACGCAAAGTTATGGTGGCGATGGTGGAAACGGTGGTGGCAGCACGGGGCTTCTCCTTGGCCCTGCGTGGGGTGGTCATGGTGGCAATGGAGGTAACGGCAGAACAGTGAACATAACCAGCAACGGCAGCATTCAGACCGAAGGTATGGTTTTTTCTATCGGCATCTCAGCAGATAGCCTTGGCGGCAAGGGCGGCAACGGTGGTTCGGTTGCAGCCGCCTCCTACGGCGTTGGAGGTAATGGGGGAAACGGGGGCAATAGCAACGCTGTGACTGTCACTAATTCCGGCAACATCCAGACCGAAAGCACTACAGGTCTTTCGATATCATATGGTATCTCTGCACAGAGCAATGGCGGCAATGGCGGCAATGGCGGCTCGGCCAACGTCGGCGCTGCCTCCTTTGGCGGTAGTGGTGGAGCAGGGGGCAGTGCAGGCAACGTGACAGTTAACAACTCCGGCAACATCCAGGCAGAAAGTCCTTCTTCAATTCTTGCTATATCCTCCGGGATAAACGCACAAAGCCGCGGCGGCGATGGCGGCAGTGGCGGTTCCGCTAATGTCGGGGGCGGCTCCTTTGGTGGTCAAGCTGGAGCCGGGGGAGATGGTAGCGGGGTAATTGTCAACAACCAGGGCAGTATCGACATTATCGGCGATTATTCTTTTGGCATCAACGCGCAGAGCATAGGCGGCATCGGTGGCAATGGCGGCTCGGCCATAGTCGGCGGCGGTTCCGTTGGCGGCAACGGTGGTGTGGGGGGCGATGGCAGCAATGCAACTGTCAATAACGACGGTAGCATCAATACTACCGGTCATTTTTCTCCCGGCATCCGCGCACTGAGCCAAGGCGGCGATGGCGGCCACGGCGGCGATGCCACGTACGAGGCTTATGCCGAGGGCGGTGACGGCGGGATAGGAGGTAGCGCCGGCAATGTGATTATCGACAACGACGGCATAATCGAAACAGCCGGCAATTCCGCTGACGGGATCGTCGGACAAAGCCTCGGCGGTGCCGGTGGAGATGGCGGGGCCGCTGGTGGTGTTTATGGCCAAGCGGGTGGCACTCTTGGTAGCGGTCCGGGCGGTGGAGTGACAATTAAGAATAAGGGAGATATCCTGACATCCGGCATGGATTCCCGCGGCATCTTTGCTGAGAGCGTCGGGGGCTTCGCCGGCAGCGCTGGCGGCGCTGGCGGTCTCGTTGGTTGGGGCGGCAGCGGAAACAGCAACGGGGACGGGGGAGCTGTCACCGTGACAAACAGCGGGGCTATAACGACGACAGGCGATAGTTCAGAACTTATCGGTGCCGCCATACTGGCCCAAAGTATCGGCGGCGGCGGTGGCGACGCCGCCAGTTCCGGTGGGGTGGTTGTACTCGGGGGTTCCGGTACGGCCGGTGGTGACGGCGGCGAAGTAAAGGTTACAAACAACGGTCAGCTCCAGACTTACGGCAGCGATGCCTATGGGATCATGGCTCAGAGTGCTGGCGGTGGTGGTGGTTCCGGGGGTTCTTCTGGTGCGCTTGTCGCCCTCGGTGGCGGTGGAGAAAGTACCGGCGATGGCGGTCGAGTAATTGTAGAAAACACGGGAGAAATCACTACTGCAGGCGACGGTTCAGCAAGCATCTTCGCCCAGAGTATCGGCGGCGGCGGCGGTGTCGTCGGTGGCCATGGCGGAGCGAGTTACAGCCCTCTTTTCACAATGGGCGGCAGCGGCGCCTCCGGGGGCAACGGTGATTGGGTCACAGTCAACAATAGCGGCAACCTGACGACTTCCGGCTTGGATTCCAGCGGTATTCTCGCCCAGAGCGTGGGCGGCGGCGGCGGGGCCGGCGGTGAGGCTTACGTCTGGGGCTTCGAGGCTGCCTGGAATAAAGGGGGCAACAGCGGGCTCGGCGGTGACGGCGGACAGGTCTATGTCGACAGCGTAGCTTCCTCTATCTTCACGGAGGGCGAATTCTCCCACGGTATCCACGCCCAGAGCCTGGGCGGGGGCGGCGGAGCCGGGGGAAACGCTACCAACATAACAGTCGGAATCCAGTACTCCGCAACTTCATCAACTGGGGGAGATGGCGGAGATGGCGGTAATGGGGGTCCTGTCAATCTCACCAGCAGCAGTACGGTCACTACGCAGGGTGAACATGCCCACGGCTTATATGCCCAAAGCATCGGGGGTGGCGGTGGTTCCGGAGGAAACGCCACTAACTGGACCATTAATTTTGATATTCCTTTCATTGAATTACCCGATCTCAGCTTTGCGATGAGTGTGGGCGGTACCGGTGGGGGCGGGGGCATTGGCGATGCGGTCACCGTTGATAACACGGGTGACATCAACACCTCTGGGTTTCGTTCCTATGGGATCTTTGCACAAAGTGTGGGCGGCGGCGGCGGTGAAGGAGGCAACAGCAATACCGGTGACGTTGCCATCAATAGCATGGCAATATCGGCGTCGATAGGTGGTGACGGCAGCGACGGTGGCAGCGGAGGGGCTGTTGATGTGGAAAACAGCGGCAATATCGCAACACAAGGCGGTTTCGCCTACGGGATCCTGGGTCAGAGTGTCGGTGGGGGCGGTGGCGCCGGCGGCAACAGTACGGCGTTGCTGGCCGACATTGAGTTGATAATGGACTGGGAAGACATCTTTTCTCCCGATGCAAATTTCAAGTTGTCGGTAGGAGGCATGAGCGGCGGTGGGGGTGACGGTGGGCGTGTAGATATCACGAACACGGGCAATATTAACTCAAGTGGCCATTTTGCCAACGGAATCCAGGCCCAGAGCATCGGTGGCGGTGGCGGGGCGGGGGGCGAAGCCACAAGTATCCAGGTTGAGTTGACCACCAATCCGCTGGACTATTTGGACTTTGCCGGTGTTATGGACGCTGATTTCAATTTATTAGTAGGCGGCAACGGCGGTGTTGCTGGTCATGGCGGCGAGGTCGTGGTAACCAACGATGGCGAGATTAACACAGAAGGCCATTTTGCCAATGGGATTCTGGCTCAGAGTGTTGGCGGTGGCGGGGGTACGGCAGGACGTATATATGACGACTCATATCGCTTGACGAATCCGACGAGTGCCTTGGTTTTGGGTGCCGACGGGGGCGCCGGTGG
>CAYFUB010000536.1:0-7205 GCA_964346195.1 uncultured Pirellulales bacterium
GTATTCCTCAGACCCTGCGAATCAGTCCCTTCGAGGATGTTTATTGAGCCACCTTCCAGCGTAAGGACGCCAGTCCCCGTCGCGGTTTGCCCGACATGGAGGTTTTGACCGAGGATGTCGATGGTGCCACCTTCATAGACGGTAAGGTACCCTTCACCCTGACGGCCCACATAAAGACGCTGCATGCAATTCAGCACACCGCCATCATGCACCTCTAAATGACCGGCACCTTCCCCTATGTCGTCAGCGCCGTAACCGATGATGAACCAATCGTAAACCGTCAGGCTTCCTCCCTTGACAATCTTCAACGGGCCTCCGCCGAGATCAACATTTTTTGCCTCAGCTCCCTCCATATCAAGTATGCACTCGTCCGGGGCGGTGAACATTGCCTTGTGAGCGCTCGTGGGCAGCTCACCAAGGCTCCAGTTGCTGACGTTGCTCCAGAGGTTGCCGGCCGCCGGCCGCCAATTGTTGTTCTGGGCTTCCAGCATGCCGGCCAACCACAAAACAATACCTGCACACAACAGAATTCGGGTTCTCACGATACGTCCTCCTACATATAGAAATGAATGGATCATCCGGAAACTCCGGGATAACGCCGTGGGCGGTCACCAGGGGCAGGGACGACACAGCAAGCTGTATCACCCCTGCCCCCGAATCGGATGCAAGGTTCTGACTGCGCCCTGATCCCGTCGAAGAGATGGTCTCTGCGAACGCATCCCTTCTCACCCAGAGTGCAGAGCTCTACTGAACGTCGTTGCAGTCCAACGCGTTGCACTCCAGCCAGTGCGCCTGGAGAATTTCCATGTCCAGGTCGTTGACCCGGCAATCGCCGTTGAGGTCGCCGGGGATCGGCACGTAATCGGGCAGCGACTGCGCCGCCTCACAACTGTCGTTGTAGACGTTGATGGTCACCGAGTCCGAGCCCGTGTACTCACCATCGTCGGCCGTGAGCTCCAGCACATAGGCGCCCACGGCTGTGAGGGTCACAGTCGTATCCAACTGGGTCGGTTCGGTGATGACGGCCGTACCTTCGTTGGGTTCCGTGACCACCGTCCAGAGCGACGTCGTGGGATCGCTGTCTTGCACCGTGGCGGCGATGGCCACTTCCACGCTGCCGTTGGTCAGCCAGGTCGTCACATCGTCACCGGCCTTGACCACGGGTGGCAAGTTGTCCACCAGGAACTCAAAAATGGGGCCCCAGTTCGGGTCTTGGGCGCCCGGAGCGTAGGTATCCACGGCCCAGTAGTAACGCTGCTTGGGATCCACCTTCACGGCGACGGAGGTCACGGCCTTTTTGTCGACAATCAATTTCCCGCCGCTGAGGTCGGCACTGGTGCCGAACCACACGTCAACCGGCGTGCCCGCCTCCACGGTCCAACCCAAGGTGAGGTCACCCGGCGTCGTAGCGCCGCCGTCTTCCGGCACCGGATTCAGGGGATGCAGCCCCTTGACAATGAGCTGGCCGTCAACCGTTTCCACGAGCACGGTTCCCACACCACTGTAGGCCGTGATGGTGCCGTCGGCAATGTGATCGTTGACATAAGCGGCACGTGCGTCAGAGTACGCCTGTGTCATCACACCGCCGGAGAAGTCCATGCTGGCGCTGGAATTGGCGCCCGCGCGGAAACGCAGCGGAAGTCCTGACGTTGATAAGAGATTCAAGGTGCCGCCGCGAATCTCCACGATCCCCTGGCCATCGGTATTCTCGCCGACCGCAAACTGCTGGGCGTTGAGATTGACAACGCCCGCGCCGTCAATCACCAGCTTGCCCTTTCCCAAGAACCCGATGAACATGCGGGCATTGGCATTGTACACGCCCCCCAGCACTTCCAGGAAATGAGGCTCTTCCGGGGCGCCAGCGTAGCCAATGATGCTCCAGTCGCTGACAGCCAATTTCGCGCCATCGACCAGTCGCAGATGTGTGGTACTACCACCTTCCAAGGCGGTGTGCTTGATCACACCCGCATCATAGTCAAGGACGCACAATACCCCACCCGTAATTTGAACCTTGTCATTCTGATCCGGCAGACCGTCGCTCCAGTTAGCGGGATCGCTCCACATTTCGCTGACGGTCCCGTTAAAGCGGGTATCCGCGGACAACGAGCCCGTCAACAATGCGCCAATACACACACCCAACACAATGCGCGATCTCATGATAGGTCCTCCTTCCAAAAAGGATAGAACATATTACATTGACACATCGTCAATGATCACCACCAGACTCACCGGCCCGCTCGAGTTCCAGGGCCGGCTCACCAAAGAAACTCCAGTCACCGTCATTCTCTTCCCCGGCCAAACAGGCCAAGGTCAAGAATCGATTGTCTGAATTCAAGAGAATCCGGACCTTGGGAATTGGCCGTGTACGCATGGTAATCTCACGATGAAATTTCAACTCACCATCCACGAGGACATAAAACTCGCACAACGGATCTCTGGTTTCGCGCTCACGATTGCTCACGCCACAATAGGATGTGAAGCTCGCTATGCGCGTACCATCCAGGGACTCTCGAATGGCATCAAGATCAAACGTAATGCCAACATTGGCATGCATCAACAGAGCGGGATGGTTCCCTTGACCAAAAACCTGGTCTCCAAGCGCCAGTGGCACAGGATCGGGGTCATCAAGATTCGCGACGCCGCCGTGAGCGATTTCGACCCACCACTCGCCTCCCTGGGCCGGCGGAAAGACATAGTGATGCCCGGAGGAACTGATCGTCATAGAGCCTCCGGAGCCGAGCGGCACAAAAACCCCATCGACCATGGTCAGGCTCGGCACGGACACGTAGCCCTTGGTCCCTGGTCTTGCCTCGTGTCGGTAACGGGCGTAGACATCTCCCGTCGCCGGATTGATGCAGGTATGGCGTTGTCCGGTCCCGAAACCGCTTCCCCCTCCCACAATGTCCGTAAGGTCCAAACGTTTGTTCGGTATGCCGAAGAATTCCCCTTGTTCAGGGAGTCTTCGCACAAAGAGTTTTAGCCTTGATGCCAGGGGTTTAAGGGTCAGGTCCCCTGAGGCGCCCAACACGCCTGCCATGTTTTGCGCGATATCGAGTGTCTTTGATGGTTTCTTCCTGCTCCCTTTCGTCCGACATCGGACGTGGCCCTCAAAGACGTGCACCTCAGACTCCTGTTGGTTTTTGATCTGCAAGCCAAACTCCGTACCGTAGTCCGTGACCTGCGCCCGGGGCGTCTGAACCACGAATCCACGGGCGTGGAGGGGTACGTTCGCAGTGACCATACCTCTTTCCAGCACCATCCGATTCTTGGAACGCAAGTCGAACGCGCAGGGCGCCTGGAGGATGATTTGTGTACCCTGCCTGAAGGTGATCTTGGCGTAGCCTTCTTCCAGTACCATGGGCCCCGGATGCAGATTGGCGTCTTCACGAGGATGAGCCCACCGGGCGTCGGTTTCTTCGCCGAGTACGGCCACGACCCGCCGGTTCAGCACGGCGCGCGTAATCGCAAGACAGATGAGAACCACCGCTGTGACGGCTGCCAGGCGTTTCGTAGTCTTCAGCGTCCAGATCCCGACTTGCTCGAACCGGTCCATGGCGAGAGAGAACGATTCCCGAAATGACCGTCTGTTCCCATGACGGCGCCATGCGGCTTGCTGTCGACGCAGTGCTTCCTGCTCGGCCAGAAAGGCCTCTAATTGCCGTTGTGCCTTCGCGCGGATCTGTTCCACACGGGCCTCATCCGCCGGGGACAAAACATCGGCATTCTCATCAGCGGAACCGATGATTTGCTCCGTCAACAGGCTGGAGTGCTCCTGCACAGACAGGCGCCGGTACCCGTGCAATTCCACACTGATAAGCATGAACTCGACATAGTATTGCTGCAATTCAGGATACCGCTCCAGGAGATCGCTGGTGCGCAACCGCTGTTCGGCCGTCACGTTGCCGTCACGCACGGCGCCGAGCAGAGTCAGCAACTCTCGGTATTTACCCTCATCAGGAATCACAGATGGCTCTCCTGGGCCAAAGTGCGACGGACACACATCAGGAGCTGGTGATGAATTCGGTTCAGGGCCTTATAGACGGCATCAACACTTCGTCCGACAGTCTCGGCCACGGACTGCGTCGTGGCTTCGACCTCATAACGCAGTCGTAACAGCTCCCGGTCTCGCTCCCTCAGCTTGCGTATACAGGCCTGCAAGGCCTCGCGACGTGAATCCTGCGCTTGTATCTCACGGGCCGCTTTTTCTTCAACGGCCTGCAGGACGGCGGGGCTGAACAGAGGAAGGTGATTGCCACGCTTTTGCACGTGATTCAATACTTCGAAACGGGCGACGCGCAACGCCCATTTCAGGAACCGTTCCGCCGAATCGAAACCCTGAAATTTCTTCATCATGACAATCACCGCTTCCTGCAGAATATCATCGGCGTCGGCCCAGTGATTCACCATGCAGAGAATGTAACCCCGTATCCTCGACTCGTGCGTCACAAAGAGACGAAGAAACTCAGCATTCCTGTCAGTCGTCTCCGTCGTACGTCCTCCTTCCCAGAAACAGCAAGACCGGGCCACGAACCCCAATCTCCCCGTAGGCAAAAGTAGTTTCCGTTCTACGGCTAATACCTAGACTTGATGAAACCCGTAAAATTGGAGGGTAGAAACTACAAAAAACGTGAACATCTGCACTGTCAAGGGCCAATAACTGGAGACGGACGTGGTTGTCCACGAGATTACGGTAGGACAACCGTACCCACTTCAATCCGTATTTCCCCTTTGACGCTTTGATACAGGGGGATTCGTGGCCTTCAATCCGGGCGCCGGTGGGCGGCGGTAACGGCAACACCCTCGATCCCGACAGGCCCATCGGCAAAAGGCAGCCTCGGCCTGCAACGCACCGGCCAGACACAACGCAACACTGATACATACTACGATTCGGGTTCTTAGGGTCCTTCCTCCGGAGAATACCGCGGATATCCTGCGCCCCCGCGGGGCGCTGTCGATGGCCTTGTTGTTCCCTTTCCGCCAAGACCGAACATCCCGATATATACCACAACGGCCGGCCCTTTGTCAACATCTCGTGATACGAGTTCGCGGATTTGAGGTACCATTCCGGCACCTCAAATTGCGGGGATGGCAAATATACGCGACACAAGATATAATGGAAGTGCCCGAGAGCGTTGGCTTGCGCGTGCGGGTCGAGTTTCTGGCGTCGCGGCTTGTTCGGAAAAACGGTGAAAGACACAGGGGCGACAGCGATGGAAAGAAGGGCATTCACACTCATTGAGTTGCTCGTGGTCGTCGCGATCATCGCCATTCTGATGGCGGTTCTGTTGCCGGCCATGCAGCGGGCGCGGGAACAGGGCAAGCGGGCCGTGTGCCTGAGCAACGTCAAGCAGTTCGGCCTGTCGTGGGTGATGTACGCCGACGAGAACGATCAGAAGCTCGTCAACTCCTGCACGATCGAGAACAGCGAGGGGCACAACGACACGACGGAGCCCTGTTGGATGTACTTTCACAACGATTGGACCGACGTAGAGAGGCGAACCAAGGGAATCCAGGATGGCGCGATGTGGCCCTACGTCAAGAGTCTCAAGATCTATAAGTGTCCCACCGGCATCCGCGGCGAGGTAAACACCTACGCGATCGTCGATGCCATGAACGGGGCGATATCGCCCATGGGTAATTACAGCAAGGAGTTGATGATCAAGAGGAAGACCCAGATCCCCCGCCCGGGCGAGCGGGTCGTCTTTGTCGATGAGGGCAGGACCAGCGTGCAGAGCTGGACCATCTTCTACGACCGCGAGTCCTGGTGGGATGCCCCGCCGGTCCGCCACGGCGCCGGCACGAACTTCAGTTTCGCGGATGGTCACGCCGAGTATTGGAAGTGGCGAGACAATCGGACCCTCAAATACGCCCGCGGGGAAGGCAACCTTCCGCCGTTGCAGGCCGGCAACAAGGATATCCAACGCCTGCAGAAGGCCGCCTGGGGCCAACTGGGCTATACGCCGTAGTCGTAGCAGGGGGACAGTGGCCCTTGCGCTGGTGTGTCGGGTGAACACGTATGACGAACGAAGCACCAAGAGCTTGCTGGCAGAATTGTTCCGGGCTCGATGATGAGGTCGCAGCCATTGATGCAATGGGGGATGCGGCCGGGCCGCTGGATGAGGAGACAGAGCGGATCCGGGGGCTCATCAGCTTGTTTGAGGCGTGCTACCACGAAGCGGACAAGGAGGCCCACTTCATCATTGAGGCCATTGGAGCCGGAAACTGTCCGGAGCGCTCGAACGAGCGGCCGGCGCGGCGCAAGAGGGAATTGGAGAATGCGCGAGACATACTGTCCATGTGGTGTGCGAATCCGGCCCTCAAGAACATGGATCGGGACGTTGGTGGCGTCCGGGCGGATGAGTTGTTGAGTTTCATTGGAGAACCGAGTCCTCTGAAGCTCTGGCAGGTGGCACGGATTGTGGACAGAGTCCGCGCCGCTCTGGAACCGGACCATCGCTATCAGAATCTGGTGCTGGCCGTCGGGGAGCATGGCGAGCCTGGCGCCTGTACAGCACAAGAGCATTACCGGAGCAACTTGGTCTTCCTGCAACGGACGAGAGAGACGATGATTCACGATACAGTCGATGGTCGGCGGTCCAAAGTCAGTCTGGCTTATGCCATCGACCTGCTCATGCCCTGCTGCTGGGATTTCGTCGGAAGCCTCGTGACGATCCTCAAGGCGATTGGGGGCGACCTCCATCCAGCCAGGCCGCTGGCGTGCTGCGCCCGAAACATCAAGCTGAGCCCCCTCTATGGCCGGTTGGTGGTGATTTCAAACGCACTGCGTGTCTTCTGGAAGGGTGAGACGGTGGCTGGGGACATCGACCCCTGTGTCCGTGCGTCCCTGCGCACGCCCACGCCGAGGAAACGTTGGCTTGCCGCCTCCCTCGACAAGACGATACGACTGCACCTGACTCAGCCGTTCGAAGTGGATTTGTTCTGATTCGAGAGACTGTATGCATACGATGTCTGTTGTGCTGCTGTCGATGTTGTGCTGCGGGGCGGGAGGACAGCCGAACGAATTACCGGCGAAGCCGCCGGGCGAGTTTTTTCCGGTCAAGGCACAGGATCATCAGGGAGCGGCCTCGTTCAAGAAAGGCCAGCCGGTGGTTGGGACGACGTATTTCTATTGGGACGACACCGAAAGCAAGGCGCATATCATCGACCACGACGGCTCGGATGCGCTGACGCCACATCCGGCGGAG
>CAYFUB010000537.1:0-32001 GCA_964346195.1 uncultured Pirellulales bacterium
CTGAACGAAGCGCAGCGCAGTGAAGGGGTTCCCCAAACGCGAATGATTGCGTTTGGGGGCCCCAACGATCTGGGTTACGAACGGGAGAAACGTCTCATCCGGAGGCCAGGTCCTTCGGCTTCGCCTCAGGATGACTGAGTCTGTGCCGCGCAGGAATTTTCCATAATCCGTATGATAATTGATTATTGGTCCACCCGAGGGACGGCACGACAGTAGCGACAATCTCCCGCTTATCTTCAGGTCGGGTTCGGCCGATGTGATTCGAACGGCCGCATGGCCACGCACTCATAGGTGACGATGCTTGCGGCTGTTGCAGCTGAGATCGAAAGGACAAGACAAGTGAATCCACTCGGCCTGCTCTTTGCCGCCGCGGGCGCGTTCTCCCTGACGGCCGCCGCCTGCGACTGGGAATGGTTGATGAACGCCCGCAAAGCCAGGGCCATGGTGAGTCTCTTGACGCGCAACGGCGCGCGAGTCTTCTACGGCATCCTCGGCCTGGCCTTGCTGGCGTTCGGAATTCTTGCCGCCACCCGCGTTATCGACCTGTCATAACCGGCGAGTCCGGGCCGTCAGCCTTCGTTCAACTCCCCCGGCTTATGAGTCATCCGGTTTCTCGGTATCATCCGTTCCCAGGGGGAAGCTCATGCACCATACCCCACACAGGAATCGAGTGTAAGGGTCCTCCGCCACCTCGCGCAGCACCCATTCGAACACGTTGACATCGGCTTGCAGTTGGGCCGCGGCCGTTTTCAGGCACTTGCGCGCCCGACCGGCCGTCTCCTCATCCTCGGTCCCGTCAATCCCGTCGATCAGCGTGCTGATCTCCTGCGCGCCGCGCAGCGCGAAGCGACGCATCTTCACCAGGTCATCCTCGAAATAGAGCCAGGCCAGGGCCTGGCTGCAGCAATCCACGACGTAGCTGAATGCGAAGCTCGTCTTCATCGTCAGACCGATCGGGTCGGCATAAGCAAGTTGCAGGATGGTCGAAACGCCCTCGGCCTCGAAACGCTCCGCCTCGTCGCGCTCGACGCCCTGCAGCTTTTCGAGTTCGTGCGTGGGCCCGCCGATGTGATCGACTCCGATCTTCGGCGCCGTGCGCCTGCGAATGGCCGTCAGCAGCGTATGCATGGGGAACGCGCCCAGGAGTATCGCGACCGGCACGCCGGCCGTTTCTTTCAGCAGCGAGGCGACCCCTATGGCAATAGGGATCGCCACCAGGAACCGGTACGAGGCCATGAAGAGATTCGTCGGCCTGAGATCGCCCCGATGAGCCCGTGTCGTCAGGTCAAGCACGACCCAGACGTACGCGCCGGCGATGGCCGCGACCGCAATGGCCGGGATGATGAAGGGCGTCTCGGCATCGGCCCTCATCCACGTGAAACATGCCCAGCTCGCAAATCCTATGACAGCGAGGGACACCGCCAGCAATACGGCGGCCGCGAGAACGAAATGCTGCCGGCCGAACTGCTCGTCGTAGAACCGCCGCAGGGCCGCCGACGGATCGTTCTTGACGGTGGGCTCGGCGGGGAAAAACAGACAAAAGTAACGCTCAATGCCGTCTTTGGTAAACCCGGCCAGAATCTCCTTGCGCCGGGTCGCCCAACCCGTGATCAGAAAATGAACAACCGGTGCGAACACGAGCAGAAGTGCGACAACCGCCAGCACCTCCCAGCCACACAGATCCATGATCGTATTCATGTTGTACCTCCATCATATATCCAGCCTCATTAGTATGCCATCCACCCCTTTCCCGTAATAATCGGCCAATCTTCGCACTCTCTCAAAACCGCGCGCGGTGAAGAAATGTATTGCGGATTCATTGGGCGTCGCCACGGTAATCACCACGCGTCGGCAGTTCCGTTTCCTTGCCTCGGCGGCGAACGCATTCAATAGGCGCTCGCCCGTCCCCTTTCTCCTGGACTTCGGGTACACGGCGAGGCTGTCCATGCTCGCCACTGATTTCCCCCTCGATTGTTCTACGACCCCCGCGACATACCCAGCCAACCGGTCGCCCGAGCGCGCCACATAGATGACCTTGCGCTCACTGCGGATATAGTCGGTGAACTGGGCCGACCCGAATCGATGCGGCTCGTAGTAGTCGATGAAACAAACTTCTTCAAGGTGCAGCAGATCCTCCACGTCGGCCCGGCTCGCCGGCTCAATCCGCACCGATGTGGCATCGCTCGCTCGCGTCATGCCTATCACCATACCCCCCGGGTTGTGGATGTCAAATCCAAAATATCCCCTGTGACGGCCCTTGTAATGAGGGACCATGACCTTTGAGGACCGGCCCCAATGTGTCCCGGACGTGTCCCACAAGAAGAATTCGTGTGCGACTAATTCTCGCGGGGACGGTAGCCCTTTGTCATGCTGAGCGAAGCAAAGCATCCGGCCAAAGAAGGGGAAATCCGCAGCGCCTGGCACGGAACCTCTCGCCCGCTGCCCAGATTCCTTCGAAGCTCAGGACAGGCTCTTCGCTGCGCTTGGGATGACAGGCTCTGTGCAAGGTGTTGCCTCCTATGCACCTGTCGTTCCCACGAATTTTAGTCGCACAGAAAAACTCAATCTGGGGATTTTTGTCTTGACAGCCGGCGGAAAGGTGGGTAAAAGGTTCACGCAATAAGAGGTGGTGGGGAACGCATGGGGGCTAGTCCCGGGTTTCCCACGTCAATGGGGTGTTTGCGTTTTGCGTAGACGGTTAAGGTTGCCCGTTCGAAGGAAAGGGGGTGAATGTCTCGTGAAACCGGCAGCGCTTCCGGTCTGCGCCCAACGCCGTATGAAGTAGGGGAAACCAAGGAACGTATCATGCAGTGAGGAGGAGTGTTATGAACGCGAGGAGATTCTTTGTTGTCCTGACGGTTGTCTGTCTACCTGCAGTGTTGAGCGCCGCCCTGCCGGCCCCGACGAATCTGAGCGTCGTCGTCGGTGCGGACGCCCTGAACCTGGATTGGGAAGATGTCGAGGGCGCGGCCAAGTACTCCGTGGACATCGAGGGCGCGGTGACGTACACGGATGCCATCCTGGGGGACGTCACGGTGGACGTCGAGGTGAGCTTCGGGACGAGCGACAGGACGGACGGCGGTGACATGGCCGATTCGGACCTGACGATTACCATCGAGGAGCTCGCCGCCGCCATCGCCGCGGAGCCGGGTGTCGGTCCCGGCACGCTGGTGTCTCTCGAGGGTTCGGCCAAGGTCAAGGCCCTGGATCCAGGCAAGAACAAGGGTTCGCAGAACAATCCGTTCTCCGATCCCCCTGTCGATTTCTCAGTGGCCTTCTGACACGCAGGCGATGAGACTACCCATGGGGCCGCTTCGCAGCGGCCCCTTTCTCTTTTCCTTCACGTCCATCGCGCGTGCGAGAGCGGCGGGAATTCCGACACGCGATCCCGCCGAGGCCCCGCCCGGCAGACCGGTGCGCCTGCGCTTGCGGACCGCCGGCCATCTTGATCCTCGGTTACTCGTCCGTCGTCAGCGCCGCGTCGTTTGCTTCCACTACCGTCGATTGGTAGTAACCCAGGTCCCGCAGGAGACTGTCGGGACTCGCGGCCTCGATGCAGGGGGAGCCGTCCTGGAGACGGTAATTGTTGCGCTCGGGGTCGACAAACTGCGGGTCGGCGCTCAGATTGCCGACGCCCGGCCATGCCACGCCAACGATATCTGAGAAACTGATGTGGATATCCGATTCGACGTAGGGCGCCTGCACGTGGACGGGCACGGTCGCATCGACAATCGAATCAACCACGTGGTAGATGATCGTACCTTCTTTCACGCCGTACTTGTTGTGAGACTGGAGCCCCGCGTCCACGTATCCGGCAATCCGGGACGTGACGAGCGTGACATGATCGACGTTGACGATGGCCGTCGCGTCCTCGAAACTCTTGGCCACCACGCTCGCGAAGGTCGTGTCCTCGGGTGCGAGATTGTTGCCGACGATCAGGCAGTTGCGAACCGTGGTCTCGCCGCCGTAAACGCTGATCGCCTTGTCCTTGCAGCCCCGGACGATGGAATCCTCGATGACGACATCGGAGCCCAAAGTGTCGAGTCCGTCGTCGTCCATGCCGGCCAGGACCGCACGGGTGAGCCTGCACGTCTGTCCCGAGCGCTGGCTGTGGATATAGATGGCATCGGCGTCATCCTTGGCGCGCATCTCCATGATCCAGCCATCCTCGAACAACAGCGACGTGCCCGCGATCTCCGGCCCCATGACCGAGCGTGCGAACAACGTGCCGAGAAAGGTCAGCTCCGTTCCCGAGCCGGTCTGCATGATCTTGCCGGCGTGGTCGCTCAACGAGGCATGCTCGAACGTGAGCGCGGAATTGGAGACCCGAATCGCGGGACCCGAATTGGAATGGCCGACCCGCGGCGAGTGACCGGCCTGCGTGATCTGCGTGTAGCGATACAGGGAGGGCTGTGCATCGACGTGGTGCAGCTCGCCCCAGTTCCAGCCGGCTGCGTAGGCCGTGAAGGTGACCGGCGCGGCGGCGGTGCCGAGCGAGCGGATGGCGCCCTGCACGTCGATATCCGTGCCGTCACTGCCGAACGCCACGCCGTCGAGCAGCACCAGTGTCCCGGGCTCGAGCGTGAGCGTCGCCCCCGCCGGGACCATGAAGTCGCCGCCCGTGACGTGATAGACGCCGCTCCACGTCTGCGAGCCGTTCAGGGCGCCTGAGACGACGTGCACGGGCTGGCCGCTCCAGTCCGCCAGCGTGACCGTCTTGTCCATTTCGTCGACACGTATCGTCAATTCGAAATCGCCGAGGCCCGTGAAAGTCACGAGCCCGCTGCCGAGACCGCTGCACAAGGCGAACCGCTCGACCGAGAGCCCGATGGTCGGGTTGCCGGATACCGAGAGCACGGCGTTGGCGTCCCAGACCTCCCGGTCCACCGCGCCGTCCGGCCTGGTGATTTCCACGCGCACCAAGACCGGAACGCCGGGCAGGTAGCTGTCGCGCACGATCAGGCGGATGCCGGGCGTATTGGCGTCGGCGACGGACGCATCTTCCGGCGCCGGCCGGGGACGGGGCGCCGCAGACCCTTGGAGCCGGGCCCCGCCCACGCCCGCAAGAAACGAGATCAACGATAAGGATGACAAGAGCGGGCCGGCGATTCTGCACATTTTCAACCACATCCTCCAAGACTGCGACAGCGCGATATCTATTTACTTTATAATAGCCACAATGGCATCCAAAGTCAACGCCGGGCACGCACCAGCTGTGTGTGCACGTCAGGTTCGTAGGTAGATTCTGCCAAGACCCTCTGGAACTGTCATCTCGACCGGAGGCCGGAGGCCGCGCCGTGTCCTTCGTGGTTTCCCTGGTGGGCAAGCGTGTGTGTGGTGCACTTCATACCGGCTGTTGCCGAGCCTATGTGCCCTGCCTTTCGTGTTTGAAAAGTCCCATCATGAACGTGGCAAAGAGCCGCAGGGACGGCTGCACGGTAGAAGACGTCGCGCGCGGGTCAACAAGGGACCCCCAAATGTGACATGATGCTCTGAGAAGCCCAGCCCACTCTACGAATCGTGTCGTCTTGGCTTCTTGCGTTCCTCCTTCCTTTTCGCGCCGTTTGCCACCGGCTTCATTGCCCTCTTATCTGGCGGCGCGTCCATTGCCCTCTTTGTTTGTTTCTCTGCATTTGCCTTGGGAGCATCGTCCTGCTCATCACCTGTTGCTCCCGGCTTGTCACTTAGCCCTTTGGGCTGTGTGGCCTCATGGACGTCTTGGATTCGCTCTTTGGGCCGCTGTTTGGAGAAGTTGGGGTAGGCATATTCAACCGGGCTGAAAGCGGCACCCTGTTTTTTCTGGCCGGGGGCCCATATTTTTGTAACTTTGGGGAGGTCGTTGCGTCTTACAGGTGGAACCTGAGAGCCCGGCTTAGACGGAAAGGCACGATGGCGACGACCGACAGAACGCAGGAGAAAGGCCCCGACCTGGCGACCGGCCGTAATGACGGCGAGCCGGCGGCCGCGGTTGACCATGAGCAGCTCATCGCGCGGCTTCACGAAGGGTGTGCCCGGCTCAAGCGGCAGGTCCATCAGGTCATCGTCGGGCAGGATGACGTGATCGACTCCGTGCTATGCTGCATGCTCGCGGGCGGGCACTGCATCGTGCAGGGCGTCCCGGGCCTGGCCAAGACGCTCATGGTCCACTCCATCGCGGACGCCATGAAGCTGCATTTCAACCGGATTCAGTTCACGCCGGACCTCATGCCGTCGGACATCACCGGCGCCGACATCATCCAGAGGGACCCGCAATCGCAGAGGCGGACGTTCGAGTTCGTCAGGGGGCCGATCTTCGCCAATATCGTACTGGCCGACGAGATCAACCGCACGCCGCCCAAGACCCAGGCCGCCCTGCTGCAGGCGATGCAGGAACGGGAAGTCACCATCTCCGGCCGCACGTACAAGCTCACGGAGCCGTTCTTCGTCCTGGCGACGCAGAACCCCATCGAGCAGGAAGGCACGTACCCGCTGCCCGAGGCGGCGCTGGACCGGTTCATGTTCATGGTGTACATCGACTATCCGACGGCGAAGGAAGAGCACCTGATGGTCAAGCAGACCACCACCGGCAAGAAGCACGCCATTGCGGCCGTGCTGGACGGCAGCGACATGACGCTGTTTCAGGAGATCGTGCGGATGGCCCCGGTCAGCGAGATGGTGATCGCCTACTGCATCCGGCTGGCGCGGGCCACCCGGCCGACGGATTCCCTGGCGACGGGGATGGTGAGGAAATACCTCAAGTGGGGCGCCGGCCCGCGGTCGGGGCAGTTCATGACGCTCGGGGCCAAGGCCCTGGCGCTGACCCGGGGGCGCATCACGCCGGGCTTCGACGACGTCAAGGGGATCAGCAAACTGGTACTCCGGCACCGGGTGATTCCGAACTTCAACGCCGAAGCCGACGGCATCAGCATCGAGGCGATTCTAGACGACCTCGTGGAGAAGGTCGCAGCACCCAGGTGATTGCGCCAGGCGCCGCACGACAAGAAAGGACGAAAGAGACTTAAAAGACCAAAGGGACATAAACTGCTTTGCAGCGCTTATGCACCGCCTTTAGGTCCTTGTGGTCGTTTCGGTCCTTTTCAAGCCGCGGCTCAAGAACGATGGCGACAACGACGCGCGAATATCTCGATCCGGTCTTTCTGAGCAAGCTGGCGAACATGGAACTGGTCGCCCGCTGTGCGGTGGAGGGCTTTTTCTCCGGGCTGCATCCGAGTCCGTTCCAGGGCTTCAGCGTCGAATACAGCGACCACCGCGAGTACCATGCAGGCGATGAGGTCAAATTCGTGGACTGGAAGATCTTCGCCCGCACCGACCGACTGTGCATCAAGCGCTTCCACCAGGAGACCAACACGACGATCTACATCCTCCTGGATGTCAGCCGGAGCATGTCGTTCTCCGGCGGCGGCCCCACCCGTAAGATCGACTATGCGTGCTTTCTGGCCGCGGCCCTGAGCTACCTGATGCTCAAGCAGGGTGACAGCACGGGCCTCGTCCTGTTCGCCGAGAAGGTGGTCAGCCAGGTGCCGCCGGCCTCCCGACGGACGCACCTCCATACGATTTTGCGAGCGCTGGACCGCAGCACGACCGCCGGACGGACGAATCTCGCCGCGGTCCTGCACACCGTTGCGGAAACGACGAAACGACGCGGGCTGGTCATATTGCTGTCCGACCTGCTCGACGATGAGGGAGATGTCTTCCGCGGCCTGGCGCATCTGAAGTTCCTCAAACATGACGTGATTGTCTTTCACATCATGGATCCGCAGGAGATCAAGCTCGATTACGAGGGGCTGGTCCAATTCGAGGACCTGGAGACCGGGGACAAGGTCCGCACCCTTCCGCAATCCATCCGGGCCGGCTACCAGCAACGCGTGGCTGAATTCCTCGACAACATCAAGAGGACGCTGGGCAAGAACAGCATCGACTACTGCCTCTTGGAGACCTCTGCGCCGCTGGACCGGGCCTTGATCGCCTATCTGGTCAAGCGAAGGAGGCGGATGTGAGCTTCCTGCAGTGGACATTTCTGTTCGGGGCCGGGGCCGTGGTCGGGCCTATCGTGGCGCACCTGCTGGCCAAGCCGCGTTTTCGCCGGGTGCCCTTTACGATGCTGCAATTCCTGCGGACCGGCCGGCAGGAGAGCCATGCGCGCAGGAGACTCCGCGACCTGTTCATCCTCCTGCTTCGCTGCACGATCATTGTGTTGACGGCTG
Source organism: uncultured Pirellulales bacterium (assembly GCA_964346195.1). Classification (GTDB taxonomy): domain Bacteria; phylum Planctomycetota; class Phycisphaerae; order Sedimentisphaerales; family Anaerobacaceae; genus PLanc-01. Next base: position 8,205 of record CAYFUB010000537.1, read on the forward strand.
TCGTTTTCGCCCGGCCGGTGCTGCACGTGCGAGCCGAGCCGCACAAGCACGGGTCCGTCCACTACCTGGCACTCGATGATTCGATGTCCATGGCGTACCGGGACGGCGGCCAGAGCCTGTTCGAGCGGATGGTGGAAACGGCCGCCGAGCACGTCCGCGAGGCCCCGGAGGATGCGGCGTTCAGTATCTGCGGCCTGGCCTCGGGCCGGGTCGTTCCCGGCCTCAGCCGCACTCAGGCCATCATGGAGATCAAGCGGCTGGCCGTCGTGCCGAAGAGTACACGGCTCGCCGACTTGTTCTCGACCCTGAAGCAGGCGCGCCGGACGACTCCGCCGGACGACACTCTCCACACCACCATCTTCAGTGATTTCACGCCGAGCGTTCTGAGACAGTTGGAGCGGCTTCCGGAGCCGGCCGTGGTCGACGGGTTGAAGTACGAGATGGTCGCGCCCGCCAAGCCCATCCACAATGCCGCCGTCGTGGAGGCCCGTGTCGTCGCTGTGTCCGACAGCAAACTCGATATCGACATTGCCATCACCAATTACGGCGCTACGGCACAGCGGCGCGACGTCGCGGTGAAGGCGCCAGACCTCAAGCCTGTGTCCACGAAGGTCGATCTGGCGCCGCACGAGCGGCGGGTCGTGCGCGTGCAGATGGACCGGGGCCTGAGCGCTCATCGACCCAATCAGGCCTGCCTGCCGGTGGAGGCGACTCTCGAGCCGAAGGACAGCCTTGCGGAAGATGACGTATATCGCCTGGCCGTCTGTATTCCGCGCGGTACGGCGACAAACATCCTTATCGCACACCAGACGGACGACACGTTTCTCTTCGAGACGGCCGTACAAACACTCTCGCGGCAGGGTACGATGAAGGGGCTCAGCCTCAAGAGAGCCATGGAGGGCCGGCTCACCTCACAAGACCTCGATTGGGCGGATGTCGTGGTTTTCCCGTCGCCGCCCGGCGAGCCCTCTTGTCCGGTGGCGGCGCTCAAGAGCCATCTCGCCACCGGCGGCCGCCTGATCTTCTTCGCCACGCAGGCCGGCAACCGGCAGATTGCAGAACGTCTGGTGCGCGAGGGTCTGCTGCCGGCCGTGCCGGAGAAATGGATCGAGCAGACGACGTACCCGCAGCCTGGGCCTCGCGCCGGCGGGTGGGCAGCCTTCACGGACCAGACCATCAAATCGATTTTGAACTACCGGTTCGACAGCATCGCGCTGAAAGGTTACTGGTCCTGCCGGACGACACCCGATGCCGAGTGTGTCTGGCAACTGGCCAACGGCGCCGGCTTCATATATCACAAGCCCATGGAGCGCGGCTCCTCAATTCTGGTCAACACGAGCATCGACGATTCGCTCGGCCTGCTGCCCAAGTCCCGCGCGTGGGTGGCCTTTTGCAGCTTTCTGACCGGCGCGACCGACCAGGTCCGGCAATGGAGCTTTGTTACCGAGGACCGACCCGCGGTGACTATGCCGGATTCGATGCGGGCCGCCCGGCAGACGTCTGTGGAAATTGAGAACTGCGACGGCAGCAGAGCCCGAGCGGCGTGCGACGGCACGCACCTGCTCCTGCCGGCGCCGGCGGGTCCCGGCTGGATGAAAACGCTGAGTGAGCCGGCTCTATATGCGGCCATCAATCTGCCGGCGGGCGAAACGGATATGGCCAGACTGAACGATGAGGCAGTCGCCGCGGCGATGAAACGCGCTTTTGTCGTCGGCGGTAGTCGTGGGCAGGTGCCGGTGCAGGCCGACGTGAGAAGCCAGAACAAGCCTCTCTGGCGCCTGTTTGCCTGGGTGGTGGTCCTGTTGCTGTTGCTGGAGCCGGCGGTCACGAACCGACTGAAGCGATAGGAGAGTGCCTCGATATGGGCATTGATGTCGAGACCATCCTGAACGACCTGATCGCCAGAGTGGGCAGGGTTCGGCGCTGGCTGCTGGCCCTCGGTGCGCTGCGGATCGCGGCGACGGGTCTGGCATTCGTATCTCTCTACATCGGCCTCTACGCATGGCTCGATCACCACCTCCAATTCGGCCGCGTCGCGCGCGTGTCGGCTTTCCTGCTATTCGTCGGCATGATTGCGGCGGGCCTGTACCGTATCATCCGCGTGCTCCGCCGGGACATGACCTATGCGCACGCCGCCAACTACATTGAGAGCAGGCACAGTTTCGATCAGCAGCTCGTAGCGGCCGTCGAGTACTATGAGGGGAAGGACGACTATCCGTACTCCAAGGCATTGGCCGGACAGTTGGTTCGGCAGGTCGATGACGCGGCGGCCGGATGCAGGTTCGACGCCGTGGTGGACCGGCGACAGGGCTATCTGCTCGCAGGCTTTATCCTGTTGTGTCTTCTGGTCGTCGGGCTTTTTGTTCGGCAAAATATCCTCTATGTTTCGTCGTATCTGGCGCGGTTGGTCCGGCCGTTCTCTGACGTTCAGGCCGTGCCTCTCACTACTCTGGAATCCATGACGGACGATATTGTCACGGGTCGCGACACCCCGGTGACGCTGACCGCTTCGGTCCGGGGGCGTGTGCCGCAAAGCGTGACACTCGTGCTGACCCGCCGGGAGCCGAATGATGCGAATGACGCTTCGCCCCGAGAGCCGGAAAGGATCGAAGCCAGCCCAGCTCTTGATACACAGGGAAACACCACGTTTACGGTGACCAAATCGTTCGATACGCTCGGGCATTTTGAGTACCGGTTCGAGGCCCACGATGCGCGCTCGGACTCGCACGTTGTCAGGGTCTGCGAGCTACCCGTGATCAAGAGCATCACGGCGACCATCGCGCCGCCCCGCCGGGACGGCGTGCCGCTGGTCCAGCCGTACGAGCAGCAGGTTGAGGGCGGGAAGCTCGAGGTGCTGCCCGGCAGTCGGGTGGAGCTGAAAGCCCAGGCGACGATGCCCTTGCGCGAGGCTACGGCAACCGGGTCGGACGGCCGGCAAAACGTTCAACACACCAGCGGCGCGGACAATTTCACCCTCCGGCTCGCCGCCGACAAGGCTTCGTCCCTGCAGCTCAACGTGGTCAGCACCGACGGTCTGGCGAACGGTGCGCCGCAGGAATTGCAGATCGCTCTGAAATCGGACGACCCGCCGCAGTTCAAACTGGTCTCGCCGGAAGGCGACTACCTCGCCACGGACGTCGCCAGCATTCCCATCGCGTTCGAAGTGACGGACGACTTCGGGCTCGACGCGGCGCAATTATTGTGTGACATGCCGAACGGCGCACGGATTGTCCTCGACTCCACGTCGGCGCAGGGTTCGAAACAGCTTTCTCTGTCACACACCCTCGAATTGGAGCAATACGACCTGCACGTCGGCGACGGCATCCTTTTTTATGCGACGGCCCAGGACATCGATACGGGACAGGGACGGACCGATGCGAATGGCTGCAGCGAGGTCTATTTCATCGAGATACGGCCGTATCAGCAGTACTGGCACCCGCAACCCGGCGGCCCGAGCACGAACCCGGGGCCTGTCCCGGAGGACCTTATCACGATTCTCGAATACACCCGGGCGATTCTCAAGAAAACCTGGACGATAGCTCACGCGCCAGAGAGCGCCGATGAGAATCGGCCAAGCCTCGAAACCCTGGCGGCGGATGTGCAGCATTGCGCCCGCCTGCTTACGAAGACGCGGGATGACCCCGAGGCCGGTTTCAGTGACGGCGACAAGGCCGTGCTCAGCCGGGTCCTGGAGGATTACGCGCGGGCGGACGAGCACATCAGCCGCGAGGACGCCCGTGCCGCCCTGCCCCCGGAGCAGGACGCCTATCGGACTCTGCGCAGGTTCATTGACGAGTTGCATCTGAAATGGTACCCACCCCAGGCCGGCCAAAGCGTTCCGCAGCAGACGCCGGAACGCGTCAGACTCCAGGAGGAGCCCCAGGAGCCGCAAATGGACGAAGAACGCCTCGAAAACCGGCTCAAGGAGATGCAGAAGGAAATCGAGGCCCTCGCCCGGCAACAGCAGTCCTTGAAATCGCAGACCGCCAAGGCCCTGCAACAGGAGAAGGCAGCCTCGTCTGCGGCGCAGCCATCCAGTCAGGGAAATGATGGGCAATCTTCCGATGTTTCCGCCGACCAGGACGGGACTCCGCCGGAAACGGCCGTTCGTAGTGTGCCTGAAGACACGTCCCGTAGCACGGGCATCTTGCCCGTGAGTAGCATGGGCGTCCCGCCCATGAGTATCAAGGGCATCCACGGGCAAGATACCCGTGGCACTCACGGCCGGGACGGCCGTGCTACTGGGGCCCCAAACGCGATAAATCGCGCTTGGGAACCCACTCATGGGCGGGACGCCCATGCTACTGAAACGCCTGACGGCGTCACTACAAACCGTTCCTCGCCGAGCACCGGCGGCGCAACCGCACGAGCCGGCGCCGACCTGGATGCCCGCCTGCGTATGCTGCAGGCGAAGCAACAGGCATTGCGCGAACAGGTGGCTCAGTTGGACGCGGAGCTTGGCAGCCTGCCCGGACACGAATACTCCCGGCACGGTAGCGCGCAGAGCCAGGCGCGGGAGCGCCTCAAGCAGGCCGTCGAGACCATGAGGCAATTGGAGGAGAAACTCGCCGAGGCCCGGTACGAGCCCCCCACTTCTTCCGAGTCGGCTCAGCTCGGCGGCATGGCCGATTCCGCGGCGCGCCGCCTCGACGAGGCCGGGCAGGTGCTGCAACGCGCTATAGCGGGCGATGAAGAGCGGGCGGCCGACAAGGCACAGGAGATGGCCGATCAGCTCGCCAAAGACGCAGAAGCATACGATGAATCGCTCAGCGAAGCCGATAAACAGAGTATGCGGGACCGTCTGGCGGCCGCCGAGCGTCTGCTCGAAAGCATGGCCGGTCCCCACTGGGCCACGATGTCCAGCGGCGGCGGACCGGGGGCCGGCCACGTTTACACGAAGGACCCTCACGCCAGCCCTGCCGAGGCCGCACGTATGTTGGCCCGGCAGTTCTGGTCGGTCGCGCTGGAGGTCCACCAGCGGCAGGCCCGCCCGGTGGCGGACGAGCCGTCCGACGTGGAATTCTTCGAGGCGGAAAACGAGTTCTTCGAGAGCGCGGCCCGATTCAGGCCCGAGCGTGTCGAAAAATGACCTTCCCCGACTATCCCGGACATCTCGTTGCCGCACTTCTGGTCCTGGCATCGGCCGGGCTGGTCCTGGTCATCTTCCGCTCGCGCGAACTGCGGACGCCCGAGCGCAACAGGTACCGCCGACTTCTCATGGCCCTGCAATATGCCGTGATCCTGTCACTGCTCATGATCCTGTGGAATCCGTCGGCGTGGCGGACGAAGCCCCAGTTCGCCAGAAATGCTGTTCTCGCGCTCTTCGATACCAGCGAGAGCATGTCCGTTGCCGATGACAAACGCCTGGCCAGGCTCGACAAGGCACTCGCCAGATTCGCCGAGTGTTTCGAGGCACGCAGCGCCGCAGGGCCTGAGTACCGAATCTACGGATTCGACGCCCACGCCTACCACTGCGGCTCGGCCGAACTGCTGCGGCGCTGGGGCTCGCAGAGCAATCTGCACGAGGCCTTCTCGCTGATTACGGATTACGCGACGCGCGAGGCGCCGGCCGGCGTGGTCGTCTTCACGGATGGCCAGGTCGAGGACAAGGACCCCCGCCGCTATCTGGCGTTGCAGACGGATGACCTCCCGGTGCTGCTTGTCGGCGTGGGGTCGCGCCGGCCGAGCGTGGACGTGGCCATCCAATCATTCTCGGCCCCGGCCAGCGCCTGGGTGGATACCATCTTCACTGCCGCCGTGACCATTGAGGCGACGACTGCGCTCAGTGGCCCTGTGACGGTCGAGCTCCTCAGTGACGGGAAAGTCGTGGATTCCCGTCAACTCGGCCGCGAGCAGTTCGGCCCGTTTCGGGGCGAGCCGCAGGAGGCGACGGTGAAGTTCCAGGTGCCTGCCCCGCGGCTCGGCCCGCAGGTGCTCACCGCCCGCCTCGCCCCCTGCGAAGGGGAAGTCAACCTGGCGAACAACTCGCGCAGCGCGTCGGTCGAGGTGACACAGGAGAGACATCTCGAGGTCCTGTTCTGCTCCCAGTGGGCTAATTTTGATATCGGCAAGATTCGCCAGGCGCTGGTCCGGGACAAACGCCTCCGCCTCGACCTGCGGTTCGACGTGATCAGGCAACAGGGACTGGCGGATCTCGCCACGCAAGTCTCCGGCCAGGTCGAGCTGCCCGAGACGGTGGAGGAATTCTGCAAGTACGACGTCATCATCCTTGGACCTTGCGATCTTGATAAGTTGACGAGCGCACAGCGGGAGGGACTGTACAGCTTCGTCGTCGAGCGTGGCGGCGGGCTGCTCCTGCTGCCGGGGCGGAGCGTGGCGTCCCTGGCGAGCTGGCGCGATGAGCGGGCCGAGGCCATGCTGCCGGTCCTCTTCGATCGCGAGCCCGCGCGTGTGTGGCCGCCCCACCCGGCTGCAATCAACCTGACCTTCGAGGCCCAGGTTGGCCATGTCTTCGAGCCCAACGCCTTTGCGGCCCCCGGACAGCCCCTCTGCCCTTACTACAAAATCCCCGGTGTCAAACCGGCTTCAACCGTCCTGGCAGCAGTCGGCGACGTGCCCCTCATCGCGGCGCACCGCGTCGGCCGGGGACGGGTCTGCCTGCTCAACGCATCGAAGTTGTTCATGCTGTATCGTGAGGACCGGCAGGGCGGCGCGCTGAGCGATCTGGTCTGCGGCCTCGTTGCATACCTGGGGCGCACGCCGGCCCAGAGTGCGGGCGTGGAGCTGTTCGTCGAGAGGGCCGTTGAGGACCCCCGGCGTGTCACCTTCAACGCGTACATCACAGATAAGACGTTCCGACCGGTCGCCGGCGCCAATGTCCTCCTGACGGTCGGCGAGCAGACCGTGAGCATGGATTCGACAGGCCGCGGGTATTACAGAACGACGGTGGACTGGAGGCCCGGGCAGTCGGTCGTCGCCACGGTCCAGGCAGAGAGCAACGGCGCGTTTCTCGGCGAGCGGACCGTCGCGGCGAACCTGCCCCCCGTGCGGGATGAAATGTCCCGCGTCGATCTGGACGAGCCGTTCCTGCAAGCCCTCGCCCGGAGAACGAACGCCCGTTACTTCCACATCGACCAAATCGACAGAAAGACCGCCGACGTTTTCGTTCCAAGGCATCAGGTTGGCGTCAGCGAGACCATCAGCAGCATCTGGCCGAAGTGGCCCGTCCTGCTCTCATTGTGCCTGCTGCTCTCGGCCGGCTGGTTCCTCCGACGTGCGATAGGACTCGTATGATACACCGCAGGACCGAAAATACCGCAGGCCGGCTGGCAGCGTCAAGACCGAAGGTCTTGGCGATGGCTCGCCTGTGCGCGGCGAAGACCATCGCCAGGCAAGCCCGCAGCACCGCTGCGCGTCGGGGCTTGACGCTGCCACCCGGCGACTGTATCGCACTGCGAAGAATTCGCTCGAAGCCGGTAAGATGCCGTGCCATGATCGTAGGCGTCGCTACCTTGTGTCTCTGGATCTCACTGAGTCTGTGTGGCGCCAGCACATGCGGCAGCGGGTTGTCGGGCAGTACCTACGGCCTTATCGTCAGCGGCATCGGTAAGGATCCGAATGAGCATCTTGCCAGGGAGCATGTCGTAAATGCCCTGCGAGCCTATCTGCTCGATAAGGTGGCGGTTGACCCAAACCGGCTGACCGTGCTCATTCCTGACGGTCCGCTATCGGGCAGCTCCCGTAAGTTGTCGAGCGCCGAGAACATCGAAAGAGCCATTGGGGCGTTCGCACGCACCATCGGCCCGGCCGACAGATTCATTCTCTATTACATCGGTCAGGCCAACGCCGTAAGGGACAAGCTTCGCTTCAACCTGCCCGGTCCGGACGTCACGCATGAGGACCTGGCGGCATGGCTTCGCTCAATCAGGGCCAGCAGCCAACTCGTCATCCTCGACTGCCCGTGTGCGGCGGTGGCCGCCAAGGCACTCGCGGGCCGGGGCAGAACGATCCTCTGCGCGTCGAACGAGAACCAGGCATATGGCACACGTCTTGGCGTGCACTTTGTCCCGGCCCTTGCCCGGCCGGAAAGCGACACAAACGGTGATGGCAGGGTCTCTGTGCTCGAGGCCTTCACCGCCGCGGCACGCGGCATCGAGCAGTGGTATCGGGAAAGGCAACTGCTCCCAATGGAGACCCCCTGTCTCGAAGACAACGGCGACGGCGTCCCGAGCGAGCGGCCCTGGCGCTATGACCGGGATGGTGGCGATGGCCGGGTCGCGGCGGAATTCTTCCTGGACCGGAGCCCGTAGAGCGATGCGACACGACCCGATGAAACGACGGGACTTTCTTAAACTTGCCGGCGGCATGCTGCTGCGTGCGGCGTTCGTGCCCCCGGAAGCAAAGGCTCGTGCTTTCCGGCCGGGGGCAGCCGGACCACTCGGCCTGCCCTACGACCCGAACGTCACTGACCCTGCGCCAACGGATCTGGACCAGTACGATTTCATCTTGCCGCGGGTCCGCGTCGTCGAGTTACCCTTCAAAGGCCGCGGCAAGGGGCCGGACGTGTGGAACGTACGTCCGGGCGGCGACGCCAATCTCCTTCGCGAGTTCGCCAACGTCGTCCGTTGTCGCGTCAAGCCCATTGAGGGCGCCATCGACTGGCAGCCGCAATACGCTCACGAGGGCCAGCTCAATGCCGTCGTCACCTTCGGACAGCCCGACCTGCTGCGCCACTACCCCTTCCTCTTCATGACCGGCGAGAACCATTACGAGCTGACCGCCGACGAGAAAGGAAACCTCAAGGACTACCTCACCGCCGGTGGCTTCATCCTGATGGACGATTGCGTGGTCGGCTCCGGCGGCGACTTCTTCTATACGAGCTGTTTCCTGCTGCTGGAGGAGCTTTTCGGCCGGGGCTCAGTCCGGATGGTCCCCCGCGAGCACGAGGTCTTCCACAATGTCTTCGACCTCGGCGCTACCGGCCTGCCGGCCCTGCAGTACATCCGCCGGCGCGGAGCTATCCACGGACAGAACCACGGGGCGCGCGGCCTGTTTCTGGGTGAGCGGCTCGCCGTCTTCCTCAGCTCGAACGACCTGCACTGCGGCTGGTGTGACAGCCACGCCATCGAATGGGGCCTCGACGGGTATCGCAAAACCATCCAGATGGGCATCAACATTCTCACCTACGCTCTGACGCACTGAAAGACGTTGTCAGACGATCCGGCCATTCTTCAGGACAGCCCAGACCTTGAGGACGTTCGGCGTCGCGCCCTTCGGCAAGCTCACAGCGTCCGTCACGTCAACCTGGGCCACTGCGTACCCCGGCTCGCCGGCTCTGGCTCGTTTCCAGGCGTCGTACAGGTAGCCGAGATAGACCGAATCGTCCTGGGCCTTGACGATCTGGTGCCGGAGGGGGTGCTCGGTATCGGCCCTGAGCTCGTCCAAGGCGCGTCGCCGGGCCGCTTCGACCTCGCCGGCGGAGAATTCCAGACCTGCACCCAGGCGGGCGAGATGGTCCTCGAGCCCCTTCATATAGATGGCCCGCAGATGCTCGCGAATTGCCAACCGGCCGACGTCCGACACCTCGTCCCACCGCAGTTCCGGAAGGTAGTCCTGGCACTGGAAGAACAGGCCGATGACCGCCTTATCGGGAAGCGAGAGCCGCACGACCTCGTCCGCCGAGACGCCGAACGTCCCCGCCAGACCGGCCAGCGCTCTCGACCATTCCTCCTCGATGTAAACCGCGACACGCTTGTTCTTTGTCATCGTTCTACCTTTCAACACACCGTCTGCCGGGATGTTATGGTCCCCATGCAACAAACGCAACACGGACTCGCCGTGCAACAGCCGGAAAGAGGCTCAGGAACAGGAAGCGGTTCACCGCCATGAGCACAGGCCGGGCAGTCGTCACATCTCGATGGGTTCCGCCTCGGGCTCCATTTCGAGGAATCGATCGAAGTAGGACTCTGCCGCCTGCTCGTTGGGCAGGAAGTCGCCCTCGCGCATGGCCCAGCCGTCGCCTTCGGTCGCCACGAGGATGAAGCCCCAAAACCCCGCGACGCTGCCCTGCTTCGTAGGAACGGGCGTCGTAACGACGATGGACTGCCGCGTGCCCAGCCACGCCTGACCGATGCCCGCCTGGTCGAGTTGAAACGCCACGTTCATGCCGGTCAGCCCCTGGGTGGTGAACTTCGAATCCGCCACGCACAGAGCGAGGGCCCGGTCGTACCGACCGGCAGCGACCTCATGGAGAAATCGGCGGGCCATGGCAACGACGGGGTGCCCGGTCTCGTCCGCCTCGGTGGTCACCTCCCGCGTCTGCGCGTCCCCGGCGACCTCGGCTGTTTGACCCGCCTCGGTCTCCATACGCGCTGCCGGCGGCGTCTCCTGTCCCTGCGGCTCAGACCCCGCATCCTTCCGCGAACAGCCGCATACCAGCATTGCAGCAATCAGAATCAGGCAGGCACTTCGGCACATGGTCATACTCCTGTTCAGTGTTACGGCCCCACATGCGCCGCGCCGGCCATCGCACGGGTATCTCGCGCACGTCGCCGACGTTGCGAGAGCCAGGATGTTCACCAATCACCCTCACTACGCCCGGCAGGACTCGAACCTGCGACCCCCGGTTTAGGAAACCGGTGCTCTATCCTACTGAGCTACGGGCGCTCGTTTCTTAAGTCCTTACAGTCTAACCACTTCTCAACCATACAGTCAACACCTTTCATCCGGAAATAGGCGCACGTGCCAAATGTGTGCCAGGATTTCCGGTCATGGCGGCCGCTGTTGCCGCCCTTGCCCGGTCGATCAGGTCGCTCCTGACGGCCAGGTAGAACCGATGTGTCGTGCTGAAATCCGCGTGTCCGGCAAGCTGCATGATGTCGTACTCGGTCAGGCCGTTGGCCAGCCAGTGGCTCAAACAGGTGCGGCGCAGGTCATGGAATTCCCCCGGTCTCGATCTCAGCCTTCTTCAACAGATCGCGGAAGCTCCGGCCGAAATTGTTCAACGGGAGCCGGCTATGTTCCATCGTCCCGTGCTTCCCTCGGCGACGCTGCTGAATCACGCCGTAGCGGTCCGTCGGGATGAACACGTAAGGATCCAGCGTCGGCCGTTTCCTGCGCCTTGAGGCCGGAAGGTCAGCCACTTCCTGGGTCGGCGGCAGGGTCCGCCGCTCGCTATCCTTGATCCGCCATTCCCAGGTCTGCGGCGTGTCCGGCTTCGGTGAAACGCTGATGGTGAGTTTGCCGAAGTCGATGTCCGACCATGTTGTGTTCAGAACCTCGCCCCGCCGCTCAGCGGTCGCCAGCGCCACGGTGATCAGGAGTGCCCAATCCACCGGCCCGGTCGCGTCCCTGGCGGCGTCCAGCAAGCGATAGCACTCGGCGTCGCTGTAGACGCGGACCTTGCGGGCGGGAACCTTGATGCGGCCCAGATGGCGGAATGGGTTTGCGTCCAACCGGCCACGCATGACGGCCAACCGAAAGAGACGCTTGAGGCGGCTGATCTTCTCGTTCGCCGTGGCCGGGGGCGTTTCCACGGTCGCGTGGCGCCACGCACTAATCCGTCTGATTCGGAATCGACCGTTGTTGCGCCCCGGACAATCCGGTAGTATGGCAGCAAATTGTGGAGAATGAGCTATGAAGACGATTCTTGCTTCCATCGTGCAGTCCGTCCTCCTGATGACCTGGTCGCTCTCCGCCTCCGCGCAAGTGCTGACCCGCGCTGAGTGCGAAGCCAATATCGAGAAACAGTTGGCTCGCATGGCCCAGGGCGTCGCCGCCGGGCCGTATAGGGCGGACTGGGAATCGCTCAAGGAGCACCAGGAAGCGCCGGACTGGTTCCGTGATGCCAAGATCGGCATCTACTTCCACTGGGGTGTCTATACCGTACCGGCCTACGGCAACGAGTGGTACGCCCAGCGCATGCATCTCAAGACGGGCAGGAGCTACTACCAACATCACGTCCAGACGTACGGGGAGCCCGACAGGTATCCGTATCACAACTTCATCCCGCAGTTCAAGGCCGAGAAGTTCAACGCCGCCGATTGGGCGGATTTGTTCGTCCAGGCTGGCGCCAGGTTCGCCGGCCCCGTGTGTGAACACCACGACGGGTACTCGATGTGGGCCAGCAAGCTCACGCCCTGGAGCGTGGGTGACACGGGTCCGAAGCGCGACGTTACGGGGGAACTGGAGAAGGCCATTCGCGCCCGCGGCCTGAGGTTCGTCACCACTTTCCATCACGAGCGCACCCGCACCTGGTATCCGCGCGTCGAGGGCTGGCCCACCACCACGAGCGATCCTCAGCTCCAGTTGCTCTATATGAACATCGAGGAAACACTCTTCAACAAGATCTTCCTGGCCAAGCTGGGTGAGGTGGTCGACCGATATCGGCCCGATCTGATCTGGTTCGACGGCCAGATGCAGCTCATCCCGGAGCCGTATCATCTGCAGTTCCTCGCCTACTACTTCAACCAGGCCCAGCGCCGGGGGCGCGACGTGATGGTGACCACCAAGAAGCTCCAGTACCCGCAGGAGGTCTCCGTCCTGGACTTCGAGAAGGGCCGGGCCAACACTTTGACGCCCTATCCCTGGCTCAACGACGACACGATCTCCACCGGCAGTTGGTGCTACACGTCCGACCTGCAGATCAAGCCGGCGGTGCAGGTGCTGCATGACTTCATCGACGCGGTCTCCAAGAACGGGCACCTGCTTCTGAACATCTCCCCGATGGCCGACGGCACCATCCCACAGAACCAGCGTGACTGTTTGCTGGCAATCGGCGCGTGGCTCAAGGCCAACGGCGAGGCCATCTACGGCACTCGTCCCTGGCTTGAATACGGCGAAGGTCCGAACGTGCTCAAGAAGAGCGGCAGCTTTGCCGGCTCAGTAGACTACAACGACAAGGATATCCGCTACACCCGCGGCAAAGACGGCCGGACGCTGTATGCTATTGCCTTGGGCTGGCCGCAAGGCAGATTCAGCCCGACCATCCTGCAAGTTGACGATGCAAGCGGTGGCCGGGTCGAACTGGTCGGTCATCCCGGTGAACTCCGCTACCGGGTGGATGGCAAGCGTCTCAGCATTGACGTTCCCGCCCAACCGCCTTGTGATCACGCCTACGCCTTCAAGCTCGCCGGCTTCAAGACCAGCATCACGCCTGCCGCCGCTGCTGCCCGCGACGAGGCACTCAAGGAACTGCAGGCTGGCCCCAACGAGCCGGGCAAGGTGAGAGGCAAGGGGGCGAAGAAGGAAAGGAAGAAGTAGCTCGTCGGCGAGGTGAGGGGATGAGAGATCCGTCCCAACGGTCTCTGCTAGGCTGGTGTCTACAGTTTTCTCTGCTGTGCTCCGTCACGCAGGGTGTGGAGTTCTTCGTCGCGCCGGGCGGCAGCGATGGCAATCCGGGAACGTTGGACCGGCCGTTCGCCACGATTCAACACGGGATCGAACAGCTCCACCCAGGGGACACTCTCTATCTGCGTGGCGGACGATACCGGGAGCAAGTGATGGCCAGGCGGCTCCGCGGCGACGAAGACACCCCGATCTGCCTCCGCAATTATCCGGGGGAAACGGCCGTCATTGACGGCACCGAGCCTGTCGAGGCCTTGGCAGAAGGCTCTTGGATTCATCAGACCGGCGCCACCTATTCGATTCGGCTCAAGCAGGATGTCTGGCAGCTCTTTCTTGACGACCAACCCGCGCAGCCTGCTCGTTTTCCGAATGCCGGCCTGCGCGACGGTGGGATTTGGGATATGCGAGTCTCGATGCTCAAGCCCAGCGAAGTCACCTCGACCAGCCTGGTCTGCCCCGAGCTTGCCGCCGGCGGCCGGGACTTCACTGGCGCAGTGGCCGTGCTGGCGGTTGGCCACTGGCTGACCTACGCGCGCCCCGTGCTGGCTCACGGAAAGGGGGCGTCGGAGATTCGCTTTGACAGCCAGCTTCCCGACGTGCGAGGCCAGGAAGTAGAGCACAAGCCGAACACGTACTTCTATCTGCTTGGCAAGGCTTGCCTGGAGTGCGAAAACGAATGGTGGTTCGATGTCCAGACGCGGACCGCCTGGTTCTGGGCGGCCGGAGGCAGAAATCCCGCAGAGGCCGGGTCAGTTGTCGCCCGCGTTCGGGATTACGGTCTGGTGATCCAGGGGGCGCAGCATGTGCAGATCCGCGGCCTCGAGTTCTTTGCTTGTGCCCCCTTTGCAGATCAGGCGGAGGGAATTCGCTTTGAAGACTGCCGGTTTCGTTACCCGTCGGAAAACAAGTTCATGCTGGGAAGATTCGAGTGGTTCTCCCCGTCGAAATCGGGACCCGATCATGCCGGCAACAATATGTTCCTTCTGCGCCGTGGGCGCCAGTATGCCTTGACGAATTGCCTCGTTGAATTCTGCAACAGCCCGGTGGGATTGTTGGCCGAAGGCATTCAGGTTGAGAACTGCCTGTTTCATGACATTGAGTGGGATGTGAACTCGGACGGCGGGTCCGGTTCGGTCTGGATCGGGCCCGGCGCCAGAGCCATCCGCAACACGATCCACACGTGCGGCAACTCGGAAGGTCTGCGCCCCATTGGTCCCGGCGCGGAAATCGCCTGGAACCATCTCTATCGAATGGGACTGATGCAGATTGACGGGGCGGCCATCAACTGTGGCATGCAGACCCATCGCGGGCTGGCCGTGCATCACAACTGGGTCCATAACTGCAACCGCGAGGCGATTCGATTTGATTATCCTGACACCGACAGCCTGCATCCCGACGGACAGGCGGGCACGCTTTGCTTCAACGTCATGTGGAACTGCCAGTTGCCGATGGTCAAGGGCGACCGCAACCTGGTCTACAACAATGTCTCCTTCGGTCATCACAAGCACGGCGAATTCGGCGGCGCTTCGCTCGACAGCGTGCGTGACCTGGTCATCCTGGGGTTCCGCAAGATCCATCGCAACATCGTGTTCAACGAACGCACGCTGGCGCGCAACAACATTGCCCGACTGGGACATTTCATGAATGGGGACGAACTCCCCTGCCGCGAAGACCACAATCTGAATATCCCCCGCGCTGCCTCAGAAGCGTTGCGCGATCCGCCGAACTGGGATTTCCGCCCCAAGGCGGATTCGGGAGCGGTGGACGCCGGAGGAGTCATTCGGGATGAAGACAGGCCCGACCGCGATACGCCGCTGGTGGCGGTGGAACCTCTTGGCAAGGCTCCTGACATTGGCGCCCACGAACATGGTGCAACAAGCTACTGGATTCCCGGCCGCCAATACTCGTATGCCACCACCCCGGTGCCACCTGCCGGCGCCGTGAACGTCAAGGCCGAGACCGACCTTATCTGGTTGCAGGGCTACCAGTCCGTGACGAGCGACGTTTACTTCGGCACATCCAGGGCGGCTGTCGAAGCCGGGGGCCGGAGCAGCAAGGAATT
The DNA here is from genome assembly GCA_964346195.1 of uncultured Pirellulales bacterium. Taxonomy (GTDB): domain Bacteria; phylum Planctomycetota; class Phycisphaerae; order Sedimentisphaerales; family Anaerobacaceae; genus PLanc-01. The sequence goes on from CAYFUB010000537.1 coordinate 23,572, forward strand.
CAAAGGCAGCCAGAAGGACAACATCTTCAACCCCGGCGCGCTGGCTGGTGGCACGGAATACTTCTGGCGCATTGACGCCGTAGACGCAGGTGACAAAATCGGCAAAGGCGCGGTCTGGAGTTTCCGAACAGAATAGCAGGAAGGAAGAACCAAACATGAGACCCATCCTCACACTCCTCACCGCGTTCCTGCTGGCCCCACTGGCCACGCTGCGCGCGGCCACGGTCTCCTCCGCCGTCCGCAAACCTAATGTCCTGCTCATCATCTGCGATGATCTCAACGACTATGTCGAGACTCTCGGCGGACACCCTCAGGTCCGGACCCCGCACATGACCCGCCTCATTGAAAGTGGCGTTTCGTTCCGGCAGGCGCACTGCAACAGCCCGATTTGCGCGCCGTCACGGGCCAGTTTCATCACCGGCCTGTACCCGCACACGTCCCGGTACTACGGCTTCGAGAACTGGGACGAGAACGAGGTGCTCAAGAACTCCCGCACCCTGATGGACCATTTCCGCAACAACGGCTATCGCGCCTTGGGTACGGGCAAGGTCATGCACAACCGGGACGCGAAGGAATGGAGCGAATTCGGGAATCCCGCCGACTACAGTCCGTTCACCAACGACGGCGAAAAGAACATCGCCCATCCCGATACACCCGCACCGTATCGGGATGATTTCGGCCCCGTCGATGGCTCGTTCGGCCCGCTGATGGACTTGGCGGGCCGCGTCTCTCCCGCAACTGGCAAACCTCTGCGTTGGATGTATGGCGACTGGCGGAACATCCGGGAGATGAAATACGAATCCGAGAACGATCGCGATCCCACGCCGGACGAACGCAACGCGCAGTGGGCCGTCGAGAAGCTCAAGACCTTGGCCGCAAACCCGGACGGCAAACCCTTCTTCATGGGTGTCGGCTTCATTCGCCCGCACACTCCGCTGATCGTTCCGCAAAGGTATTTCGACCGATTCCCACTCGACACGATCCAACTCCCCGTCATCAAAGACGGAGACGCCGCCGACACGTTCAAGCACACCCTCACTTCCAGCGAGGATGACCGCAGCGGCGATCGCGGCGAGAAGATGTTCAAGAGCCTCGTCGCCTCGCACGGCGGTAGTCGCGACCTTGCCCTCAAAAAGTTCATCCAGGCCTACCTCGCCAGCATTGCCTCCGTGGACGATCTCATCGGTGACATCCTCGACGTGGTCGATCATTCCAGTCTCAAAGACAACACCATCATCATCCTCACCAGCGATAACGGCTGGACCATGGGCCAAAAAGACTACCTCTACAAGAACTCCCTCTGGCAGGAGAGCACCCGCATTCCCCTGGTGATCCGTGCGCCCGGCGTTTCCCAAGCCGGCGGTTCCTGCAATCTACCCGTCAGCCTGATCGATCTGTATCCTACTCTTATCGACCTCTGCGGCCTGCCAGCCAACACCCTCAAGAATGCCAAAGGCCGCCCCCTCGACGGCCACAGCCTCAAGCCGCTGCTCATCGATCCGGTCAGCGGCAAGTGGGACGGTCCCGACGCCGTCCTGACCGCCCTCTACAAGTGGGCGAAGCACTACGATCCCGCCGAGCAAAGCTACACGCTCCGTGACCGGAATTGGCGCTACATTCGCTACCAGAACGGCAAGGAGGAACTCTATCACGTCGCCGAGGACCGCTATGAATGGGCGAACCTCGCGCTCAACCCGGAGTATGCCGCACAGCTCGCCCCCTGCCGCGCAAGACTCCTCGCCCGCATTCCCCGGTCACAGCCCGCTTCGACCGGCACGAAAACGGATGCCGAAGCCCGGGAGGATGCCTTCTTCAAGAAACACCCGGAGGCCGATGCCGATCATGATGGGATTCTGTCGTGGCCGGAATACAAAGCCTACAAAGCCAAACTGGATTCAGAGAACACCAAGAAAGCACCGCCACAATGATTGGTTTCAAGAAACTACTGCTGCAATTAACCGCCGCAGCTTGCGCCGCTGGCTGCGCTGATGAATTTCCAAAAAACTGGAAACCGTCCCACTGCAAAGTCACCATCATTGGAACTGACCGAGAAATGAAAGGAACAACCATGAACAACATCTTCGCACTATGCACCGCCCTGCTGCTCGTACCGCTGGCCACGCTGCACGCCGCCGAGCGCAAGCCCAGCATCGTCCTCGTTATGGCCGACGACCAGGGCTGGGGCGACACCGGTTACAGCGGCCATCCCGAACTCAAGACGCCAAACCTCGACAAGCTCGCTGCCAGCGGCCTGCGCCTGGACCGCTTCTACACCGCCCACTTCAACTGCTCACCTACACGCGCCAGCGTCATGACCGGACGTCATCCACACCGCATGGGCACCTTTGGCCCCGGCTCGCCCATTCGCGCGCAGGAGACCACGGTGGCGAAGGTCTTGCAGTCGGCGGGTTATGCGACGGGACACTTCGGCAAGTGGCACCTGAACGGGAAGAACGGCGACAGGAACACGAAAGAGATTCCGGGGCGCGCCATCCTCGCCAGCGACCCACTTTCGCCGGGCAAGATGGGTTTCGACGAATGGGTCTCCGCCGACAATTTCTTCGACCTCGACCCGGTGCTCGGCCGCAACGGCGTGCCGGAGAAATTTCACGGCGACAGCTCCGATGTCGTCACGGATGAAGCCCTGAAGTTTATCCGCAAACAGGCCGCGGCGTCCAAGCCGTTCCTCGCCGTCGTCTGGTTCGGTTCGCCGCACAGGCCGCACGAGGCGCTGCCCGCTGATAAGGCGCTCTACGCTGCGCTACCGGAAAAAGAACAGAACTACTGCGGCGAGATCACGGCCATCGATCGTAGCGTCGGCCGGCTGCGGGCGGCGCTGCGCGAGCTGAAGATCGCGGACAACACGCTCCTTTGGTATTGCAGCGACAACGGCGGCGCGGCGGGGCCGAAGTCCACCGGTAACCTGCGCGGATCGAAAGGCACGCTCTGGGAGGGCGGCCTGCGCGTGCCCGGCATCGTCGAATGGCCCGCGCGCATTCCCAAGCCCTTCGTCAGCGAGACGCCCTGTTCCACGTCCGACATCTACCCGACCATCCTCGAAGCCACGGGCGCAGTGGCACGGAACCAGATTCAGCCACTCGACGGCATCAGCCTGCTCCCGCTGTTCGACCGCAAGACTGAAGCGCGCCTCAAGCCAATCGCGTTCTGGGCAAATGCTCGGAGCCCACAAAGCCACGCCGCGCTGCTGGATTGGCCGTACAAGCTGCACACGAACCCCGGAACCGGCCGTGGCCGGAAAGGTGAGAAAGGCGACGGGGCGCTCCCGCCGGTGCTGCTCTTCGACGTGTCCAAAGACCCGAAAGAAACCACCGACCTCGCCGCGCAACAGCCCGAGCGCGTGGCGAAGATGACCGCCGCGCTCAATGCGTGGAAGGCCTCCGTCGAGAAAAGCCTTGCCGGCGCCGACTACACCGGCAACGATGGCGCTGCCAAATGAAAGCAAACGAGTGATGAACGGAACAAGCAGGAAACTCATCCTCACATTCCTCGCCACCATGTCGCTCGCGCCACTGGCCGCGCTGCACGGCGCCTCGGTCCCCGCCGGAGCGAGGGAATCCCTATCCTTGGGTGGCGCCTGGCAGATCGTCTTTGACCGGACCAACGAAGGCGGCGCGAAGCAATGGGTTCGCGAGAAGAATTTTCCGCGGGAGCAACAGAGGGAAATCGCGGTGCCAAGTTGCTGGGAGCTGACTGAAAAGGATTATGAAGGGGTCGCCTTTTACCGTCGCACCTTCAAGGTGCCGAAAAACTGGCAGGGGAAAGTTGTCCGTCTGCAGTTTGACGCGGTGAACTTCCGGGCTGAAGTCTGGTTGAATGGCACGGCGGTGGGCCTTCACGAGGGCGGATTCACGCCGTTTGAATTCCGTGTGGACGATCTGCTGAAATTCGATGAGGCAAACACGCTCATCGTGCGCGTGGTCGGTCCCATCCTGATGCAGGACAAGCGGGTGGACGATATGGGGCCGATGGAGACGCCGCAATGGCGCGGCGCGATCAGCGGCGGCATCTGGCAGCCGGTCAGGCTGATCGCTACCGGCGATGTCTACGTGAAAGACGCATTCATCGAAACGAACCTCTCCGACAACACTGCAACGTTCCACACAGAGCTGGAGCGCGGAGGAGAAAGAACTGTCCCCGCCCGGGTTGAGATAACGATTCGCTCAGGTGATCGGAAGGTCGCTCACACCAGCAGGGAGTTGACGCTGAAGCCCGGCTCGAACCGACATGATTGGCACCTGAAGATCCCCGATGCGACATACTGGTCACCGGATGATCCTCACCTGTACCGCGCCGAGGTGAGCGTGACGTGCGGCGAGTCGGTTTGTGACCGACGGAGTACGCGGTTCGGGATGCGTGAGTTCACGATTCGGGACAACAAGTTCTATCTGAATGGCAAGCCCCTATACCTGAAGGCTACCTTCTTTGAGGGGCTGTACCCTGTGAAGTTGGCGTATCCCGACAGCCGCGAGATGGCCATTCGCGAAATCCGGTTGGCGAAGGACGCCGGATTCAACATGATCCGCCCGTGGCGCAAACCGCCGCCGCCGATGTGGCTGGACCTGGCCGACGAGATGGGTGTGATGACCGTGGGCTCCCTGGCGATTGAGTGCATGGATCTTCCGGCGGAATCGGCGAGTCTGCCACGCTGGGTCGAGAACGAGGTGCGCGAAAGCATCCTGCGCGACCGGAGCCGTACCTGTGTGGTGCAGTGGGAACTGTTCAACGAGCTGAAGCGCCCGGTGCTGAAGCGGATGCTGCACCCGATGTCAATGCTCGCCCGCCAACTCGATCCGACCCGCCTGATCCTCGACGAATCGGGCGGCTGGGCGCAAGGTGCGAACATGTATCTGCCTTACGAGTCGGAACCCACGAAGTTCAATGACGTTCACGACTACCCAGGCCCGCAGATCAACGAGGAAGCTTATGCCAAGCTGCTCCTGACCGGCGCCAAGACTCATGAGGAGATGCGCGCCATGGGGCTGGGAGGCAGGTTGCCGGGCAGGAACGTGGTTCCAGGACTGATGACGTTTTTCTCTGAGTTGGGTTACGGCAGCTTGCCCGACCTGGTGGGCAACAACCGGCGTTTTGCCGAGACCGGCAATCCCATCGCGCCGCCCACCGTCTACCATCGTCGCCTCGCCGATGAACACCGGCAAGCATTGAAGGAAAGCGGTTTCGACACTATCTATCCCGATCTCACGAGATTCTGTCTTGAACAGCAGCAGATCCACGGCACCGCGAACCGGCGCATGATCGAGGCCGTGCGCTGCAATCCCCAAGTTCAAGGGTACTGCGTTCACGCCCTGGCCGACGGCGACTGGATCATCGGCGCCGGCCTGCTCGACCTCTTCCGTAATCCCAAGACCTACGCGTACGAAGGCACGAAAGCCGCCAGTCAGCCACGGATCCTCTCGATCCGCGTTCATCCGCGCAATGTCTATGCCGGACGCGGAACGAAGATCGAGATCACCGGCGTGAACGAGTTGGGGGCAATCCGAGGAAACCTAAACGTGCAGGTAACTGCCGGTGACGGCGGCATCGTTTTCACGAAGGCCGTCCCAACCAATCTGGATTCGGGCATCACGCAGCTTCTCAGCGAGAAGCTCGATACCAGGCCACTCAAAGGAACGCATACGATCAAGGCCGAGGTCACCGCTGACGACGGCGCGCCGATTGCGGAAAACACGTACCGCTTTGACGTGTTCGCCGCCGGACAACTGGCTGCCCCCAGGCGGTGGATCTCGGTGCTCGACCCAGGCAATTCGCTGAAATCCTTCTTAAGACAGACAGGAATCGAATTCATGGAATTCGCCGCGGGAAGCGACCGCATCTTTCCGGTGTTTGTCTCACGCACCGAGGCAAAGACGCCGGAACAAAGGAGACATTTTGGCGAATTGGCGGCGTTCATCAAGGCCGGGGGAACGGCCGTTTACTTGGGCGGGGGCGGTCCGCGAGTCGGATGGGGCAAGGCGCTGGAGGCTTCTCCTTTGCTGCCGGTTCGTGCACGCACAAAACAAGCCGTCGGCACGTGGACGTGCGTTCCGCACATCGTGAAAGATCATCCAGTGTTCGCCGGCCTGCCGGTCAACTGCATGATGGACGCGATCTACGAGAACGTCTGGGCCCAGAACACGCTGCTGGACGTTGGCGGGGAAACGATCGTCGCCGCCATCGGCTACGACTGGTTCCCCGACTACGACTTGAGCAAACGCCATTACTATGGACCGGGCGACACATGGTGGGGAGCCGATCTGGCCATCGTTCCACTCGGCAAGGGCCGCTGCATCGTCTCGCAGCTTCGCCTGGTCGAGAATCTCGGCAGGGATCCAGTTGCCGACAAGATCCTGTTCAACCTGATCAAACTCGCTTCACGCTGAGGTTCCTGGCCCGTGAAGACGGGGACGAGCGAAACCGCGAATACGGGCGAGAATGAATCTCATAGGTGAGATACGCAAGGAGGGGTTGCGGGCAGGTTTCGACAGCCCCTCAAGCTGGAGATCCACGGCGTAAATGTCCTCTCGGATGCAGGATGGGTTGGGACAAGCCCCATAGGACGGCTCCCGTTGCGATGCTCCAAGGGGATGCCATGCACCGGCCGCAAGGAGTGAGGCTGGGAAGCCCCTTTGTCCCCAGGCGAGCGTCCTGCGCCTGCCTGGAAAGTCGCAAGAATGTCGGAATCAAGGGTACGCGGAACGGGGGACACTGGTATAATGACACCATACGGCTTGGCAGCGTAGCCAGGCAGGGTCAATTGGAAATGTGGGTCACGGCCATGAGGTGTACCCACCCTCTTCAGCCGCGCGGTCGCTCAGGAGGAGAAGGTGGAGGAATTGCAGGCTCTGCTCAAGCGTATTCAGAGTCTGGGGTCGAGTCGGCGAGAGGCACAAACACGTCGAAGAAAGGCCGATGGCGCATGAATCGACGGGATTTTCTCAGGTGGACGGCAGGCAGCGCGGCGATTCTGACGGCCCGTTTTCGCGCGTTGGGCCAAAGCACGCGGGGCTTCAACCTTTTGATTATTCAGACGGATGAGCACAATTTCCGGACCCTGGGCTGCTACCGTCGCCTGCTGCCGCGGGAGCAGGCCCTGATGTGGGGCGATGCGGTCGTGGAGACCCCCAACATCGACTGGATTGCCGAGCACGGGGCGGTCTGCACCAGCTTCTACGCCACGACGCCGGTTTGTTCGCCGTCGCGTGCGGCGTTCATGTCGGGCCGCTATCCGTACAATACGGCCGTGCACACGAATAACATCCCCATGAACGACGATGTGATTACGTTTTCCGAAGTCCTTCGCCGGCAGGGCTATGCGACCGGATATGCGGGCAAGTGGCACCTGGACGGGACCGGCAAACCCCAGTGGGCCCCGCAGCGGAAGTTCGGCTTCGAGGACAACCGGTACATGTTCAACCGGGGGCATTGGAAGCAGTTGGAGGATACGCCTGAAGGTCCGCAGGTGAAGGCTCGGCGGGGCGACCAGCCTACCTACGACGTCAGAGGCGCCGATGCCCAATCGTTCACGACCGACTTCCTGTGCGACAGGACCATCGAGTTCATCACGACCCACAGGGACCAGGCGTTTTGCTACATGGTCAGCCTACCGGACCCGCACGGTCCGGATACCGTTCGCCCGCCGTACGACACCATGTTCAACGACCAGGAGTATGTCCCGCCCCGCACGTTCAACAAGCCCGATGAGGGTCTGCCAAGCTGGGGCACCAAGCAGGGCGGGTTTGATGACATGGCGCCGTATTATGGCATGATCAAGTGCATTGACGACAACGTTGGCAAGATCCTCACGTGCCTCCGCGAGAACGGTCTGATCGACAATACGATCATCGTCTTCACCGCCGATCACGGCGATCTTCGCGGCGAGCACCACCGCCAGAACAAGGGCGTCCCCTATGACGGCTCCGCCCGCATCCCCTTCGTAATCTATTGTCCGGGCACGATCCCGCGCGGCACGGCGGTCCGCGAGGCGATGAGCTGTGTGGACTTCAAGCCGACTGTCCTGGGCCTGATGAGCTTCGGCTCTGCGGGGCCGGACGAGGGGCGGGACTGTTCCTCATTCCTGACCGGCGGCATCGCTCCGGCGGGCTGGACCGATGTCGTTTTCATGCGCGGCACCGGCCTGGAGCCGGGCTGGGTGGCGGCGGTCACCCGGCGCTACAAGCTGGTGTACTCGACCCGTGACGATCCGTGGCTGTTCGATCTGGAGAAAGACCCGGACGAACTCACCAACTTCTTTACCCACAGCGACTATCGCGACACTGTGCGTACGCTGTCCGAGCAGCTCCGCGCCTATGGGCACAGCCGCGGAGACCCTCGATTGGCGAACGCCCGAATCCGGGCCGATCTGAAATGGGCGATCGAGGGGACGGGAGCCTACGTATCCAACGGTTCGGTCTC
>CAYFUB010000538.1:0-2750 GCA_964346195.1 uncultured Pirellulales bacterium
CACAACTCGCCGGGCGCAAATCACAACCATTTTACGCCTCGCGCAGAGACTGTCAAACGAAACCGTCGCTCGGCATAAACCTGCAATAGGTGCTCGTCCCAGGCATTCGCAGGCTACGCCGGGTGGCCGACCACGGACATGTAGAGAATGCTCTCCTGCACGCCGTCCACGTCGAGCAGCTTGTTGACCTCGTCGTCGAACAGGGCCCCGATCTGGCAGGTGCCCAGGCCCAGACTCACCGCCGCCAGGGCGAGATTCTCCGCGATGTGGCCGGCGTCGAGATAGACGTAGCGATAGGCCCGCTGCCCGTACTTCCACGTGCACCGCGCGAAGATAGCGGTCCAAGCGAACACCGCCGGGGCCATCGCACACATGTCCTGGCCGAGCGCCGCCGCCGTGGTCTCTCGGCCCAGGCTCCCCGCCCGGAGGCGCTCGAGCTGATGGTCGCGGATCGCGTAATGGTACAGGCCGGCCTCCAGGTCGCGGACCTCGTTGGCGATGATGTAGGTCTCGATCGGGTACAACGCGCCCGCCGACGGCGCGGTGCGAAATTCGTAGCCGCGCTCGGCCCGCTGAATTCCGGTCGAGGCCCAGAGCAGATAGCCCAACTGTCCGAGCGACAGCGGCTTGGCCCGGAACGCGCGCACGCTCCGGCGCCGGTGCAGCGTTTCATCCAGCATCATCGGCCGATCCGGCGTGAAGGCGGGCAGCGCCACCCGAGCGCCGGCGGGGTAGGTCTTATACAGTTCCGGCCGCAGGTCCCGCCGCAACCCGCCGCTCATCCGATCCGGCCAATACTTCGTCTGTTGCTGAAATACCTCGCCCACGTCGCTCATCGTATCCCCTTTCGATCCCGCGCATCTCGTGAAGTATACGGCAGGGTACGTATGACGCACCACCCCTTTGCCCGTCAACAGGAGAAGGTGCGTGGTACGCACCCTGTCGACGCATCGCCAGCGCAAGCACGACACTTCATCATCCCGCAAAACCACCGCGACGCAAGCGCAAAAAAAACAGAGGGAACCGGTCCATGGACCGATTCCCTCAACGCAGCCACACGGCTGCCTGATCTCCTATCACCACAGCCCCGGAGTCTGGCCCCGGGGTCTCTATTACCTCCGCTGATCCCACTGGGACCAGAAAGGAAGTGCAAAACCGACAATCTCCGCTGCCAAATGGTATCACACCCGCGGACACGGCATTGCAACGGAAGCACGAGTCTGCGAGTTCATTAATGGCTAGTTCACGTTCGTTGGAACCTCGTAGAACCGCAACTGGCAGAGTTTCAGGCCGTTGTTGTCGTAGTCCCAGAAATATTCCCACAGCTCTTCCGAGAACAGCGGATAGCGCACCGGGTTGTCAACATCGTCGTCGGTGAGGTCGACATAGACGTAGAGCAGCTCTCTGCTCACGTTCACGAATTTGCTGTTCTTGGTTCGTATGACCGTCACCGTTTCGGCGGAGTAATACTCGTCCCCGTTTTCATCCACAATACCCGGTTTTATCGTCGCACTGCCGTTGAGCTTGCCCAGCCCACGAACATACACAGAGTACGTGGTAATCCCATCATCGTCCTCGTCCGGATTGGGGAGCTGGAACTTAGCTACTCCATCTGTTCCGTCGTAGTCCAGGACGGCAAAGTCGCCTTCTGTCAGCAGAATCCTCGTGTTGCCTTCCAGCTTGACAAAGATCCGGTGTCCATTGCCGTTGGTGTCGCCGTCATCGGCATTTTTATCCTTGGCGACGCCGATGATGTTCAAGTTGTAGTGGGCTCCGCTGGGAGCGCCGTTGCCGGTTTCGTCCTGTCCGGCGATGGCGATCATCGAGACCATGCCCACAACCATGACTGCTGCCAACACACCCAGAATCATTCTGCTTTTCATACCTCATTCCTTTCGTCTTAACGGATTCCGTTATTGTTCTCACCTTAGCGCAGCAATCCTTTCACGCACCGTCCGGCATCTATCCCTCGACGCCGTAATCCCTCCCCCCTTACGCTAAGCTCTCCCCAGGTCACCTCCTTTCCGGGTCCACCAACGCGCTGTATCGCGCTGGGAACCCCTGCACAGTCGCCGCACTGTGCGGGCACAGACCCTCCCTGCCTCAGACGGCATAATCAAAAGCACTTATCTCCGTTTATCTTTCAACCCAGGATGGACGACAACGTGACGGCACTCGCCACCGTGCCCCAATGAAAAAATGATACCCCCGTTTCATCCATCCCTAAATCCTCCCTGGTTCGCGGCCAACCGTTCCTATGGCTCTCCTATTACGAACGCCCCCATTATCGGGCACGTTACCCCGCCGTCAAGGAAAAACACCGCTTTTTTGTGACTTTTTTGCCCGGCGCGCGCACCCCGGGACGTCGCGACATAAGTTACGCGCCGACAATATCTTACGAACACACGGCTTCCCCCGTGCCGGCGTCCGCGCCGTCATTTTCGCGCCACGGCTGGCAAGAAACGCGTCGTTCTATAACTGGATACAGTGGACCTGTAATTATTTCGCAAGGTGTTTCTGGAAGAACTGCGTGACGAGCAGATCGACCTGTGGGTCCTGGAAGCCGCCGTGGCCGCCCCCGCGGACGGTGTAGAAAGTGGTGTCCACGCCTGCGTTCGTCAGGGCCTCGTAGAGCAGCTCGCTCTGGTGGTGCGGGACGAGCGGGTCTTTGTCCCCGTGCACGATGAGAAAGGGCGGATCGTCCTTCGTGACATAGGTGATCGGATTGGCCCGCCGCACTTTGTCCTTGT
>CAYFUB010000539.1:0-22419 GCA_964346195.1 uncultured Pirellulales bacterium
GCAGCACATCGGCGCCGAGGCCGCCCAGTTCAAGCCCCTCATTCGCACGCTCGCCGAGCAGCTCTGGAGTGCAGGGCTGCCCGTCATCGACGACCTCGTGACCGGGCCCACCTCGGCCCGGGACTACGAGCAGAGGAAACAGGAACTGATCGCGCTGCTCGCCGAGATGAAGCCGGGCGTCACGCAGATCATCGTCCACTGCACCGCCCCGACGGCGGCCTTCTCCCACATTTCCAGCACCGGCGACGCCCGCGCGGCGGAGCTGCGCCTCATGTGCGACCCGGACATCCGGACCTTCATCAAGAACCAGGGTATCGTCCTGACGACCTGGCGCGAGCTCAAACAGCGCCGCGACGCCCAGAGCCAATCCTGAAAGCCCCCGTGGAAGCCACGCCGAGCACCGGCCATACGTATTCGGAATGACTTGTGCGCGGTACAGACTATGTAATCCTGAGGCGAAGCCGAAGAGCCTGTCCTGAGCTTCGAAGGAATCTGGCCACCGGATGGAAGATTTCCCGCGTTCGCAGGCCGGATCCTTCGCTCCGCTTCGCTTCGTTCAGGATGACATGCGGAGCGCACGAATTGATCGTGATCCGCGTCACAGGTCCTATCGGTCCTATTCGTCCTGTCGGTCCCATTCCTTCACCGCCCGCGAATCGCCGCCAGCAGCTCTTCCGAGGGCGCGGTCTTGAGCAGGTACACCTCGGCGCCGGCATCGCGCATCCGCTCGGCCATCTCCGCCTCCACCGACATCGAAAGCCCGATGACCCGCATCGCGGGCAGGTGCAGCTTGATCTGGCGGGTGGCCTCGTCCCCGGGCATGACGGGCATGGCGGCATCCATAATGATCACATCCGGCTGGAGTTGATGGGCCAGATCGACCGCCTCGCGCCCGTTGCCCGCCTGGCCCACGACCTCAATGTCACTCTGCTCGGCGAGCAGGACCGCCAGGCCCTCGCGCACGACCTTATGGTCATCCACGAGCAGCACGCGCAGCTTCGGGCCGGTGGCGTCCCAGGTTGCCGGCTCGGCCATGGCGGCGTCAGGGACCGCGATCAGGAACGCGCTTCCTTTGCCCCGGACACTCCTGATCTTCATGCGGCCGCCGAGCAACTCGACGCGCTCGCGGATGCTCAGCAGGCCGAATCCGCTGGTGCGACCCAGCAATTCCGGATCGAAACCGTGGCCTCTATCCGTGATGGTCAGCCACAGTTGCTCCCGCACTTGTTGGAGTCGCAGCTTGGCCTCCCGGGTCCGGGCGTGCTTGACCACGTTGAACAGGATCTCCCGGCCCGCCTTGAACAGAAAGGCCCGGATCGCCTCCGATTTTGGATTGACCTGCCCGCGGATTTCCACCTGCACGCTCAGCCCGTGTTTGGCCTGCACCTGGCGGGCCAGCCACTCGAACGTCTCGCCCAGGTCGCTCTGATACAGCACCGCCGGGCTCAGTTCGTGTGACAAGCTGCGGGATTTCTCAATGACGTCCTTGAGGATCCCGTTGAGCTGGCCGGTCACTTCCTGCGCCGGCGCATTATCCTCGACCCGGGCGCGCAGGATGCCCAGATGGAACTTCGCCGCGGCAAGCTGTTGCTGCAGGTCATCGTGAAGGATTTCGGCCAGGCGCCGGCGCTCGCGGTCCTCCGCCTGCGACAGCTCGAGTGTGAGTTCTTGCAGTTGCCGGGCCCGCTGCTCGATCTCCCGGAACGCCTTCTGCTGCTCGGTGACATTTTCGAGACTCAGCACGAGGGACTGCACGCCGCCGAATTCGTTCAACTGCGGCGTGAGCTGCCAGTTCCAGTAGGTCACGCCCCGCTCGGGATTGTTCGCGTAAGTGAAGGGCTTGGCGTAGGCGTAGTACGGCTTCTTGGTCCGCACCACCTGTTGGAAGATGGCCTGGTTCTCTTCGTGCGGATAGAGCGCAAAGTGGTTCTTGCCGATGAAGAACTCGGGGGTCTTGCCGTCGGCCCGGGCGTAGGCCTCGTTGACGCGCACGAAGTTGAAGTACTTGTCCATGAAGGCCAGCGGCGTGATCGTGTGCTGGAAAAAGGCCTCCAGCATCCGGGAGTTCTTGCGGAGTTTGCCTTCCGCCAGCACCCGCCGGGCCACCTCGTCCTGCAGCCGGTCGATCGTGTCCCGCAGCTCCTCCACTTGCGCCGCGACTTCCTTTTCCAAATGGTCGTTCAACCGCTGCAGTTGCTCTTCCATCTGCTTGCGCGGGGTGATGTCGAACAGGACCGCGACGACGCGGACGGCCCGGCCCTGCTCATCGTGAATCACCCTGCCCCGCGACGCCAGCCACAGGATCTCACGGCACGGCTCCCCGTGCGCATGAATCACGCGAAAATCCATCTGGAAGTCGGCTGGCTCCGCCGCCGATCTGGTCCTGAGCTTCTGGAGGGCCTCTCTGTCGTCCGGATGCACGCGCCGGAAGAAACGCTCTCGGGTGGCCGACGAATCCATTCGCCACCCCAGCAACTCACGCGTCCGTTCGCAGCAGAACATCGAACCGTCCGGCAGGTCCCACTCCCAGCGCCCCATCCGCCCGCCTTCCAGCGCCAGCCGCAGCCGCTGCTCGCTTTCACGCAGGGCCTCCCCGGCCCGCTTGAATTCCGTCGTCTCGCGCAACGAGAAGACCAGGCCGGTCACTTTGCCGGCGGCATCTTTGACCGGCGTCAGGCTCCAATCCCAATAGGTGACTCCGCGTTCGGGCTGATCGGGGAAGACAAAGGGCTTGTCCTTGTAGAAGACCCCTTTGCCGCTGTCGCGGACCCTCCGGAAGATCGCCTCGTTCTCCGCGTCGGGGTATAAGGCGAAATGGTTCCTGCCGGCCATCTCCTGCGGCTTCATCCGGCACGTTTCCGCGTAGGCCGGATTGACCCACACGAAGTTGAACCGCGGATCGAGGAGAACCAGCATCGCGTCCGTGGTCTGCATGACGCTGTCCAGCAGGCTTCTCTCGCGACGCAGGGCTTCTTCCGCGCGCTTGTGCGCGGTGATGTTTCGGAAAGACCCGACCACGTACGCTTTCCCCGACACGATGATGGGCGTGGCAGTGACATCGGCGAAGAAGACACTGCCGTCCTTCCTTTTCACCGGGATGTCCTCACCGGTGTCTTCCGCCCCATTCGCCAGCCTCTCGAAATGCTCCATCACAAACGGCATGTCCTCCTGGCGATGGATGTCCGCGAGCCGCATGCCTGTGATTTCCCCAGGCTCGTAACCCAACATCTTGCAGATCGCTCCATTGCCCATGAGGAATCTTCTACTCTTGGGATCTGCAATGAGGATTCCATTCGTGCTGCCCTCAAAGATTGTCCTGAATCTTTCCTCCGATTCGCGCAGGACCGCCTCGGCCTCTCTGCGCTGCGTAATGTCGACGCCGACGCCGATCACGTACTCCACGTCGCCGGCGGAATCGGTGAGCGCGGTGTTGGACCACTGGATGAGGCGGCGCGCGCCGTTCTTCGCGACCCAGTACTTCTCATGCTCGTTGGGGAATCGCCCGCGAAGCAGGCCGGCGAAGACGTCTTTGACGGCCTCGCGTTCCTCCGGCAGGAGGAACAGGTCCCAGAACGTTTGACCCTTGACCTCATCGAAGCTGTAGCCGGTGAGTCGTTCGCAGGCCTGGTTGAAACGGACGACGTGCCCCTGGCGGTCAACTACGATCACCAGTGCTCCGGCGGTCGAGAGGACGCGGGCCATGAAGTCCCGCTCGCGTTGCAGTGCCTGCTCCAGTTGGGCCATTCCTTCCTCGGCGTGGGCCTCGAGAAGCTCGTTTGCCTTGCGCGCCGGCGCGCAAGGCTGATCCGGCTCTCTTCTGCTCTCGAGTACGGGCTCAGGTCCGGCCGGAGGCCCGCCGACGGCGGGTGAGCGTTGTTGTCGGGATTTTTTCGGACGCGACCGTTCGCCGTCACGGCCTGCCTGCTGCGCATCACTGCCCTCTGAGGGCTTGGGATTCTCGGCCATGGGGGTAGTCTCAAGCGGCTTTCAACGCTGTTCGGGTATCCTTTGCAGAACGAGAAACCTTGACAATACACGTCCGGGACGCGGTACTAAGGAATTGCACGATGTGACTTTAGGCAAATTCCCGAATCCATCAGCAGTCCATCTTGCCGTAAAATGTTGGTTAACACAATCGAAAAAGTCTGTCAAGTCAACGCCGGCGGGCGGAAGACCGTCGACTATTGTGACCTGCCACGGAAGGCAATCCAGAAAGGAATCTGTGAGGTGGAAACCATGCGCGTTCTGATTGCCGATGATCATGCCGCCCTGCGGCACAGTCTGACACAGGTACTGCGGTGTGACCCGGATATGGAGGTGGTCGGGGAGGCATCGGACGGCACGTCCGCGGTCCAACTGGCCCGGGAACTCCGGCCCGACCTGGTCCTCATGGACATCGTCATGCCCCGGCTCAACGGGATCGAGGCCACGCGGCAGATCGTGCAGGACTGCCCGCGGGTGCGGGTTCTCGGCCTGTCCATACACGCCTCGAAAGGTTACGCGACGCAAATGCTCCGGGTGGGGGCCCGCGGCTACGTGCTCAAGGACGCCGATACGGACGAGCTGCTCCACGCCGTACACGCCGTCTCCGATGGCGAAACCTACCTGAGCGCCGAGGTCGCCGGTTGCCGGGCGTGAGAACGCCCGCTTCGGGTCCCTGGTAACGGGCGGCGGCTCGCCTCGCGAAAATGCACCGGCCGCCGGTTACTTGCCCCTGTCGTCATCATCGAGTAGTGCTCGTGCGCGGGTCAGCCTTTTGCCTATTTCGCGGCAGCGTCCGGCTTAGCGCCGGTCCCCATCAGGCACATCTTCGACGCGACACCTGTCTACCGGCAAGAACCGGACGCGTTGACATGCCAAGTGCGACACCGCAATTCACCGGGTCGCTATCAATAGCCTGGCGTGGGGGGGCCGGCCTGCCAGTTGTTGGGATCGTTGCCGTAACTGGTAAGGCTCAGGCGATGCAGGGAATCCCCCCGCCCGTCGGCGGTGGGGCCCCAGTAGAGCGCCCAATCGTCGTTCAGCACGGCGTGGCCCACATTATAGGTCACGGAATCAGCCAGGAAGGAGCGTCTATCCGGCACATTGGGTGCGTAGAGGGAAACCTCACCCGCGTGCCGCGAGAGCAAGCCCTGCCAGGGACCCAGAATCTCCACCTCCGCCGGGGTGTCGGGATACGTCTGAACCAGCGCGTTCGGATCCTGGGCGAAAAGGAGGCGACCGCCAGGGGACAGCGCCAACCGGATAGGAATCGGGATTCGGTACGAGGCAGCGCCCGACAGGGTCCAGGAAAGCCAGTCGGCAGGATCGCAGAGCACGACCGGGGCGTCGCTCGCGTTGGCGATCTCGACGTACTGTCCTCCCGTGTTCTCCTCCGGCGGCGCGTACATGATTTCCGTGATCACAAGCGGGCTCATGGCGATGGACGCATTGGCGCCGCCGGGGGTCGGCTCGACGCTCGGCACCAGCTCGACCAATCCCACGCTGTTGACGTGGCGGACCAATGCCGTATTGGCTAGGACACCGCGCAACTCGTGAACCTGCTGATAGCCGGTGGGGATTCCCTGGATGGTGGCACGCAGGGTAATCCAGTCGCCGCGGGCCTCGAAGCCGAAAGGAAGATGGGTGCTCTGGTATACGACCATGTAGCCCTGGGGCTCAATGCAGGTGTTCGGCCCGACGGTAAAGAGGTTCTGCTGCTGGTCTTCGATTTGCCAGCCTGTAATGTCGATGACCCTGTCGGTGGTGTTGTGCAGCTCGACCCAGTCCCGCGTGCCTGGAGAATGGGCCATGACCTCGTTGACCACGACGGGGTCGGCCTGCCAAATGTCGACCGGCTCCGGCGGAACGGCCTCGGCGTGGAACTCATACGCCCCGAGGTCGATGGTCTTGCCGGCCAAGCGGGGCCGCCGACCGCAATCCAAGTCAAAGGGCCACGGTGCCGAACTGAGGAAACCCGCATCAATACAGGGCGAGCCGGGCCGCAGCGACAGGTCATCATCATCCGTGCCTGCCAGGCCGTCAGGCCCATTCGCATCGGCAAACTGCGGGTCCTCGGAGTTCACCGTCGGGGTCGCCAGCCAGTTCTGGATGCAGGAGTAAACCGCTTCCAGCCGGGTGCGGTAGACTTGGGCGGAGGCCCCCTGTCCGGCCTGGTCTCGATTGCCCCAGAAGATGCTGCCATACAAATCCAGCGGTGTTTTCGCCTTGTTCGACGCCCAGGCTCCCCCAAAATTGCGCGAAGTGTTCTGGGCGAACGTGCAGTGCATGACCGTCGCCAGGGCCCCCGCTGAATAGGCGCCGCCCCCGTAGCCCTCTGCGAGGTTGCCGCTGAAAACGCAGTTGATCATCTGGACCGTGCCACTGCACCAGGCGGCCCCGCCCCGGGCAGCGGCGTGATTGCCGGAGAAGGTGCACCGTCGGAGAATGCAATCCCAGCCGAGTGTGCCCAGCCCGCCGCCGTGGCGGCCGGCTTCGTTGCCCACGAAGGCGCAGTCTTCCAGAAGCAGATTGCAGCGGGGGTCGGCCATGACGGCGCCGCCATCCCGTGTGGCTGTGTTGTCGCGGAACGTGCAGTTGGAGAAGACAGCCCGGCATTTCATGACATACACCGCCCCGCCGGTCTCCGTGACGTGGTTATCCACCAAGACGCAGTTGAGCAGCATCAGCATGCTGACGCTGGAGCCGCGGACCGCGCCGCCAGTGAGTCCCTGCCCGCCGGTGATGGTGAAGCCGTCCAGCACCAGCCCCGGTCGCCCCGCGTCCAGGACGAACGCAGCCCCCTGGCCTTCGCAGTCGATGGTGCATCGCTCCGGCCCGCTTTCGCTCCGCACGGAGATGATCTTGTCGGTAAATGACACGTCCCGATTACCGGCCCCCCGATAGACGCCTGCGGCAACCACAATCGTATCGCCGCCGGCCGCGGCGGTGACCGCCTCCTGAAGGGTCGCAAATGCCGCCGGGTCATTGGGATCGACCCGCAACACCTCGGCCCGCACACTGCCGGACCACGCACAAACAACCAGAATCACTCCCACAACCGCTGTGCTCGTCAACCGTCTCATAGCAACCTCCCCATACCCAAAAGAACGACAATCTTGCCCTTGCACTCCAACAGCCGCTCGCCCGGTCCTCACGGCCCTATCGCCGGCTGGAGCCAACGAAGAGCGACCAACCGATAGTCCTCCGCGTCCACCCGGCAGTCGCCGTTGATATCGGCGGCGTTGACAGTCGGGCAGGGCTCGGCCCCGAACCAGGACTTGCTCGCCTCGCAGGTGCCGCCGTAAGCGCCCATGTTCACGATGCCGCCGTTGGGGAACGGCTCCTGCTCGACGGGACAATTCGGATCGCCCGTGTCGATGCAGGGACTGGTGACGTCGTCGGCCACCCACGCCAGGGCCACGGCATCCCAGTGGCCGGCCCGGGATTTGAGGTGAAAGTCGTTCTGGTCGGGAGCAACAAAGAGCGGGTCCATGCCGAGGTTACCCCTGCCGCCGCGCTCCGGCGTCCAGCCGTCGATGCAGGAGTACTCGACGACGATCTCGTTGGGGTCGCCGTCAATCTGGGCTTCAAAGCCCGTCGTCCGATCTGGCCCGACGTAACTCAAGGCACGATTGGCCCAGAAAAGGCAGCCGCTGGCTTGGAACGAAGCTGCGCCGACGTATTCGTCGACCCCGGGGGGAGTGGGTCGGCAATGCACGCCGGCCGCGTGTTCCGTGGCGCCGTTGCCGTAGAGCGTGCATTGGCTCAGGGATACGGACGCGCCGCCGTCAATGTAAATCGCTCCCCCGTCCTCGCCGGTATTGTTGTGGAACAGGCAATGGGCGATCGTAGCCTTGCCACCCGCGCAGGACACGGCCCCCGCGTCTTCCTGCGCGCGGTTATTGGCGAAGGTGCAGTACAGCAGGCGGCTCTCACCGGAGCTTTGGATGGCCCCGGAGCGATCGCTGCTGCTGTTCCCACGGAACGTGCAATGGAAGAAGCTGGCCTTGCTGCTCTCGTCACTGAAAGCGCCGCCGGCGATCTCCGCACTATAGTTGTCGATGAACTCGCAGCCGATCACCTGCACCGTGCCCCGGTCGGTGGACAATCCACCGCCTTGAAACCAAGATTCGTTGCGAACGAAGCGGCAGTTCTCGAGCCGTACAGTCCCCAGGGAGTTGTATATCCCGCCGCCCTCGTCTTCGGCATAATTCTCGAGGAACGTGCAGTTTCGCGCGAGGAAATTCCCTTCGCTACAAAACACGCCGCCACCGCTGCGGTTGGTGGCGACGCCGCGCGTGACCGTTGCGCCATCCAGGGTACTGTGGACACCTCTGGCTGTGACCACGGTGAAACTGTTGTCGTACAACAAGTGGAGTATGTAGAGTGGAGTATCGGGATCGTCGTCACCCCGTAGATCGCCCGTCAGAACCGTGGTAAACAGGCCCGGATCACGAAGATCGGGGTCCGCCCCAGCGAGGCCGGCAAAGCCGCCCAGGACCGTGACACCGTCAACCATCTGGAAAGTCGCCCCGCGGTCGCCCGCCTTGACGCCGGCCCCTTGGTCGGGGCGATACACGCCCTGGGCCACGCGGATCTCATCTCCCGCAGTCGCGACGGCCAGGGCATCCTGCAGGTACTGGAACGCCGTGGTCCAGGAGGAGCCATCCCCGGGTGGCGGGGCGTCGTCATCCACATAGAGGACCCGTGCGAATGTCAGGCCCGGGCAAGTCAGAAGAATGGCACATACGGTGGCCAAAGTCCACGTTTTGAAGTGTCTTTTCGTACCCATCGGTCTCTCCTTCCGCCATTGAATCTGCATAATCGATTTCCACTGTCTATTGGCCCACCTGCGGCCAGCGCTGGGTGGCCAGTCGGTAGTCCTCCGCGTCGACCCGGCCGTCGCCGTTGAGATCGGCGGCATTGATGGTAGCGCAGGGCTCGGCCCCGAACCAGGACTTGCTCGCCTCGCAGGTGCCGCCGTAGACGCCCATGTTCACGCGCCCGCCATTCGGGGATGGTTCCGGCCCGACCGGACGATTCGGATCGCCTGCGTCGATGCAGGGGCTGGTGACGTCATCGAGCACCCACATCAGAGATGCGCCGTCCCAGTGGCCGGCCTGCGATTTCAAATGAAAGTCGTTCTGGTCGGGGGCGACGAAGAGCGGGTCCGTGCCGATGTTGCCGGTGCCGCCGCGTTCCGGCGTCCAGCCCTGAACGCAGCAATATTCGACCGTTACGAAGTTCGGGTCGCCGCTGATCTGGGCCTCGTAGTCCATCATGGGATCTACCTCCTCGCCGAAATTGGCCCAGAAGATGCACGTATTGGCATGAAGGGAAGCCGCAGGGATGACGCCGTCAATCGACGGGGAAGTGGGCCGGCAGTAAACGCCACCCGGCCAGTCGTCTGTGCAAACGTTGCCGTGGAACGTGCACTGCTCCAGCGAGACCGAACCGCCTGAAATGGAGAGCGCTCCCACACGATCCGCCCCATTTCGGTAGAACAGACAGTGGGCGATCGTGGCGCTGCCGTCTGCGCACACGAGGGCTCCTACCCCACAGCACCCGTCGTTGTCGGCAAACGTGCAGTAGAGCAGGGACAGCTTGCCGGAGCTCCAGACCGCTCCCCGCCGATCGCTGCCATTCGCGCGGAACATGCATCCGAAAAGAACGGCCCGGCCTTTCTCGTTGTCAACCGCCGCCGCCTCATGGGCGCTCCCATTCTCGATGAACTCCGAGGCGATCACCTCGAGCGCGCCCTCGCAGTTGCGCAAGGTACCCGACCCTTCGTGCGCCCCATTGTGGATGAAGCGGCAATGCTCGATCCGCAGCTTGCTCTTGTAGCTGTACACCCCGCCGTCCCCGTGGTCGGCGTGGTTATCGCGGAACGTGCAGTCGCGCACGACGAGACTTCCTCCCTCGTTGTACAAGGCGGCCCCGTGCTGGTCGTCGGCGTAGCCGTGTGCGATGATCAGGCCATCGAGCACCGTGTCGTCGCTCACCCCGTGGGCCGTGACCACGTGGAAGCTGTTGTCGCCCAAAGTGCTCTGATCGTTGGGGTCGTCGTTGCCGGCGAGATCGCCCGTCAGGATGGTGGCGAAGCGGCCAATGTCCCGGAAGTTGGGGTCCACGGCGGCCGCTCCGGCAAAGCCGCCCAGGATTGTGACGCCGTCGACCAGGCGGAAAGCCGCCGCCCGGTCGCCTGGCGTCACTCCGATGCCCTGGTCGGGGCGGTACTGCCCCTGAGCCACGCGAATCTCATCTCCGGCAGATGCCACCGCCAGCGCATCTTGCAGGTACTCGAAGGCGGTGGCCCAGGATGCGCCATCCCGTTGTCCGGGGATCACGTCGCCCGCGTAGACGTCCACATAGGCGCCGTCCACGTAGATGGCTCGCCCCAGCACCGTACCCGGAAGGCCCGGAAGGACAATACATAATAAGGCCAGGGTCAACGTTCTCGAATTCCGCTGCGTTCGCATGTACTCCTCCCTTTACAATCGGCTTGCGAATCAGCCGCCCCGCCGCCGGGCGGCATACTCTCTATTTTAGACGTAAGCAGGCCCAAATTCATCAGAAAAATGCTGAGATTCTCGCTTCTTTTGCAGATCTCCGCGCCTGCCCCCTGGTATCGGTTACTCCTTCTGCAAACGGTCCTGCGGCCGCGGTATAGACAGCCGAACGGGACGGTCCTGGTCCTCATCGTTCATTCTATTCTCATCCCGCGACCGAAATCCGTCACCATCGGGCACGCGCACGATCTTCTTACCCCCCTCGCGCCGCCGGCGCGGGACCGGGCGCCGGAAGAACTCCATTTGACACACGAGGGAGGATAAGCGTCCAGCCACGTCTTGGTGAAACGGGCTCTGGTGACGGCCAAGCTAATTGCTTGTCAAGCAAGGAATTATGCGGGAGAATACAGACGGTGCATCTGTAGCAGACAGAGCAATCTTCTGGGAGGTGCTGAAATGAAAAGTAGTCGTCGTGAATTTCTGAAGAAGGTCGTCGCTGGCTCGGCGGCAATGGTCATTCCCGGATACGGTCAGTCGCAGCCTCAGCCGGCTCGGCCCAAGGTGCAGACGGCGATTCCGCGCTGGCGGGGATTCAATCTGCTGGATATGTTCACCATGCGCAGCCGCGGAAATTGGTCGGAGAACGATTTCAAGTGGATTCGGGACTTCGGGTTTGATTTCGTGCGTTTCCCCACGTGCTACCGCCTCTGGATCGAGGATGGGGACGACTACAAGATCAAGGAATCGATGCTGGTGAAGCTCGACCGGGGGATCGAATTGGCCAATAAGCACGGCCTGCACGTGAGCCTGAACTTCCATCGCGGGCCGGGGTACTCGGTGAATCGGGAATTCACCGAGCCGCACAATCTCTGGAAGGACAAGTCCGCCCTGGACGCATTCTGCTTCCACTGGCAGTTGATGGCCAGGCGGTACAAGGGCATCGCACGGGACAAGCTCAGCTTCGATTTGATCAACGAGCCGCCGTCTATCGGCGAGCAGATGAGCCGGGCGGACCACGAGCGGGTCGTGCGCACGACGGTGGCCGCGATTCGCGAAATCAACCCGGACCGCCTCGTCGTCGCCGACGGTATCAGTTGGGGCAACGAGACCGCGCCGGAGCTGGCCGACCTCAAGATTGCCCAGAGCACGCGGGCCTATCAGCCGATGTTCATCAGTCACTACGGGGCTTCGTGGGTCGATAGCGCCAATTACCCGCAGCCGGCCTGGCCCGGCCACGGCTGGGACCGCCAGCGGCTCCAGGAGCACTACGCCAAATGGGCGGACCTGGCGAAGATGGGTGTCGGCGTCCACTGCGGCGAGGGCGGCGCGTTCCACAAGACGCCGCACGACGTGGTGCTGGCATGGCTGCGCGATGTCCTGGAGATTCTCACCGGCCATGGCGTCGGCCTGGCCCTCTGGAACTTCCGCGGCTCGTTCGGCATCCTGGACTCCGGCCGGGCCGACGTGCCATACGAGGACTTCCACGGCCACAAGCTCGACCGCAAGCTGCTCGCCCTGCTCCAGGAGTTCGCATAGTCAACGCCATACGGCCCCGGCAGGACTCCGGGGCGACAGGGCTCCGTCATTGCCTCCCTCTGCCCGGGGCGCTCGAACCGAAGGCCCGGCCGGCAAATGCAGGAGGTCTGCGGCATCCGGCCGAGGGTGAAAGCCCCCTCTCCCTCAATGCCGGTGACTGGCCTCCGCGGCAGGCTTTTCTGTCTCAGCGTGGTGGCCGGCCGGACCCAGCGCATCGGCATGCAGACGCTCGACATAATGTACGAACTCGACGTAGGCCGCGACGAACTCCCGACCCGCCGCGACGCTCGCGCCGGCATGTTCCTTCCTTTCCATCGTCTCACCAAAGCGACGGCGAATCCCCTCGGCAACGAGTTGCGTGATCCCGTGCGTCAGGTCTTCCACGGACCCGGTTTCAAGGGCCTTGTCGGAAGCGGCGACCACCGCCTCCACGGTCCCGGCGGGCTTCAGGCCCGTATACGGCGCCCCTTCCCCCTCCCGATGCACGCGCACGAGCGTCTCGAAGAAATACTTGTCCGCAAGGTCGCGAGCCTTCTTGCCCAGCGCTCTCACGGCCAGTGTCTCGTCGAACGCCGCGCGAATCTCGGCCTCCTGTCCCGGCTGGACCCACTTCAGAACACCCGTCACATCGCCCTTCTCCAGGGCCACCTGCGCCGCCTTCACCACCGGCCCATCCATCGTGTCGCAATGCGCGTTCGTCCGTCTCACCGGCCAGCCCAAGCCAACAAGAAGAGCCACGGTGAACACCATCCCGCCAATTCTTCTCGCCATCATATTGGACCTCCTGCTCAGGAAAACAATTTGACGTCTTTGGGCCCCATGAATTGCCCTGCCCACGACGATGATGGTACGGTCTGCGGGCGCGTAAGGTTCCCCGAATCGTTACCCGAAGTGCAGTTCGATGACGTCTTTGTCGTGGAGGACGTGGGTGAGGTGGACGTTCTGGCCGGCGTAGACGCCGGTGCCCCAGATGCGGGCCGACCTGAGTTTCTCCGCCAGTTCCCGATGGACTACCGAGGCCAGGTCCTGGACCGTCGAGCCGGCGGGCAGCGTGAACGGGTCCTTCATATCCGCCGGTTTGCCGGGCGGCTTGGCATAGACGCGAATGATGTCCAATTCCCGGAACAGCAATTCCGGCAGCGCGTGGAGGCCCTCGGCGGTCTGGGTGGAAATCTTCAGGAACTCCATCGGCTGGTCGCACGATTTCCGGGCCAGCTCGAACGCGCCTTCCGGCGCGAGATCCGCCTTCGTGCAGATGCCGATGGTCTTCTTGGCCAGAGCGTTGCCCTGACTGTCGGTTGCCGGCGTCTTCTCGCCCAGCAGCAGGTTGCGGGACTCCAGGAAGTCGAGCAGCACGAGGCATTGCTCTTCGACATCCTGCGACAGGTCGATTACCAGGGCGATGATATCGCAGTTGCGGTAGGCCCCCACCTGGCCGGGTGCGGCGAAATCCGCCGTGATGGGCGGCATGTCCACAAGCTGAATCTGAACGTCCTCATAGCGAACCATCCCCGGCACGGGGGCGTGCGTGGCGAACGGGAAGTCGGCCACGTTGACCCGGGCATTGGTCAGCGCGGCCAGCAGGCTGCTCTTGCCGGTGTTGGGCATGCCCAGCAGGGCGACCTGTCCGGCCCCGGTCCGTGGGACGTGGAAGATGTCGGTGTGCCGACCGCTTTTCTTCTGCTGGGTCGCCGCTTCCTTGAGGGCGCTGAGCTTGCGGCGCAGGTCCGCCTTGAGGCCGTCGGTGCCCTTGTGCTTGGGCATCACCGACAGCATCTGCTCCAGCGCGAGGATCTTCTCCTCGGTGGTCTGAGCGCTGCGGTACCACTGTTCCGCCTTATAGTACGCCGGTGTCAGGTTGGCAGGCATGATTCGCTATACCTTCGGCTCACTTTCAAAACATTCACACGCACCGTTTGTTATAATCACTCGGCGCGCCGCCGTCAAGATGGGAAACCGTCCCTGGTAAATGGGTTGTGAACCTGATATAGTAGTTGAGTAGTACATGAACATGGAGTTGCTCGTAAACCACGACGGAGCAGCCGAATGCCGATAGAGGATCAGAGGCTTTTGTGGACATGGAAAGTGCCGTTCAGAAACGGACCCGTGGCATGGAGAACGTAACGCTGGCTACGCCGGTGCAGTACCTCAAGGGCGTCGGGCCGGCGCGGGCGGCGGTCTTTGACAAACTCGGCGTGCGAACCGTCGGCGATTTGCTGGAGTACTTCCCGCGCGACTGGCTCTTCGCGCCGAGTCCCATCAAGATCAGCCGGATGAGGCCGGAGGAACCGGCCACGATCATCGGACTGGTCGAATCGATCGACTATCAGGACTATCGCCGGCCGCCCCTTTTCGAGGCGATGGTCAGCGACGATACGGGAGTCTGCCGGATCGTCTGGTTCCATGGCGGCTATCTCCGCAGCCAAATTCGACTGGGCCAGGTCATCGTAGCCTCCGGCAAGCCGACGGTCTTCAAGCACCAGCTCCAGATGACCAACCCCAAGTTCATGGTCGTCGATGAGAAGCACACGGAGCCGGACAAGCACTTCAGCGGCGGCGTCTATCCCGCGAGCGCGCGCCTGAGCAGCCGGCAAATCAAGCAGATTGTCTTGCCGCTGCTGGACCATCTCGATGCGCTGATCGCGGAGTTCTACGACCAGGGCTTTCTCAAAGAGACCCACCTCATCGGACGAAAGGAGGCGTTTGCCTGGATTCATATGCCGCCCGATGAGCAGAAGCTCGAACAGGCCCAGCGCCGGCTCAAGTACGACGAGTTGTTCCTCATGCAGCTCGGACTGGCCCTGCGCCGATATAGGGCACAGCACTACGCCTCCGCCACGCCGTGCGTTCTGACCGACGAGATCGACAGCCGGATTCGCAAACGCTTCCCCTTCCTGCTCACCGATGACCAGAACGCCTGCATCGTGGAGATCGCTGAGGATATGAACCAGACTCGGCCGATGAACCGCCTGCTGCAGGGCGATGTCGGCTCGGGCAAAACCGTAGTCGCCCTCTACGCCGCCCTGCTGGCCATCGCCAACAAGACGCAGACCGCCATCATGGCGCCCACGGAAATCCTCGCCTCCCAGCACTTCCTCAGCATCGAGCGCTACCTCAAGAACAGCCAGGTCCGCCGGGTGCTCGTCACGGGGGGCCTGACGGGCAGGAAGCGCGACGAGCTTCTCGCGCAGGTCAAGCGGGGCGAGATGGACATCGTTGTCGGCACCGTCGCCCTGCTGCAGAAGGATATCGAGTTCCGCCATCTTGGTCTGGTCGTCATCGACGAGCAGCACAAGTTCGGCGTTCACCAGCGGGCCGAGCTGCGCAAGGACAGCGCCCCGCATTGTCTGGTCATGACCGCCACGCCGATTCCGCGCACGCTGGCCATGACGGCCTTCGGCGACCTGGACGTTTCCGTCATCAAGCAATGCCCGCCCGGTCGGGGAGAAGTCGTCACACGCTGGGTGGATCGCCGGAACCGGCGCCGAGCTTACGACTTTATCCGCGAGCGACTCAAAGCGAAAAAACAAGCCTATTTCGTGTACCCGCGGATTTCCGCCGTGGAGGAGACCAGCAAGGAAATCGCGGCCGCCACCGATGCCTGGACGGAGTTGTCCGAGCGTGTCTTCCCCGATTTCAACGTGGCGCTGTTGCACGGCCGGATGCCCTCGGCCGAGAAGCAGCGCATCATGACCGGTTTTCGCAGGGGCGCGATAGACGTGCTCGTCTCCACCGTGGTGGTCGAGGTGGGCGTCGATGTGCCGAACGCGACCATTATGGTCATTGAAGCGGCGGACCGCTTCGGCCTGGCGCAACTGCACCAGCTTCGCGGTCGCATCGGACGGGGCGAATCCAAATCGTACTGCCTGCTGTTTGCCGAGACGGACAGCGAGGTCGCCCGGAGCAGGCTCGACGTCGTGACGCGGACCAACGACGGTTTCGAGATCGCCGAGCAGGACCTGCGTATCCGCGGACCGGGCGAGCTGTTCAGCGCCCGGCAGCACGGCCTGCCCGACCTCAAGATCGCCAACATCGTCAACGATTTCGACCTGCTCGTCATGGCCAGGCGACACGCCTTCAAGATGGTCTCCGACGACCCTGTGTTGACACAAGCCGAACACCGCAACATCCGCCGCGCCCTGGTCACGAAGTTCGGCGACACCCTCGGCCTGGCCGACATCGCCTGACGGATCCCGGACCCATCCGATAGCCACTTGCGGGGCGGCCAATGCCCCCTTCAGTTAGGCTTCACCAACGAGCTACTTCGCAGCCGCCGAATCCGAAGCCTTGCTCACAATCTGCTCAAAATCTGCTTCCCACATGGTTCCTTCGGGGCGCACTTTAACAGACCCCTCAGAGTTGTATGATATCCATCTGCCATCAGGAGACCAAAAGAGCCGCCACTTCTCACTGGTGTCATCGGTGCTAAGCGTGGTGACTTTACCTCCTTCTACGGGAATTACAAGAATAGGACCTGAACGGCCTTTCTTTACGTGGTTCCCAACACAGGCGATGTACTTGCCGTCGGGAGACAAGCGAAGATCAAAAACTCTGTCAAGGTCCAGATCCTCCAGCTTAGCAATCTGTTGAGTTCCACCGTCTTCGATGGAGACAAGGGAAATCAACCCTTCGGATTCAATTGCAAGCTTCTTACTGTCAGGAGACCACGCATGAATCCGTCCAGGGCCGGTGTCCAATATCTTTGTAGTTTTGCCATCGGACACAGATACCACATACGAGGTACGTGCAGTCTGGCTGTGTCGGACAATATAGTGAATCATCCTACCATCAGGAGACCATCCAAGTCGGCCGTGCTCCAACTCCGGTGTCTTTGTGATCTGAACCGGGTTATCTCCATTAGAAAAAGCTATCCAGAGATCCCCCCTATGGATCACTGCGTATTTATTCGCATCAGGTGACCATGAAGCTGGCATTCCTGGCGCTGCATGCCACCTGTCGAATATTTTAGTAGCGGGACCTGTTGTCTGAGCGTCCTGCAACGATATTGGAACCACAAAGAGATCCTCCGTTCCATCGTCTCGTTTCACACGAAAAGTGAGCTTCTCGCCATTTGGTGAGACGGAAAAAGGCAAAGGCCTACCTTCAACCGATACGTCCATTTCCAAAAGGACCGGATCACTGCCTGAAAGGGGGATTATCCAGAAAACGACATTGCCCTCTTCATTTTCTCCTTTAGTAACTATACTATTATTGTCAGGCCAAGCTAGACTCCATGCATATAATTGGAGGTACCTTCCAAGATCAAAAGGCGGTCCACCGAAAGCTGACACAACTTTGAGGCCGTATTTGTAATCATAGGAGGGTCGGTAGAAGAGCATCTTCTTGCCATCAGGTGACCATGAAAAGAAGTCTCCTACTACTTCCCTGGGCGGAGTTATTTCAAGTTTCTGGTTATCATTAAGGCCAAAGAGATGGATTCTTCCGTATAGTGTATATAGAATCCATTTGCCGTCCGGTGACCAAAATGGAATACACCTCCCCCTGGGTTCGATAATCTTTCTGGGCGCTCCACCCTCAGCAGAGATCAACCAAAAACTCAGGTTATCCTTTCTTATTGCATATACAATAGTTTTGCCGTCAGGAGACCATGCAGGTCCAAATTTATAGGCAGGATCACTGGTGATCTGAGTAAGCGAGGCGTCCTTGACCGAAATCGTGCAGATATCACCATCGGAGGTATCATCATTCTCATCACTCATTCTCCTGAAAGCGAGCTTTTCCCCATCAGGTGACCAACTGACAAGTCCGTATGTATATCGGCCATCGAGAAGCTTTCTTACAGGTCCCGTCGGCCGGCCGGTCTCCGGAGAAACAGGAACCACACAGATGCCGTCTTCAGAGTAAAAAGCGACATTCCTGCCGTCCGGTGACCAAACACAACGTTCCGCCGACACATCCACTAAATCAAAAGGTTCACTGCCGTCCAATGGAACGACAAGTTTTCCGTAGAGTATGAACTTGCCGTTCGGTGAGAGTTGGAACAAGTCCAGTCTATTGGGATACGCCGTATCCTCGATCACATCGTTCTTGCCTGCCAAAGCTACTGTTCTCGTGTATCTGACCCCGGTATCCGGATCAATGAAAAATCCTTTATCTGCAGCAGCGCTTATCGCTCTTCTTCTTGCTTTGTCTTCCTTTGCTCGTTCAACCCGCTCAACCATGAGCTTAGTGACCGGGATGACGGCGCTGGCAGGGTATTGTTCGATGAGCTTCGCAAATATGGTCTGTGCCGCATCGAACTGTCCGGCCCTGAAGTGGGCCTGGGCGATCCAGTATTGAGCGTCCTGGGCGATTTCGCCGTCGGGTGATAGGCTGACGACCTTCCGGTATTCGGCGATCGCGCCGTCGTAGTCGGCGCGCTTGAACAGCTCGTTGGCCTTCTCGAAGTGTTGTTCCGCCCCGCCACTCGGCTCTGCTGCAACATCCGAGAAGACCAAAGCGGATACGCCGAGAACAATTGCCACGCTGAGACGCAAAACCGGTGAACGTGAAGCTTTCCTTGCCATCGCTATTTCCTCTCAATTGGAACGCTGATGGACTGTGCCATGTCCATAAGCTGGGTTATTTCGATGTTGCCGACCAATACATAGGAAAGGGCATGATCTCTCCAGGCCAGGATGGTCCCTCCGCGTTGTCCTTCCCGGCGGTATACCGCGTACTCTCTGAAATCCTGCGGCCCGAGTGCGCGGTCTCCGTCGAGCGGCTGCTCGAAGAGCGACAGTGTATGCACGCCGTCGGTGTAGAGCAGATGCAAGGCGTCGCGTCCCTCGATTTGTCTGATCGAATCAAGCCTGTAGGCGGGGTGGAGCCGCGCCGGGGCCACCAGGTCGAAGCCCGCCGCTTTCCGCGCCTCGGAGAGTGTGAGCGTGTACCCGTTGGCGATCAACGGCGGTTCCGGCGAGGGGGCATCTCTCTGTACGGGAGGCGTGCGGACGATGATGCCCGGCCGCACAAACTCGGGCCCGTCATCCAGAAACTCGTAATACAGGAAATCATGGGGGCTCACACGCATCCGAGCCGCCGGCGGGGCCGGCGCGCTGACGGAGACCGTTTGGGCGACTACGTCCTGGTGCTCCTTCAGATACAGGTTGATGATGGTTGAGTCCTCGCGAGCTTTCGGCGCGGGCTTTGCCAGCCATTGACTGATCCAAAGCGTCAGAATCACAACAGCCGCCACTTCAGCGATATGAAACGCGGCCCTTGTGATAAACGGCCGCGCGACGGCTCGCCTCCAAAGAGACCGGGAGTTGTCTGTCCTCGCCTTGAGCCGACGATAGATGAGCGGAGATGGTTCGGGGGCCTGCCACGTTTGCAGGACCTCAGACAATCTTGTGAGTCGTTGTGCCGCCTGGGCACAAGCCCTGCAACTCTGCACGTGCTCCTGTATCTCGCTCCTCTGAGGCTCGTCGATTTCACCGCCCAGGAAGGCGTCCAGCTCTTTCTGAATATCGTCACACATCGACATGGGGGCAACCTCTCAGATACACGCCGCCATTGCATCAATCCAGGTATTTCGATAAGCGTTCCATGAGCTTCTGCCGCGCCCTGTGATTCAGTGCTTTGACCGTGCCCACCGGACAGTGCATGATTTCCGCGATCTCTGCGAACTTCAGAGCATGGTACTCCCTGAGGACGACGACCGTCCGTTGCTGCTCAGGCAACGCCCTAAACGCCTGCTGGACGAGGGCCCTCATTTCTTTTGCCTCTGCACGTTGGACAGGATCGGACGATGGGTCGCCGATTGTCTCCTGTAGTGGCATCCCTTCGCCGCCTCCCTCAGGTGCCGGGGTGTTCAGGGACAGGTGAGACCGGAACTTCCTTCTTCGCCGCCGGTCGTGGCAAAGATTGAGCACGATGCGAAAGAGCCAGGTCTTGAATTGGCCCGTTGTCTCATACTTTCGTCGGGCCCGCACGAGCCTCAGAAACGTCTCCTGGCACAGGTCCTCGGCGTCGGCCGCACTCAATACCATGCGGTAGGCGAAGCTCAACACGGGCTTTTCGTATCTTTGGTAGAGGATTTCGAATGCAGCTTGATCCCCGTCGCGAGAACTCAACATAAGCTCTTCGTCCGAACGCTGCATTCTTGCCTTCTATGCCTGTTTGATCATTCAGCCCTCTCCCTACATAAACGCATCAAATCGCAAAAGGATGCAAGAATGTTCTGGCTCAGAAAGGAAATTTCCCCTCGAGGATGGACAGTCCCCACACTGGCTGGTCCAGCCCCGGTCCACCGTCACGGATCGCTCTGATCGATCCACGCCACACCCTGGCGCCGGGGCGATTTTGCTGGAATTTGGTGGGCGAAAGGTGTACAAAGGGCCGCTAATTTGCCGGGGTTGGCCGACATGGGCAAATACCGATGAAAGTAGCCTATAAGAACAAGTTACTGGAGCAGGTGGTGACGGGCGTCCGGGCTGCCGTCTCGCTGGTCGCCGTGGCGTCGTTTGCTCTCTTGTTCGGATTCTATGAACCGCCGATGCCGGAGCCGATCGTGTTCCGCGTGCAGACGGCGGTGTTCCTGGTCTTTCTGGCGTCCAAGCTCGTCCGGCTGTTCAACGCCCGGTCCGTGCGCGAATACCTCTACGTGAACTGGTACGATATCCCCGCGCTGCTCTTGCTGGGTGTGGTAATGCTAGGAGGCGCCCAATGGTTCGGCGAGGTCGAGCCGCACCGGGTCCAGCATCTGGCCATCGCCGTTTACCTGATTTTCGAGGTGACGAGCAAGTTCTTCCTGATGCTGGTCAGCCTGGCCGCGACCGGCCGGAACCCGGCCAAGATCCTGGCCGCCAGCTTCGTCGTGCTGATCGTAACCGGCGCCGGATTGCTCATGCTGCCCAAGGCGACCCCGGGGCGGGCCGGTCTGCCCCTGGTCGATGCGCTGTTCACCTCGACCAGTGCCACCTGTGTGACCGGCCTGATCGTCCGCAACACCGACGCCGGTTTCACGCTGCTCGGACAGATCGTCATCCTGACGCAGATCCAACTCGGCGCCCTGGGCATCATGGTCTTCGGCGCGGTCTTCGCCCTGCTCCTGGGCCAGGCCCTGAGCCTGCGCGAGTCGGTGGCCATGCAGGACCTGCTCAGCAGTGAGACCGTCAGCCGCATCGGCAGCACGATCCTTTTCATTTTTATCGTGACAATGGTGTTCGAAAGCATCGGCGCTCTCGCCCTGTTCCCCATGTGGAACGACATCCCCACGTGGGACCCACAAAAGCATTCCCGGTGGTTCTACAGCATTTTTCATTCGATCAGCGCCTTCTGCAATGCGGGCTTCGATCTCACCGGCGACAGCCTGATTCGCTACCGCGGCAACTGGCAGGTTTACGGCGTCATGTGCCCGCTGATCATCTTGGGCGGACTGGGCTTCGGCGTCCTCTATAACCTCATCATCGTGACCGGCGAGCGCGCGCGCCTGTTCCTCAGCAGGCGGATCGGCAGGCCTCGCCTGTTTGCCGCCGAGTCGCTGACGAAGGTGCGCCTGCAATCGAAGATCGTGCTGTCCGTCAGCGGTTTGCTGATCGTCGTCGGCACGTTGGCAATTCTGCTCTTCGAGCGGTTTGCGGGCGGGACCCAGCCGGGCATGAAGCCGAGCGTTCCGGCCGCGGTCTTTCAGTCCATCACGGCGCGGACCGCCGGTTTCAATACCGTTCCCATCGCGGATCTGACCCCCTCGAGCCGGATCGTGCTCATGCTCCTGATGTTCATCGGCGGCTCACCGGGCTCGACCGCCGGCGGGATCAAGACGGTCACCTTCGCCGTGATCGTCATGACGGTCGTTACGACGCTGCGAAAACGAGGCGACGTGGAGATGTTCAAGCGCTCGATTCGCCCGGCCGTGCTGACCAAAGCCGTCACCGTCGCCGTGTTGTTCGTCACCGTGCTGGTGGTCGGCACGATGGCCCTCACCATCACCGAACGGTCCTGTTATCCCGGCCGGTTCAGCCTGCAGGACCTCGCCTTCGAGGTCGGCTCGGCCCTGGGCACGGTGGGCCTGTCCACCGGCGTAACCCCCGCTTTGACAGATGTGGGCAAGTTGATTATCATCGCCACCATGCTGATCGGCAGGCTGGGGCCGTTGACTCTGGTGGCGGCCTTGACCTTCAACCTCCGGCCGGCACGGTACAGCTATCCGGAAGAGGTGGTGATCGTCGGCTGAGAAACTATCTCAAAACGGCACTCTGACTTGTCATGGTGAGCGAAGCAAAGGGGGCCCCAAACGCGAAGTAGTGCGTTTGGGGGGCCCCGAACCATCTGGCCGTCGCAGGAGAGGTTGCTCAAGTCCGCAGCCCGGATTCTTCGCTTCGCTCAGAATGACGTTGCCGTTTTGAGATAGTTTCTGAGGCCTTGCTTGGGAGCTCTCTACGCGGGAGCG
>CAYFUB010000540.1:0-6597 GCA_964346195.1 uncultured Pirellulales bacterium
GCGTCTTCGCTTCGCGCACTACCTTGACCATGTAGTCCTTGATGCGCCGCTTGAATTCTTCGAACTGGAGGTCGTCCAATCGGTTGCCACCCGGTAATCCGCAATCGAAGGGCAGCGCGCCGACGAGGGTCTGATACAGGAGATACTCGTCATTTCGATCCGGCGCCAGTAGGGGCGAACGATGATTCGTCCTTACGAGTTGTTGCTTATGGGGCTCGTTCATTTTGGCCCAGCGCGTGACGGCCTGGCGCCAGCGGTCGGGGATCTCGGAAAGGACGTTGAGCCGGGCGCGGATGTCCTCGCCGCGCTTGGAATCGTGCGTGCTCGTGGCGTTCAGCGCGTGCGGCCAGTCCCGGGCCCGCAACTGGTTGAAGCGATGGAACTGGTCGAGGGAAAGGCCGAACGTGCCGGGATCGCCGCCCACTTCGTTGAGCGAAATGAACCGGTTATAGACGTACAGGAGTGTGTCCTCGAACCCCTTGGCCATGGCCGGGCCGGTAAACTGCTGAAACCGCATGAAGAAGTGCTGTCGTGCCCGCAGGAGCGCGGGCTCGGCGTCTTTTTGCAGGACGGAAAGCAGCAGCCTGACGATGTAGTCCACGTCCGGCCGGCATTCGGGACATTTGTCTTTGGCCTTCTCGACCGCCTCGATGAGGAGCGCCCGATCCTGCTCGGTCCAATGGTGAGCGTCGACATAGGTCCGATAGGCTGGGAATGCCGCCATGAGGGCCGTCAAGGCCCGGTGCAGGGATTCCGCCGTTGGGGCGCTATCGCCTGACGATGCCTGCAAAGCCAGATGTGCCAGATAGGCCACTTCGCCCCCCATGCGCGTTTCGAGGATTTTCTTCTTTTCATCATAGAGCCGTTGGCCATAGTCGGGCTTGGAGCCGATGAACTCGTGATATGTCGCCGTAAGGGCCTCTTCGCTCTCCCGCCGGCAGAAGATGCCGTTGACGTAATTACAGAACTTGTAGCCGGAGGTGCCCTGGATCGGCCAGTCAGTCCGCAGAAATTCGCTCGGCTCCAGGATTTTCTCGACGATGAGATAGGTGTCCGGCGCCTCGGCCCGCAGACGCGCGAGGTATTCGCCGGGATTGTAAAGCCCATCGATGTGGTCCACGCGCAGACCGGTGAACGCGTCGGCCCGCGCCAGCTCCAGTGTCTTGCCGTGCATCCGCCGAAAGACTCTGGCGTCTTCGATACGCACGGATATGAAATCGCTCAGATAGAAAAATCGACGATAGTTGATTTTTTCATGGGCGACCTGCCAGAACACCGGTTTGAAGATCTGACGTTCCAGCAACAGGTAGAGAGGACTGCGCTCGACAAGCCTTTGTGGCGGGCGATTGAAGGCCGCCAGTACGCCGCCCATGTACACGTTGACCATTGGATCGCTGTCATAGAGCCGGGCCAACAGATCTTTGGCCTCGGCGAGTTCCCGGCGCTTCCGGGGGGAGTCATCCGTCTCACCCAGGCCGGCGAACGTGTCGCGCAAGCCGGCGAATGCCTGTAACCGGGCATCATCGCCGGCCCCGGAGCCGCCCAGCCGCTCCCGGTCATGCTCCAAAACGGCCTCGTATGACGGCAGGTAAAGCGGGAAACGCCAGTTGAAGTAGCGAATGGCAAGACCGTCATCGTCGAGGGTAAGCCGCATTTCGCCGCGCTGGAGAACCTCCTTTAGCGGACTGCCGAGGAAAGGAGCCAGCACTCTGGTCCGCAGCTCCGGATCGGGATGGTCGCGAAAGACGTCGAAGAAATCCCAGAACGCGCTGCGCGGCCCGTTCTCAAAGACGTCCATGAACATCCAGTTGTTGCTGGAGTAGGCCATATGGTTCGGCACGATGTCCTGCAGCCAACCCATCTGACGGTTCTTCACCGTCGCGGCGAGCGCCTGGAAGTCCTCCGATGTCCCAAGCTCGGGATTCAGCTCGTCAGGACTGGTGACATCGTATCCGTGCGTGCTGCCCGGCGTCGCTTTGAGAATCGGTGAGGCGTAGATGTCGCTGATTCCGAGCCGGGACAAATAAGGGACCAACGCCTCGGCGTCCTCGAAACGAAAGGACGGGCTGAATTGAAGCCTATATGTTGCCAGCGGAATCCGCATCGCTTGTCTCCGGGCCGACGCCGACCGTTGCCTGTGCCGTCGCCTCCTCTTCCATGACCTCGGCAGGTCCGGCCTGGAAGACGGCGATACTCTTCGGCGGCATGCTCACCTCCCGGCCGTCGTGAATCTGTTCCGGCAGCAGCGCGCCGGGCCCGTCCCACCTATTGTCGGCCGAATCGAGGACCTTGATCCAATTATTCTCGGGCGCCCGCAGCGGAAACTGCTGAACCGTGTCGCTGAAGTTCATGATGCCGTGGGCCTGGCCCCGTGTATGCGTGCGGTGCCACGTCAGCACCTTCTCTTGCGGCAGGCACTGCACTGCCAGGTTCTCCTTGCTGACCATATGCGGGATGCTGCGGCGCAGTTCCATCAGGCGCCGGCAGAATTCCAGCATGATGCGATGCCGGCCCTCATGGCGGCTGTTCCACTTGAGCTTTGACTCCTGAAACGTTCGGACGGCCTGGGGGTCGGGACATTCCCGCTCCCACCGGAAGGACTCGAACTCTCTCTTGCGGCCGTCGCGAACGGCGGCGACAAGCTCCTCGTCTGCGTGACTGACGAAATAGAGAAATGGTGCGTCCTCCGCGTACTCTTCTCCCATGAACAGCAGCGGGAGGTAGGGGGACAACAGCAGCGCGCCGGCGGCGAGCTTCAGGGATTCGAAGTCCACCAGTTGCGAAAGCCGCTCGCCCAGCATTCGATTGCCGACCTGGTCGTGGTTCTGGGCGAAGACCACGAACTGCCGGGCGGGACGCTGCCTGGAGCTGCTGCCGTGGAATCTCTTGCGATGCTTGGAGTATTGCCAGGAGTAAACGAAGCCCTCCTTGAAGGCCTTGGCCAACTGCTCGATCCGGCCGAAGTCCTCATAATACCCGGTGTGTTCACCCGTGAGCAGGGTGTGCAGGCTGTGATGGAAGCCGTCGGCCCACTGGGCATCGAGCCCGTAGCCGCCGGTCGTGCGTTGTCTGATGAGGCGAACGTCGCCGAGGTCGCTTTCGCCGATCACGTAGCGCTTGTGGCCCGACTCGCGGGAAAACCGCGCGACCGACTCGGTCAGTTCCTGGATGACGTGCTTGGCGCTTTGGTCATAGACCGTGTGCAGGGCGTCGAGCCGCAGGGCGTCGAAGTGGTAGCGGTCCAGCCAG
Organism: uncultured Pirellulales bacterium; assembly: GCA_964346195.1. Taxonomy (GTDB): domain Bacteria; phylum Planctomycetota; class Phycisphaerae; order Sedimentisphaerales; family Anaerobacaceae; genus PLanc-01. The sequence goes on from CAYFUB010000540.1 coordinate 3,250, forward strand.
AAGATCGCGTTCTGGATGAAGAAATCCCGGACGCCGTAGCTGTATGGCTCGTCGTAGTTGATGGCGTCTCCCCAGGGCGTGCGGTACTTGCCCGTGAAGTAGGGGCCGAAGTCGCGCAGGTAGTTTCCTTCCGGACCCAGGTGGTTGTACACCACATCCATGATGGCCGACATGCCGTGCTGGTGAATCGCGTTCACGAGTACCTTTAAGCCGTTCGGGCCGCCATAGGAGCCCTGGACGGCGTAGGGGTAGGCGCCGTCGTATCCCCAGTTGCGCGTGCCCGGGAACTGGGCCACGGGCATCAATTCGATTGCGGTGATCCCGAGGTCTCGTAACTCGGGCAGCCTCGCAATGACCGCCTCGAACGTGCCCTCGGGTGTGAAAGTCCCCACGTGAAGCTCGTAGATGAGCATGTCTTCCAGTGGGACACCCTCCCAGCCCGCGTCCGTCCACGGAAACGCGTTGTGATCGACCACCTCACTGGGGCCGTCGACCCCCTGGGGCTGGAAGTGGGAGGCCGGGTCCGACCGCTTACGGCTGCCTTCAAGGATGTACCAATAGTGGCTGCCGGGAGGCACGTCAGCCGCAGTGGTCTGCCAGCAGCCGGCATCGTCTCTCTCCAGGGACAGGTCTCGCTCGCCGGGGGATATGATCCGCAGTTCCACGTGGCGCAACAGGGGCGCCCATACCCGAAACGCGCATCGGTTGTCCCCCTGATATTGTGCGCCGACTCTGGTCAAGGTCCTGCTCCCAAAAAGAAAACACGGACGGACACGCACTTTCACCGACTCTCACGGACGCCTTTGTCCGTGTCCGCCCCCGGTATGGAGTGCTGCGCGTCGGGGTCTGTCCTCCTGAAAGAGACCAGGGCGTACTTTCATATCGCTCACTTCTCCCTGGTCGTGTCGTGCTTTGCACGTCTTCTTTTGAATTCTTGCCTCTTTCGGCGCGAACGTTCACCGCTCCCGGGAGCGGCTGGGCATCAAGTTCCATGTTATACGGACTATGATTAATTCGTGCGCGGTCTGTCATGCCTTCGACTCCGCTCAGGGCAGGCTCTGAGCGGAGCGCAGCGCAGTGAAGGGGTTCCCCAAACGCGAATGATTGCGTTTGGGGGCCCCATCGATCTGGCCTGCGAGCGAGAGAAACCTCCCTTTCGATGGCCAGATCCTTCGGCTTCGCCTCAGGATGACGGAGCCCGCCGCGCAAGAATTTTTCCTAATCCGTATTATTGGCGGCCCGGCATGTATGCCTGCTAAGGGTTGTCCGAAATCGTTCTCAGCAAAGCCCTTAACGCCGCGCATCGCATGGGCCGGCAGAGACGCAGAATCTCGTGTCCGCGCCTGACAAGAAGCCGGCCGGTCTGTGCGGAGGACGAGGGACGGACCGACACGGTCCTACGGTCCGCTGAGGCCGAAGTAGTGAAGAGGGGGGTAATCCATTTCGCCGATGGTGAAGTAGCCCGCGCCCTTGTTGTCAAAGCAGATACCCTCGCCCTGGGGCTCGTCCATCAGGGGCAGTTGCACCTGCCGGTCGGCGAAGGCACGCCAGAGCGGCACAGGGTCGCCAGGGGTCCCCTCACGGGCGGGGCGGTTCCACCGGGAGGCGTTGAATATGCCCCGGACGATGACCCGCCGGCCGTCGGGCGAGACATCGCCGGCCACGGCGAATCCCCAGGGCAGCAAGGCCACGGGCCTCATCTCGGTACGTTGCGTGGTGGATTGCGGCCAGGCCGCGAGGTACACCTTCGAGAACATCTCGCGTTTGGAGATGATATAGATGTCGCGCGTCAGGGGATCGACGAGGAGCGTCTCCGCGTCGCGTGGCCCGTCCGGATAGGTGAGAACGATGGCATCCGCCGGCCCCGCCGTCGTTGTGCCGAACGGCCGGGTCGCGTCCACGCCCGGTTCGGACACCCGGTAGACCGTTACGTCCGGGCGCCTGCCCTGGTTGTCCCCGATGTCGCCGATGTAGAGGTAGTGCCGGTTCGGATCGGGCCCCGGGCCGGCGGCGATGTCCTCCCAGTCCCGCGCTCGGGCCCCGGCGATGTTGCACACGCCGAGGAACACGGCTTTCGCATCGATTGCGAAGATGCGGGCCGCGTCGCCCGAGTCGTTGTGCACCCAGAGCACGCCGGGGTTCTGCCGGCTGGCGACGATACCCGAAGCCTCGCGCACTAGGTCGTTCTTCACGATTCCCACCTGCCGGCCCGGAAGAAACTCATCGGATGCCACTACCCCGTTGCACGGACAGCTTAGCGATACCAGGGACAGGAACACGCCGACGCGAACGTGCGGTTTATGAATTGCTCCTCGTCGTCTGCCGTCAATCGGGCTGTCTTTCATAGCGGTATTGTATCGGCGGTGGGCCGGTCAGACAACGAATTGTCTCCAGCGCAGGGCCCAACGTGCAGTCTTGCGTTTGGAGTCCTCGCACATCGGCCGCCCATACCGACGCAAGTTGACGATTGCGTTTCCGGAACGGGCCTTTATACTTGTTTGTTGCTGTTGCCGGTCTCGATGAAGGGACATTGGCCTTAACGGGAGGATCGCGCATGGCGCACACTACGATACCGGCCCCAGCCGACCGGCGGGCAAGAGGAACTCACGGGCACAAGGTGACGAAACGTTCTCCGCCTGCGAAAGTCTCGCGTCTGCGAAGGCCGGAGGGGATGCCGCTCGAACACTGGCAGGTTGCCCTGCGCAGACAATTCGCGCAGACGCAGAATTTCCGGCTGGTGAACATTGGCGCCGAGCCGTTCTTTTCGGAGTTCACGGTGGCCAATCCGCAGACGCACCGCGAATACCGCGTGGCAATTCGCGGGCTGGGGCTGGGCGACAACTACTGCTCTTGTCCCGATTTTGCGGTCAACACGCTGGGAACCTGCAAACACATCGAATGGGTCCTCAGCAAGTTGCGGCGAAAGCGGGGCGCCAAAAGGGCCTTCGCACAGGGATTCAGGCCCGCTTACTCACAGGTGTATCTGCGGTATGGCGCGAAACGCCAGATCGTGTTCAAACCCGGCGTTGCGTGCCCCCAGGGCCTGCGCAAGCTGGCCACCGATTACTTCGGTGGCGATGGGGTCCTGCATGGCGAAGCGTATCTGGCATTCGACACGTTCCTGAAGCAAGCCGCACCATTCGCTCACGAGCTTCGGTGCTACGATGACGCGCTGGATTACATTGCCGAAATCCGGGATGGAGCACGCGTGAACGAGCGGATCGACCGGACCTTCCCCGGCGGCGTTGCGAGTCGTGAGCTCGGTCATCTCCTGAAGGCGCCCATGTATCCCTACCAGCGCGAAGGCGCCTTGTTCGCCGCCCGCGCGGGCCGCAGTCTGATCGCCGA
>CAYFUB010000541.1:0-8171 GCA_964346195.1 uncultured Pirellulales bacterium
GCTTTGTTCAATTCGCGACCGCGACAGAGCCACGTGGTGGCGATTTATCTGAGGGAATTGAAGGTGTCCGGTACATTTTTCGCAATCTTGAGATCACAAATTGTGACATCAAGACGGAAGCGACGAGCGAGAATCCGGCCGGAGGCCGGATGGCAAGTTTGAAGTGCGAAGTCAGATTCCGGCCTGCGGCCGGGACAACGTCTTGGGAAGGGAGACAAGCATGAGACTGGCGATGGTATTTCTGGCGGGATTTCTTTGTGCGGCGGTGGTCTTGCTGGCAGCGGGCCAGGCCCCCTCGGAACTGGGGCGGTACCAGATTGCACCGGGTTGGGAGACCTCGCAGGGGATGCTCTTTCAGCTCGACACGTACACGGGCCGGGTGTACGCCCGGGACTGGTACATCGGCAGGGTCCACGACCTGGGCACGCTGGATAAGCCTCTCGCCATGCCACGGGCCACGGCCACAAAGTGACAGGCGTGCGGGCGGAGGGGTCTGGATTTGTGATTCTTGATTTTTGATTTGTAAGACTGTTCTCGCGCGGAGACACAGAGAGCGCCAGAAATTGAGGTACTTGCCGTCCTCGATCTTGCGCTGTCCGCTCTCCTTAGCGTGCTTGGCGTCCCATTCGACTTCGCTCAGGGCGGGGCTTGGCGAGAGAACTTGTTTGGTTCCGGCCGGAGTGGCTTTTTCTCCGTGTTCTCTGTGCCTCTGTGGTGAGATAGCTTTTATCGCGTGGTCGGCGTTCCGTTCGACTTCGCTCAGGGCAGGCTTTCGCGGTTGATGAGGATTTGGATTCCAGCCTATTCGGCTTCGCTCAGAGTCCCCCCTGAGCGACAGCCGACCGGGGCGGAGCTTTGCGGGAAACGGCAAGGCAGCGGACACGACCCGCCGTGGCCGCCGGCGCGGCCCTGCCAAAATGGCACGGCGAGTGTGACAAACCCGTACGGATTCGCCGGGTATCGGCCCGCGAACCCTTCCTTCGCAATCGCCGTAAATGCTTTGTTGGCAAGGAAGTAGGCGAGTGTGGCGGATGGGCGGGCGGATTGGCACGGGTTTTGCACATGAATTCCTGTGTGTTTCTATGCGCGATTGGCAAGACGAAGCACTGAGCGAAAATCGTTGCGAGCCAATGCAAGAGCAAGGAAAGGACGGCAAGCATGGCAAGTAATAAGATCATCGGAATCGACCTGGGCACGACGCTGTCGGTAGTGGCCGTGATGGAGGGTTCGGCCCCGAAGGTGCTGATCAACTCGCGGGGCGCCCGGCTGACGCCTTCGGTCGTCGCGTTCACCGAAAAGGGCGAAATCCTGGTCGGCGAGCTGGCCAAGCATCAGCAGATCACCAACCCGGAGAACACGGTTTTCTCGATCAAGCGTTTCATGGGGCGCAGACACAACGAGGTGGCAGAGGAAGAGAAGCTGGTGCCGTATCAGATCGTCGGCGGGCCGAACGAGCTGGTCAAGGTCGAGGTGCGCGGCAAGCAGTACACCCCGCCCGAGATTTCGGCGATGATCCTTCAGGATCTCAAGAAGACGGCCGAGACCTATCTGGGCGAGACGGTCGAGCGGGCCGTCATTACAGTGCCCGCTTACTTCAACGACGCCCAGCGGCAGGCGACGAAGGACGCCGGCACGATCGCGGGCCTCAAGGTCGAGCGAATCATCAACGAGCCGACGGCGGCGGCTTTGGCTTACGGCCTGGAAAAGAAGCGGAATGAGAAGGTCGCCGTCTTCGATTTCGGCGGCGGGACCTTCGATATCTCCATTCTCGACATCGGCGACAACGTCTTCGAGGTGCTCAGCACCAACGGGGACACGCACCTGGGCGGCGACGATTTGGACGCCGTGCTGATCAACTACCTCGCCGATGAGTTCAAGAAGAAAGAGGGGATCGATCTGCGGCAGGACCCGATGGCCCACCAGCGGCTCAAAGAGGCCGCCGAGAAGGCCAAGATCGAGCTGAGCTCGCAGTTGGAGACGACGGTGAACCTGCCGTTCATCACGGCCGACCAGGCGGGCCCGAAACACCTGCAAATCTCGATCACCCGCAGCAAATTCGAGTCGCTGTGCGATCAGGTGTTCGAGCGGCTCAAAGCCCCGTGCCACCGGGCGCTCGAGGACGCGAAGCTCGGACCCGCCGATATCGCCGAGGTCCTGCTGGTCGGCGGCTCGACGCGCATCCCGCAGGTCCAGAGCATCGTCAAGGAAATCTTCGGCAAGGAGCCGAACAAGAGCCTCAACCCCGATGAAGTGGTCGCTCTGGGCGCCGCAATCCAGGGGGCCGTGCTGATGGGCGACGCCGGCGTGAAGGACATCCTGCTGCTGGACGTGACGCCCCTGTCGCTCGGCGTCGAGACGCTGGGCGGCGTCATGACCAAGCTGATCGACCGCAACACCACGATCCCGACCAGCAAGAAGGAGATCTTCTCCACGGCGGCCGACGGCCAGACGACGGTGGATATCCACGTTCTGCAGGGCGAGCGCGAGTTCGCGCGGGACAACCGCACGCTCGGGCGGTTCCAGTTGACCGACATCCCGCCGGCGCCGCGCGGCATCCCGCAGATCGAGGTGGCGTTCGACATCGACGCCAACGGCATCCTGCACGTGTCGGCCAAGGACCTGGGCACGGGCAAGCAGCAGTCCATCGAGATCAAGTCGAGCTCCGGACTCAGCGACGAGGAGATCAAGAGGATGACCCGGGATGCGGAGTCCCACGCCGAGGAAGACCGCAAGCGCAGGGAGGTCGTCGATCTGAAGAACCAGGCGGACCAGTTGATCTACTCGACCGAGAAGACCCTGAAGGAGCACGGCGGCAAGGTCGCCGGCGACACGCGCGGGAGGATCGAGAGTGCCGTCAACAACCTGAAAGAGGTCGTCAAGGGCGAGGACCCCACCGCTATCAGGAGAGCGATCGACAACCTCAACGAGGCGACGCAGGAGTTGGGCAAGGCCCTGTACGAAGAGGCGGCCCGCAAGCAGGCGGCCTCGGCCCAGCAGGCCGGCCCCGGGGCGCCGGGCCAGACCCCGCCTCCGGAATCCGAAGTCCGCCGAAAAGGCGGCGAAGACGTCATCGACGCCGAGTTCGAGGCGAAGGACAAGTAACCCCTGTCCGGACCGGCATCGTTATCGATAAACCGCCGACCGGCGACGGTGGGTCCCAAGCCCGCCGTCGCCCAAGGTGGGTTTGCCGGAGTGAAGCGAAGAGACCGAAAGGCAGTCCAGCCGCCGATGAAGCACGCCTTCCCTTTGCAGCCGGTTTCTCAGTCGCGTACAGCGGGGGCTATTTCCCGATACAGAACCGGCTGAAGATCCGGTCCAGCACCTGCTCATCAATGGGTTGCTGTTCGATTTCCGAAATCGCCTGACAGGCGGCACGAATCATCACCACGGCCACCTCCTCGTTGCCGCGCTTCACCTCAGTAACGGCCTGATGGACATTCTCGATGGCCTCGGTGACCGCCTGTTTGTGCCGGGCGGTCAGCGCGACCGTATCGATTTCGAATCGTGGACTGCGGGTCTCGGATTGAGCGGCAGTGGTAATCGCAGGGTGGGCCGTGCCCGCCGGTCCCTGCGGATACGGACTATGAATGGTGGGCACAGCCCGCCCGACGGCATCGCGGCGCGCTGCGCCATGTCGAACGAGTTTTTCCATCGCGCCCAGGAGTTCGTTGAGGCCGGACGTTGTCTTTACCGAAGTGGACAGAAACCCGGCATGCAACGTCCTCTCCAGTTCTTGCATCTTGTGGCGCTGCTCCTCACGCGAGAGCAGGTCGCATTTCGTGGCGACGTACACCAGACTCCTCGGCTGGATTAGGGCGCGAATCGCAATATCTTCGCTGATATCTGGTTTCGTCGCGTCGATGCAAAAGACGGTCGCTGAGCAGCGCTGGAGAGCTTCGATGGCGGCCCGCTGAGCCAACTCGTCAAGCACATTGTCCGGCGCGGGGATCAGACCCGCACAGTCAAAGAGCACGCATTGGAAGCGCGCTGTGGTCAGCACGCCGGTCAGGACGTCTCGTGTGGTCTGCGGCCGGTGTGAGACAATGCTCCGTTCCCAGCCCAGCAGGGCGTTGAGCAGGCTGCTCTTTCCCGCATTCGGCGCCCCCGCAATCCCGATCGCGGGCAGGTCCGCCAGGGTCTCGTACCGGATACTGCCGGCGAGCAATTCCTCGAGATTCGCCCGGATGGCGGTGAGTTGCTCCGCCGCCTGCTCGGCACTGATGAATTCGATGTCTTCGCCACTGAAATCGAGCCCGGCTTCGATAAGGCTCAGGCAGTCCAGCAGGGCCGCGCGGATTTCCTCGGCGGCTTTCGTCAGGCGGCCGCTCAGCAGCTTCTCGGCGGCCTCCAGTTGGAGCTGGTTCGAGCTGCTGATGACCTCATTGACGGCCTCGGCCTGGGCGAGATCGAGCTTGCCGTTGAGGTAGGCCCGGGCCGTGAATTCGCCGGGTGCGGCCGGTCGCAGGCCGCCGGCCAGCAGATTCTGCATCAGGGCCTCTACGATAGCCCGGCTGGCATCGAGATGAATCTCGGCCAGGGGCTCGCCGGTGTACGAGTGCGGGGCGAAGAACAAATAGAACCGGGCATCGACCGTCAGCGCATCGTTGACGTGCACTTGGCCCGCTACGATGCGGGAATTGCGGATTGCCGATTTCAGATTGCGGATTTGCGCGCCCGGACTCGGCTCTAAAACCTGCGTGCAAACGGACAGCGTCTGCGAGCCGGGGATGCGAATGATAGATAGCACACCCCCGCTCGGAGAGCTGACGGCCACAATCGTATCATTCAGGTCGTACATGGTGCCGACGACGCGGACCGAAGCGCATCACGGCCTCTAATCCGCAATCTGCAATCCACAATCCGCAATTCTCTAGAACCGGTAAAACGGCTTGGGTTTCTTCTTCTTGGCCTTGCCGCCGGTCTTGCTCGTTGCCGGGATCAATCCTTTGGATTCCTGCTGTTCCTTCTCGCGGATGTGCTTGCGGATCACATACTGCTCGATGACGCCGGCGAACGTGCTGGACATGATGTAGAGGTTCACGCCGGACGGGGCCTTGTACAGCATCAGCGGAAACAGCAGCGGCATCATGATGGCCATGATCTTCTGCTGTTGAGCCAGTTGCGGGTTGGTCGCCGCCGCGCTCTGCTGGGACGGCATGAGCTTCTGCTGGAGATAGAACGCCACGCCCATCAGGATCGGCAGCAGGTTCAGCGACCCGACCGTCCATCCCAGCAGCGGGATCGTGATCGCCGGGAACCGGATCAACGCATCCGGGGCCGACAGATCGGTGATCCAGAAGGGCAGGAACGGCGCCCCGCGCAGGTCGATGCTCGTATATATGGCGCTCCATAAGGCGATCCAGATGGGCATCTGCACGAACATAGGCAGCATACCCATGATGGGCGAGGCCCCTTGCTCGCGATAGAGCTCCATCAGCCGCTTGTTCATCTCGGCCTTGTTGTCGCCGTACTTTTTCTTGATCTCTTCGGCCCTCGGGGCCAGCTTGCTCATCCGGTGCATGGCGACCTGGCTGTGCTTGGTGATCGGGTGCAGCAGCAGCCGCATCACGAGAACCAGGATGATGATGACGATCCCGTAATTGCCGATGACGCTGTACATCAGCTTCATGATGGCCAGGATGCCGAAAGCCAGTGGGTTGATGATACTGCTCGGGCAGCAGCACCCCATGAAATCGATGGTCTGGACGAACCCGAGCTGACGGTAGAGCTCGACCTTGTCGAACCGGCTCTTGTCCTTGGGTCCGAGGTAGAGCTGGAAGTCGTAGGTCCTGGAGCTGTCCGGCTGGCCGGCCGGTGCCAGGGTCACCGGCACACTCGACAGGGCCAGTCCGATGGTCTCGTCGCCGCTGGTACCTTTGCGGTCCTGGTCGGGGTTGAAGTAAAGGCCCCATTTGCCGGCAATCCAATCGGCATACTCCTGACCCTTCTGTGGCTTCGGGACCAGGATAGCCGCGAAGTACTTGTTGACTGCCGCCGCCCACAGGAACGCCTGGTCCCCGTTCCTGGGCACCAGGGCCCGCTTCTCGGGCGTATCTGCCTTGGCCAGAGCCTTCATGTCGAGCCGAGTGCTTGTCACCTGGCCCTGAGGGGATCGAAAACCGGCCACGACCTTGCGCATGTCCATGCGATAGCCGCTCTCCTTTTCCAATCCGACGGGACCGGTCAGAACGTATTGAACCTTGTACGGTTCGGACGCGAGATTCTCGATGGTCAACGTGATATCGAGGAGATAGTTATCACGACGGACACGGTAGGTCTTGGTCAACCGCAGCGCGGGCTGATCGCGTGAATCCACAACGGTCGCCTCAAAGGCGGCCGCGACGCCGTCCTCGAGCTTCTGCACGTCCAGCGCCTTCCAGCTCAACCGACCCAGGTTGAGCCTTCGCCCCTGATCCAGGAGGGTGAAGTCCGCGTTGGCCAAGGGGAGCACCTCCCGGCCGTTGAGCCTGACCGGAGAGAGGAACACCAGTGGCTCAGGGTTCTTGGGGTTGCGGTCGTCGAACTCGCTGAACGTCGCGGTCCGGATGGCGGCCCCCTGGGAATCGAGCAAGAGCCGATACCTGAAGCCGCTGGCAGGATCCACGGAGCCGATGGGAACGGTCACCTCCGGCCCACCGACCGCGCCGTAGTCCTCCCCACCCGCCGGTTGAAGCTGCGGCTTGGGCGGCTCGGGCGTGCCGTTGACGTCCGGCGGGTTCCGGACTTCGGTCGTTTGCTGCAAGAGGATCAGGCCGCGCTCGTTTGCCCGCGTATCCGTATCCGCGCGGGCGATATCCGAGCCCTCGGTCGAAGGTCGCGTCCGGAAGAACCCCGAATCCGCAATCAGCCAGGCGCACAGCACGAGATACCCGGCCAGGAGCACAACAGTGATATTTCTAAAGCTCATATTCTCCTTCAAACCTAATTGCGGTTCTCACAGCGGGCTGTACAGGCAAGGCGAATGATTATTCGCCCCTACGTCCAAACGCGGCATTCTGCGTCCGGGACCCAAACCTGCCCATTCTGCCTGGAATGCCATCGGGCTATCGTCCATCTCGCAGCCGTTCGGCGTGAAAACTGTCCAGGCGGTCGGTCGCGAGTATCTTCTTCATCGTCATCTCGAAGTCATATTCGAGCCTGACAAAGTGTATCTTGTTCTCTTCGACGTACACGTAACTGGCGCGGTTGTCCTTATCCCGAGGCTGACCGACCGAACCGATATTGATGATCGCCTTCTCATCCTCGATCACGGGGTAGACGCTGCCGAGCTCGTCGGGCAGATAGAAATCCGGCTCGTCAAGGAAAACGCCCGGCATGTGCGTGTGGCCGACGAAGCACAGATGCTCGATCCGCTCGAAGAGCGTACGGACCTTGACCGGATTGGTGTAAACGTCATCCGGGAAGATATATTCGTTGATCGGCCGTCGGGGCGAGGCGTGGACGAAGTCCAGCGTGGCCTGCGTCGGCCCGAGCCGGACCTTGAGGGAATGACGCATGGGCAGCTCACCCAGGAAGCGCCAGCGCCGGTCGCTTTGCGGCCCCTGGTCCTCGGTTTCCAGCACATCGCGGGTCCAGAAGCTCGCCTGCTCCGCCCCGTAGTTGAAGTTGGTCGGCTCGTAGAACACGGCGTAGTCGTGGTTGCCCAGGACGCACCATTCGGTCTTTTCGATAACCAGGTCGAGGCATTCGCGCGGGTTGGGCCCGTATCCAACGACATCCCCGAGGCAGTAAATCTTCTTGATGCCCCGCTTCTCGATATCCGCCAGCACGGTGCTCAGGGCCTCGATATTCGAATGTATATCGCTGAGAATGGCAAACATGGACTCTTTGTACATCAACGCAAAACGACTTCGTGAGCGGTAAAACACTATCTAATAGCATAAGGAATGTCGAATTGCCAGAGGATTTATTCGGTTCTGGCCGCCCGTCGTGCGATCGAGTTTTCTGGCGACTGTAGCCCTTTGTCATGCTGAGCGAAGCATCTCTGGCCAAAGAACGGGAAACCGCAGCGCCTGGCACGAAACCTCTCGCGCGACGCCCAGATCCTTCGCAGTGCTCAGGATGACAAGGTCTACACCGTTCCTTCCCACGAAATTCACTCACACACGCCGCCGGGTGCGGCCGGAATACAGTGGCGGTCCTTGTGGTTTTCGTAGCATGGGCGTCCCGCC
>CAYFUB010000542.1:0-2670 GCA_964346195.1 uncultured Pirellulales bacterium
TCGTGGGCCTGGCAGGCTCCGCGGCGGCTCTTCGTAAGGCGCGAGGATTCTTGAAACAGTCCCGACTGGCGTCGGCCTGCATCTGCGCGGCGGTTGCAGTGTTCGCCGGGATCATCTCATTTCCCGACATGGCCGCGAATCGGTCCTTCGGGAAATTTGAATTCGTTCGAGGTCTGGACCCCGTACCGCTTACTCCGGTCGGGACGGGCAAGGGAATCTACCGCGGGCGCGTGGTATGGGTGCACAACGCGGATGCAACCGAGTGGACGGGCCCCGGCGACGGACATTGGTGGCAGGAGAACCATACCAACCAGGCGGTCGTGAGCAAAATGATGTCCGACGCTGTCTGTGCATTGACCGGCCAGAATACGGTGGCCGGCTCGTGGGATAGACTCTTCCGTTACTTCAACCAAAGCCACGGGAAGGGAAGTGCAGGTTACCGGCCCGGCGAAAAGATCATGGTCAAAGTCAACTTCGTAGGATTTGTCGGCTGGTCCTGGGGAGGGGTGGACCCCAACACATACGAGCTGGTTGACAAGCTCGATTACATGAACACGTCGCCGCAGATGATGATTGCCCTTCTCGCCCAGCTCGTGAACGACGCGGGTGTCAAACAGAGCGATATAACGATTGGCGATACAACGGCCTTTTTCGCCAATCAGTACTATGAACTCTGTCACCGCAAGTTTCCGGACGTGCATTACCTGGACTGCGCGGGGAAATTCGGTCGTGTGGGAGCCAGGTCCTCCACCGTCCGATTTTACTGGAGCTCTCAGCCGAAGGATGTCCTGCCGGACTACGTGCCTATCTCCTATGTTGAAGCGGACTACTTCATCAATATGGCCAACCTGAAGTCCAACTGGGGTGGCGGCATCACCTTCTGCGGGAAGAACAATTATGGCTCTCTCATACGGATGCCCGATGCGCCGGGCTATTACGACTTGCATCCGAATATCTCCAACCCCGAACTGGGCGTCTATCGCACGCTTGTCGACTTGATGGGACATCCGCACATCGGAGGCAAAACCGTGCTCTACCTCGTGGATGGGCTCTACGCCGGAAGGCATCCGAAGTCTCTCGCGCCGATAAAGCTGAAGATGTCGCCCTTCAATGACGATTGGAGCTCCAGTCTTTTCGTGTCTCAGGATCCCGTCGCCATTGACTCGGTGGGCTTTGACTTTCTCTGGACCGAATGGGATGAGGATCCTCACAGATCGGGCGCGGACGATTACCTGGAGGAGGCCGCTACGGCAAACGATCCCGCCTCAGGAACCTTCTACGATCCGGACGGGGACGGGACACGCCTGCAAAGCCTTGGCGTCCACGAGCACTGGAATAATCCCAGGGACAAACAATACTCGCGAAACCTGGGCAAGGACGAAGGCATCGAATTGGTATGTCTGCCGCCAAAGGCCGGAGACACATCAGGCGTCGCCAGGCGCTGAGCGAAAGCGGTGCACCTGTCCCCTTTCACGAGCTGAGCCGCCGTGACGTTGACAATGCGCGTGCCAGCCGTTATGAATGCCCTTTGGTTGGATGCTGCCATCGGATCGTACGGGCGGGTCATGCGCACATCGTATCAAGAGCAGCTTGTCGAGTGGACTACAAGAAATGGGCTGCAAAGGAGTCACTCATGAGCAAAGTCGGACATCGCCAATTGTCTGTTCCGGTCATTATCCTTGTTATGTGGGCGGCAGCCGGTCAAAATGCCGTGGCCGGTTCGGAGCAATCACCGCGAGCGGACATCTACTTCATCCCCTTCTCACATCTGGATTTCTTTTGGGGCGGAACGCGCGAAGAGTGCGTCTCGCGCGGCAACCGTATAATCGCCAAGGCAATCCAACTGGCGAAGGAATCGCCCAGATTCCGTTTTCTGCTCGAAGACAACGTCTTTGTCGCCAATTTTGTGGACTCGCATCGGAGCTCGCCGGAAGTGGCCGAGCTGAAACGACTCGTCAAAGAGGGACGCATCGAGATCGCGCCGAAATGGGTGGGCATCTTCCAGGGACTCCCCGATGGAGAGGTGCACGCCCGCAATATGGCGATCGGGAAACGGTACGCCCAGGATGTCTTCGGCGTAGATGCGCAAGTGTCTCACTTGGGCGACCTGCCCGGATACACCCCGCAGTTTCCACAGATTCTCGAGCTCTCACGAGTGCCGTACGCCGTGATCACCCGCATGGGACCCTCCGATAAGTACGCTTTTCATTGGACCTCACCGAGCGGCTCCAAGGTCCTGGCCTGGAATTCCCTGAAGGGCTACGGTTGGGGCACGTTCTTGACCTCGAAGACCAGGTCTGACGAAGAAAAGCGGGAGCGTTTTCTGAAGGACCTGGCCGACGTTCAAAAGGCGTGGAACGGCCCCATACTGATGCACTGGGGCACCGATCTCTGGACACCGCCGGACGATCTCGTGCCGACGGTGGAGACATTCTTCAAGTCTGTGCCGGCGCAGCTGACCGTTGCCACACCCTCGGATTTCTTCCGTCAATTGCAGAAGAGCCAGTCGATTCCGGACGTTTCCGGCGAGATTCCTTCGTCCTGGCCCAACATTGTTTCTTCGCTGGTCCATGTTTGGCCCGGGATCATTCCCGCGACGAACACGCTGCTGGCCGCGGAGAAGTTTGCGACCATCAACTATGCCCTCGGCTACGCGGAATACCCGCAACA
>CAYFUB010000543.1:0-2150 GCA_964346195.1 uncultured Pirellulales bacterium
TCGAGTCCGCCAAGAGGTCGGTTGCCGCAGGACCGGGTCAGGAGGTCAAGATCCGTTTTCGGCTCAAGGTCCCCCAACGGCCTTCGATGCACGTGGTCACCGCGGATATCCAGGTCGGCCCGTGGGACCTGCGCCAATGGTGCGAGGGCCTGATCAAGGTCCTGCCCTGAACGCCAGTCGAAGCGGTTATACGGATTAGTAGTGATTCCTGCGCAATAAGATTCTGTCATCCTGAGCCGAAGGCGAAGGGTCTGGCCTGAAAAGAGGCCTTCTCCCCTGCGTTGCCCAGATCCTTCACTGCGCTGCGCTCCCTTCAGAGCCTGCCCTGAGCGGAGTCGAAGGGATGACATGCCGCACACGAAGCAATCATAATTCGCATTATCTTGTTGTTACGTCCAGCCGGACGGTGGACTGAGGCGGGTGGATTTCCCATCCGGAAGTCGTCCGCTCAACAACGACTTCCCCCAGGTCCTTTTCGTTCTCATCGCAGGCTCGCGCGGCGATTGTCTCGGACCGGGTAACGCGGCCGATTTCCGCTCGCACGTCCTGCGAGCCGAAGGCGCCTTCGGGCTCTCCCATCACGAGCCGCTCTACGCCCTCGACCAGGATGAGGGAAAGGCCCTGCCCCTGCTTTTGCCGCTGCACGGCCACACTACCGGAGGTGGCGATGCCATCGAACTCGCGCCAAGTGCCGCGGCCATCGAGGAAGACAGACTCGGGCGCGCTGACACGGTCGTAACGCTTTCCCTCGACAGCTTCGGAACATTCATAGAAGCCATGCGTCCCTATCGCGAGCCAGCCGAAGGGTGGCAGGTCGTGTGTCGCGCCCTTGTGCTTCACCCGCCACGATTCGCCGGCGTCGCCGTTGACCCAGACGTGCAGGCCGTTCGGATAGCGGATGAAAATCTTCGACTTGCGCCAGTCGCCGCTCAGAAGGGCCTGCGAGGAGCTTACGAGGCCGCTGTCCGTCCCATAGCGAATCTCCGCCGGCTTGAGCAGCGCGTAGCGCCTCTGGAGCGGCTGGAGCATGTAATACGACCGGCACGTCTGGCGGATGCCGTGTGCCTCCTCGACGAGCCAGCCGATATGGCCGTAAGCGATGGTCGTCGCGAGGAACTGGTCGATGCTCGTAACGATGTTCTCGGGTCTCTGCCAGCCCTCCTTGCCTTTGAAGAACTGGCCCGTCCAGGGGACGCCGATATCGACGGAGAGAGGGTGCATCTTGAGCAGGTCGAAATGAGGCAGGTAGGGATACTCCCAGAGCCGTAGCTCACTGTACGTCAGGCCGTAGTTGCCCGTGCACAAGCCGGCGTAGAGCCACTGGTGATGGCCCTCGGACCAGCAATGGCCGTCGTAGACATCCTGGTCGTGCAGGAGCAACTCGCCATAGGCGTAGAAGGTCGCGGCAAATGTCCCGGCCCCCGGCACGCGCGCGTCAAAATCAGTTCGGTCCCACGGTGCGACGGCGGTGTGAACGTCCGTATAGGCGGCATTCGTGCCGAACTTGCGCTGAATGAGCGGCGCGAGCTTGCGGTCCATCTCAACAGCGAAGAGCGCCTTGGGCGAATAGCACCTGGGCCAGGCGGTGACCAGGTTACCGTCCGGCCGGCGCATCACGCGGTCGGTGTCCCAATAGGCATTGACCGGGGCAAAATCCGTGTAGTTCGTGTAGAGGCCCGACCGCCAGCCAAGCGAGCGCTGGGCCGCCACGTAGTTCTTGAGCGCCTCGTCACCGCCCTTGCCGGGAGCGGCCATCTCGCGGAACGTGAAGCTCTCGCCTCCGTCGCGCCACGTAATCTCGTGGTTACATTGCGTGAGCATCTCGATGCCGTACGCGCGGAGCCGCTTCGACCGCTCGTGCTCCCGGTCGTAGTTGCCGGGGCCCCAGCTTTCCTGCCAGAGGCGCGTCGCGGCTTCGCGCCCCCGCTTGGCCGGCGGATTCGCGATGGTCGGCAGCGTCTCCTCGAACGTCGGTGAGAACGTCACGAAGAAACGCTCGAAGAGGTCGTTGCGCTGGCCGTCGGTCTTCGGCAGGTAACGCACGCCGCCGTTGAGGTACACCTTGTCGGCGTCGATCCTGTCCACGGCGTAAGGCTTGGAAGCGTTCGACCGGTACCAGTCCATCCAGATCGAGGCAAAATATGGAATCT
>CAYFUB010000544.1:0-2520 GCA_964346195.1 uncultured Pirellulales bacterium
GTTGCATATTCTGGTGGCCGACTATGTACCGCTGGCAAACAAGGGTGAGGAGGCCATCATTCGCGGGATCGAGGACCTGCTGTCCCAGGGCCGGCCTGTCGCGCTGGGCCTGTTCGACAACGTTTCGGCGCCTATGCAGCGGGAGAATATCACGGTATTCCCCCGGGAATGGCTCTTTCGGCTGGAGGGCAACCTGGCGCTGTCGGGCCGAGGCCGGATTCTCATGCAGGTCTTGATCACGGCGCAGCTCCGGCTCGGGATTCACGGACCGTTGCAGAACCTGACGTCCGCCGGCGTGGAGCGCTGCCGGCCGCTTCAGGATTTCTTTCGGCGGGCCCGGTATGTGCTGGTGGGCCACGACGGTGTCTTCTGTCCCGAGTCATGCGGCGTCATCCATCTGGCGAAGAAGCAGGGCAAGCGGGCCGGTATCCTCGGCGCCAGCACAGGGCTGGCAGGCGGCCGGTTCTACAAGGCGGGCTTGTACCGCCGGACGCTGGAGGAGAGCGACTTTTGCATATTTCGCGAGAACCACTCCTGCGCGAGCATGAGCCAGGTTTGCCGCGACCCGGCCAAGCTGCTGGTCGGCCCCGACCCGGCGTTCGCGATGCGGCCCGTGTCGCCCCAGGCCGCCCGGGAGGTTCTCGACCGATACGAGCCCTACCGAAAAGCCAGGCAGGACAAGCGGCCCGTCGTCGCCGCGACGGCGCTGGAAAAGGGTCGGATTTATGCGGGTTTTCGGCCCGATCTGCGCGCCAGAGCCAAGCAGCAAGCCCATGCGAGGTACCTTGCCGGGATTCTCGATCATCTCGTGGCCCGGCATCGTGTGTTCGCGCTTTTTCTGCCGCATTCGGTGGAAACGACCGGCAACGACATCGTCGCCGCCGGACACGTGACCGAACAAATGAAAGCGGGGGCGGAGGACTCCATGATCCTGGAGCAGGACTGCGGGGCCCGGCTGCTCAAGGGCCTGATTCGCGAATGTGATTTCCTGGTGGGCGAGCGGACCCACTCCCTGATCGCCGCCGTCTCTGTGGGAACACCGTTCGCGGCCCTGACGAACCGCCGGGACACGCGCACGCATGGAATCATCGGCGCGATGTGCCGGTCGCAGGACCGGATCATCGACATAGATATCATGGGCGAAGATGATGCACAATCCAAAGTCATGGAGCTGTTCGAAGACCGCAATTCCATCCGAGAATCCCTCGGACCGGTTCAGGAGGAATTGTCTCGACAGATGGACGGGGTTTTGCGCGTCATTCAGGGGACTGCGCGGGAACGTGTTTGAGAGGATGTGTGAACCGGAAGCGTGCGACAATTGCGTGGGTGGTCAAACACAAGCTGTGCACAGGTTGCGGCACGTGCGCCGGCATCTGCCCGCACGACGCCCTCGACATGGCGATTGACGCGAAGCGGGGCTGCTATGTCCCTCGGCTGGACGAGAACCGCTGTACGGAGTGCGGATTGTGCTATGACGCCTGCCCGGGGCACGGCGTCGATTTCGATGGTCTCAGCGCCGCCCTCTTCGGGTCGGACGCGTCCGAAGATATCGCCCTGGGCCGGTATCTGGGCTGCTATATCGGCTCTGCGACAGATAAAGAGGTGCGCTATAACAGCTCCTCAGGTGGGCTGGTGAGCTCCTTGCTGATATTCGCGCTGGAAAGAGGCCTGATCGACGCGGCCCTGGTTACGCGGATGCGCCGCGACAATCCGCTCAGGCCCGAACCGTTCCTGGCGCGGACGAAAGAGGAGGTTCTCTCGGCGGCCGGCTCGAAGTACTGCCCCGTCGCGGCCGACGTGGTGCTCAAAGAGGTCCTAGCCGGTGACGACAGGGTCGCGGTTGTCGGACTGCCTTGCCATATCCAGGGGCTGCGCAAAGCCGAGGAATGCATTCCAAAACTCAAGAAGCAGATTCGCTTTCGCATCAGTATCGCGTGCAGCCTCGATTTCAGCTTCCTGGGCACGGAACGATTCCTCAGGGGCCTGGCTATCGCGCCGACCGACGTGGAAGTCCTTCAGTATCGCGGCCGAGGCTGGCCCGGCTGCATGTTGATTCGCCTCAAGGACGGGACCGAACGGACGGTCGGGCGGGTCGAGTACTACAAACAACTTGGCCCCTACTCGTTGAGACGCTGCACATTGTGCAGCGACATGCTGGGCGAGCTGAGCGATTTGTCTTGCGGCGACGCCTGGATTCCCGAGGTCATGCGGACCGACAAGCTGGGCAGCTCTTTTGTTGTGTCGCGAACGTGCGCGGGAGAAGAACTCCTGGAAGCCGCAACGTCGAATGAGGCCGTCGAATTATCGGAGCTTGGCGTCGAGGAATTGCTCACGTCGCAGGGTCATGCGCTTTCCAAGAAGAGAAGACTCAAAGCTCGTATGTCTCTGTTCCGCTGGTGCGGCCAGCGCGTGCCGGACTATAACCAGAGGCTGCTCACGCCGATTCGAGCGGACTACGTCAACACAGTAAAGTTCTATGTGGCGCGCTATGTGATGTCCGGCAATCATCGGATTCTCCAA
>CAYFUB010000545.1:0-4684 GCA_964346195.1 uncultured Pirellulales bacterium
CGCAGATATCGGCCAGCGCCCCGTCCTCTCCGCCGGTGCGGCAGAACGCCACTCTTGGCCGTTGGCCGCGGATGACGTCGAGAATCGGGGGCAGCACTTCCTGCTCGGGCCACAGCCGATACGAGCGCAGCAGCACCTCGATGGCCTCTCCCTTCCTGCCCTGATCGAGCAGCATGGTGGCGATGCGGTTCAACACGTCGATATTGGCAATAGCCATCCGCTCCATGTCATCGAGCAGCGCCGCCGCCTCGACGGCCATCCCGCCAGCCAGATACGCCTCCACCAGGTTCCAGACGATTTCGCCGCTGTCGGCTCTGAGGCGGCGGGCCTTCGCCAGGTGGCCGATGGCGTCGCCGGTCCGGCCCAGACAGTGCAGGATCGCCCCCGCGTCGTTGAGGGCCTGAGCGTCATTCGGCGCCGCGCGCAGGTGCTCGCGGATGCAGTTGAGCCCCTCCTGATATTTGCCGGCTTCCGCCAGTTCCAAGCCCCTTTCGTAGTAGTTTGGGGCCCCCAAACGCGATCTTTCACATGTTGGCGCCCCATTCGAACCCGTCTGCGTTGTCATTCTTTGCTCCCTTCGGACAAGCATCACCTGGAGTCACAATCGAGGTAACCGCTGCAAATCGCGTGCCATCCTGTCATCGGCCGGCTGTGGTTATTGGACCTGAAGCAGCCGATTCGACCAACACGCCGGGTGGCAGCGGCAAGCAGAAGCTTGCTGATGGTCCGCCACGCACACGAAGAGGCCACTGACCAGCCGAAAAGCAGAATCTGGTGTTCCCTCACCCATACCGGGTGGCTAAAAAACAGACATCGGCGTCTGCAAACGAGCCAGTCCCCGGCCCGGGCCGGGCGGCTAACTGATGAAGTCCAGCAGTGATGTGCTCAAGATCTTGCCGGCCACGGAAAGCGACATCTGGTAGAGAATCTCGCGGCGGGACAGGTCAATGGCGATTTGCGCCACATCGGCCTGCTGGATGCGCGTCGTCTCGTCCTGTGTATCAAACTGCATGTTTTCGAGACTGCGTTTCAGGGTGCTCAGAAAGCCGATCTTCGAGCCGGTGGATATCTCGCCCTGCACGAGATGATCCCGCATCTCCTCCACGGCGACGACACACTCGTTCACATACTCCTGCACCTGCTGGGTAGAGAGTCCCCGCTCGTTGCGGAGAAGGTCCCGGAGGCTGATCAGCAGGCCGAACATGTCGTAGGTCCCCGGCATCCGGACCAGCTCGACGCCGGTGCTGCTGATTGCGGTCGTATCGACGTAAAAGACGCGGCCGGTGCGCGAGTCCGTGACCATCTGGTTCGGGTCCCCGCCGGCGGGGACCGTCACGAAGGTCGCGCCGTCGTCAATCGAAATGCGATAATTGGTACCGTCGTGGTCCACCGTCAGCCAGAAATCGCCGCGCACGTTGGACGTCCCGGTCCCGGCCGCCGCGCCGGTCTGACCCAGAAAGACCGGCGCGCCCCGATTGTCAATGCGGAATATCGTATCCCCGGGCCGGCCGGCCTCAATATCCACCCCCGCCGCCACGTCCACGCGACGGGCCTGATCGCTGCCCCGATAGATCACCTGGACGATCTGCCCGTCCTCGCGCACGACTTCGTAAGGCGCGGCTGCCGTATCCTCGCCGCCGAAAAGGTATTGATTCGCGTGCTGCGTATTCGCCAGCAAGACCATTTGTTCCACGGTGCCGTTCAATCTCTCGGCCAGCCTCTTCTGGCCCTCGGCGTCGTAAATGCCCCCGATGATCTGCGTCAGCAGCGTCCGCGTGGACGCGAGCTCGGTGGCCATGTCACTGACAACCGTGGACGAGATCTCCAGGTTGCTGATCAGCTCGGTGATGTTGTCCTGATAGCCCTGCAGCGACCGGTCCTGCGAGTTCAGGCCGAGGATGCGGTACGCGTCGGAGGGGCTGTCGGAGCCGCGGTTGACCCGGTCGCCGGTTGCGGTCTGCTCCTGGAGCAGTGTGATGGCCCGCCCGTGCAGGGACATGGCGTAGCTGACGCTCTCATAGATGCTGGTTAACGATCCGCTCATGACTGCCTTTCATCTGAGTTCTGCAAAATGGACATCAGGTCTATATTCTCCAAGGAAATCGATTTCATGATTTCCTTGAAGAATCGCTTTGATTCAGTATCTGCCAAGAGCACCTGCGATTTGAGAAGGAGAAATCAAGAAGCTGATTTTTCCTTCCAAAGTAGACCTGATGTCCATTCTGCAGAACTCCGGTTTCATAGTATGTCCATCAACGACGTCATAGTCGTCTGGAGGGTGCCGAGGTATTTGGCCATCGCCTGGAACATTTTCTCGAAAACGAGCAGTTGGGCCGCCTCGTCGTTGATGTTGACGGAGCTGATCTCGCTGCGCTTCTTCTCGAGGTTCTGGATGACGGCCTCGATGTTCTCCCGGCGGGACTGCTTCAGCGCGATCTGCTGGGCCAGGTCGGCGATCGTGCGATGATAGTATTGGCCCGGGGTCACGCCGTCGAGGCTGCCGATGACGGTGTCGCGTATGTCCGCCAGCCGCAGGGCCGCGGCATTATCCGTCAGGTCTCTACCGAAAGCGGTGGCAATCCGGTCCGGAGCGTTGAAGATTTCGTTGCAGACCCGCATGTCCGAGGCGGTTGACCCGGAGAAGAAGGCGTTCATCCCCGCCGCGGCCAGGAAGCCGGACGTGTCGCTGGTGGCAAGGGCCGCGACTTCGAAACCGTCGCCGGCGTTCAGAGCGCCGACGCCCACGGATATCTTGATTCCGTTGGCGAGTGCCAACGTATCACCGGCAGCATAACCGGCGCCGACGTTCAACGTGTCGAGCACGTCGCCGTCCTCGTTCGTCACATTGATCTGCAGGGCGCCGTTGCCGACCGAGCCGCTGCCCACGACCGTGAACGTGAAAATCTGGTTTTCGGCGCCGGTATAGATTCCCGAGACGGAAATGGCAGGCGGCACAGGCGCGGTGAGATTGGCCGCGGTCGGTTCGGACAGGACGGCCGGCAGGAAATCGAACGTGTAACCTGCATCGGCCACGATGTGCAGCCGGGAGGAAACGACCGAGGCGTTCAAGCCGGCGATGCCATCGACCTTCGCCGCTATCGTGTCCAGTGTGTCCGGGGTGGGACTCGAGACGTCGACATCGATGGCGTGTCGTTGGACCTCGCCCGTGGCTGTATTCGTCAAACGAAGATAGAAGGTTCCATCGGTAATGGAGCCGCCATCTACGGCCAGATCCGTATCGGCCATCAGCCAACCCGTCAGTTCCGTGAACGAGCCCTCCACGCCCAGGCCCTGAGCATGGCACTGATTCACCTGGTCCATTATGGCCTTGGCCAGTGTATCCAGCTCGACGCGCAGCCCGGCGAGCGACCCGTTTTTCAAGGTCAGCAGTCCGCCCAGCCGGCCGCCCTGTATGTCCAGATAGGTGCCCTCGAAACCGGAGACCGCAACGCCGAGTGACCGATCGGCGAGCAGGCCGACCTCCAGGGGAGTGGCGATGCCCTCGGTGACGACCGGAAATCCTCCTATCGACACGTCCGCGATGCCAGGTGTCTTATACTGGACCTCGATGCCGGTGAGCTTCGCCAGTTCCGTGATCAAATGGTCCCGCTGATCGCGCAGGTTATTCGCCGGCCCCTGGCTGACCTCGAGGGCCTGTATCTTCTCGTTCAGTTCGGCAATTTCGGTGATCAGAGCGTTGATGGTATCGCCCGTGTTCCGTGCCTCCAGAACGATCTGGTCCTCCAGGGTCGTCAGGGCGGCGCCCAGTCGGCGAAACTCATTGGCCAGTGCCTCGGCCGTCGAGAGGGTCTGGTTGCGCCACACCCGTTCGAGGGGATGGGCCGCCAGGGATTGCAAGGCGTTGAAGAAGGCATCCATCATGGCGTTCAGGCCGCTGCCCTCGGTGAACTCCCCGAGCGTCGTCTCGACGGACCCCAGAATCGAAAGCTCCTGCGCGACCTGGCCGTAGGCCGATTCCTGCCGCGTGATCTCACGCTCCAGCAGCCCGTCGATCAGCCGCGTGACACCCGCGACATTGACGCCCTCGCCGATGGACCCCGCCTCGGTCCGGCCGTAGGGCGCGGGGACAAGTTCCACTCTTTGGCGGTGGTAGCCGTCCGTGGCCGCATTGGCAATGTTGTTGCCGATAATGTCCAGCGCCGCCTGGGCAGCGTTGAGGCCGCTTATTCCTATGGCAAAATTCGGCATAGCTGTGCGTGATCCGTAGACTGTAATCTGTGGTGGGAATACGGGAATGATGAAATGATGGAGTATTGGGCAGCATGGCGCGGTTCACCCATTTTTCCAATATTCCAACGTTCCATCATTGCAGTCCTTTAGAATTGCAGGCTCATCAGGGTCGTGCCGCTCTGGTGCTTCGCCGCACCGCTAGGACCGTAGGTCATGCTCCCTTTCCCCTCGGCCCCGAACAGAGCACGCATGAGTGAGCGATTGAACCGCGCGCAGTCGGCAATCAGCAGCGTCGTCAGCTTGTGTTCCCGCTTCAACTGCTCGACCAGCACCTTGAGCCTCCCCTGCCGCTCCTCTATCGCCGTGCGGTTCGGTCCCGACAGTTGCCCGCGCAGTTTCGACAGCGTCAAATCGCTTTCCCGGCATCCCAATTGCGCTGCCAACTCCCTTCTGAGGCCCTGGCGCTTTTGCTCGTTATCGGAGTACGCCTCAC
>CAYFUB010000546.1:0-4903 GCA_964346195.1 uncultured Pirellulales bacterium
GCCGTCTCGCGACCGGTTGGGCGCCTCGAAATGCCGACGCGCCCGATAGACAATCCGCCGTTCCCCCGTCTGCACGCGGATGGTCTCCAAGGTACTCTCGATAACTCGATTTTCGAGCCGTGCCTGACCCAGAGACTTGAAATCGACCTTGGAGAAAACGGCTGTCTCAGTGGTAGAATCATCGCGGGAGCAGACAATCAGCCCGGCGTACAAAGAGTCCATCAGCCCTACGGAGAGCGAGCCGGTGGGCTGGAACACTTGCCCATTGGGGGACACGGACAAGGTGAAGACATCGCCGTGACGCTCAAGCCGCAGCGCGGCCGGCGACGAGACGGGAGACTGAATCTCCTCGGTCGGGCCACCTCGCACTCTGCGGTACTGCAACGAGGTCAGGCCATCACCGTGCACCACGACATCGACGTAGGATGAATCAGCATCAAGGCTCTGACGAATCATCCAGCCTGCCTTGCGGTGTGGATGGCTGCCCTTGCCCAGCCAGCGCACACTCGCCGTCAGGGCCGCGTCTCCTGCAAACTGGCGCCAGACGAACTGGAACGCATCTTCAGTGCCCCAGACGTTCGCGCCGCTGCCGGTGACGGAGTATTCTCTGTTATCCGGATCAACCTTGACCGACCCGGCGTGAGCGACCCGCCCAACATCGGTCGCCCCTTCGAAAATCCCCAACCGGCGTCCATCCCCGGCAAGCACATTGCTGCACATGACCAGATATACCGTTGCAACACACGCGGACAGTCTCATCATACAAGCCTTGATTCGGTAGATTGGTGAAATCCGGCAGTGGAGCGGTCAATTCGTGGGTTCCATCGCCTTGATAGTGATGTCCTTGTACCAGGCTTCGGCGGGCGGTCCGGCGTGGATTTGCAGGCCGATCAAGCCGGTTTGCTCGATGGTCGCCTCAGGTTCGGTGTACTCGACAGTCTGAACGCCGTTGAGCCACAGTTGGACCCGGGGTCCGGTGCAGCGAATGACGTATTCATTCCAGTCGCCGGGTTTCAGGGCTTTTCGCAATTGCTCGGGGTCCGGCTGAGCGAGAATCTTGTTCCGCCTTGACTCGTCGTAGAGGCAGCCCCAGTAGTGCTGGCCCATGTCCGCCTGATAGCCGGTCATCTCATGGTGGTTCGGGATGCGCCGGCTGCGAATCTGAATCCCGGCGTTGGCGCTGGCCGGGTTGCCGAGCAGCTTCACCTTCAGCCGCAGCTCGAAATCCCCGTACGCCCTCTTCGTGCAGAGGAACTCATTGCGGGGGGCGGGCCTCTTCAGACTGCCCGCGACGATCGCACCGTCTTCGATGCGGAAGCAATCGAGATTGCCCTCCCAGCCCTCGAAGGTCTTGCCGTCAAAGACCGAATAGGTGGCATCGGCGGGCGCAGCTTGACGACGGCTTTGGGCCGATGCATTGGAGCCATCGCCAAAGCCTTCGGCCTTGACGCTGCCACCCGCCGACGGCTCTTGCAGGAACAGGTGCACGCCCTTCTTGTTGGCCGTGACGATGTCCATGCGGCCGTCGCCGTTCAGATCGGCCACTTCGAACTGGGTCCCGATCCCGGAATCGTCATCGATCACGTGCGGGACGAACCTCACTTTGCCCCTCTCGGGCCGCTGGGTCTCGAACCACAGAACGACGGCGGGCTCGAAGGCCCCGGGGTCCTTGCCGTTGTGTGCGAAGTACCGCTTGCCCGTCACGAAGTCGACCATTCCATCATCGTTGATGTCGGCCAGGCGGATCGCATGGGTTTGCGAATACTCCTTCGTGATATTCTGTAAGTGGAACTTCTCGCCCGCACTGTCCGGCAACTGCTCGAAGTACCAGATGCCGTAGTCATGGGCCGAACTGCTGACGACATCGTTATCGCCATCGCCGTCAAAATCGTACACCACCATATCCGCACAGGGCGGGCCGAAATCGACCTTGTGAAACTTCCACTGCTCCTGCGTGCGGTCCTGGGGGGCCTCCCACCAGCCTTCGGTCACGAGCACGTCGTTGCGGCCGTCCCCATTGATATCGCCTACGCCGAGCCCGTGACTGTATCGCTCACTGCCCGGCGCCTTGGGCCCGCCGATGATGTGCATGTCCCATTGCTTCGAGGGGTCGTCCGGGATGCTGAACCACGCCATGTACCCTTCCGGTTGCACGCCCCAGACGGCCACGGGCTGCCCATTGCCCAGCAGGTCGGCGAACAACGGCGTCTCGTTGCACGCGCTGCGGGTCCCCGTGTGCACTTTCCAATGTCCCGGCTGGTTCTGCGGGTTCTCGTACCACAGGGACGGCTCGCCCATCATCGTGGTGATGACCGAGTCCACCCACCCGTCGCGATTTACGTCGCAGGCGAAGTTCGCGAACGTCTTGCTGTAGCCCTTCGTCCCGTCGTACACGCCCGGCGGCAGGATCTCGTGCATTCTCCAGTCCGCAGCGCCGCTGCGCGTCGGGTCCGGCGCCGCGTACCAGACCTCCCCTGCCAGCACATCGAGCCGGCCGTCCCGATTGACATCCCCGACCGCCACGCCCTCCGAGCGGAACGTTTTGTCCAGCACGATTTTCGTGAAACGCACAGTCTCTGCCTGGGCAGTTCCGATAACAAGGACAACAATCGTTAATGGCAGAAGACAGGTCCGTCTCTTCTGGTCACAATCCGACATGAAAGACACCTCCGATGGGACTTAGGATTTATGATTTACGATTTCTGATTCACAAAGGATGGATGCTACCGCCGGGAGACCAAATAGTAAATAGTCAATAGCGAATGGTCGATTGCGATTGCCTCCCGTGGGCAAATCGTCAATAATCATGTCTCAAGAATCGTCCGGTGTGTATTGTAGGGGCGAATCATGATTCGCCCGAACCTTGGCCATGAGAAGAACCACAATCCTGGTTGCGTTGTTCGTGTTGATGGCCCTGCTGTTGGCTTCCTGCGGCAAGAGCGAACCTCAGGAGCAGGCCCGTGACGGCTCCTACACCATTGCCACCATCGTGAAACTCGATGGGATCGCCTGGTTCGACCGCATGCGCGAAGGGGTCCAGAAATTCGGCGCCCAGACAGGGCACAAGTGTTTTCTCCTCGGTCCCGCCCAGGCCGACGCCGCCCTGCAGGTCCAGATCATCGAGGACGTGATTGCCCAGGGCGTCGATGCGATTTGCGTCGTGCCGTTTTCGGTGGAGGCGCTGGAGCCGGTCCTGCGCAAGGCCCGCAGCCGGGGTATCGTTGTCGTGTCCCACGAGGCCTCCAGCCAGGTCAACGCTGACGCCATCATCGAGCCGTTCGACAACCTCGCCTACGGGGCGCACCTGATGGACCATCTCGCCCGGCACATGGGCCAGAAGGGCCAATACGCGGTCTTCGTCGGCAGCCTGACCTCCAAGTCGCACAACGAGTGGATCGACGGCGCCATCGCGCGCCAGAAGCAGCAATACCCGCAGATGGAGCTTGTCACCGAGCGCATCGAGGAATACGACAATCAGAACATGGCCTACGAGAAGACGAAGGAGCTGCTCAGAGCCTACCCCGAGCTCAGGGGTATCCAGGGCAGCGCTTCGACGACCGCCGCGGGGGCCGGTCTGGCCGTGGAGGAAAAGGGACTGCAGGAGGCAGTGGCGGTGGTCGGCTCGGGCCTTGTCTCGCAGTGCCGCCAGTATCTCAAGAGCGGCAGCACGAAACTGATCAGCTTCTGGGACCCGGCGGATGCCGGCTACGTAATGAACGAGATCGCCGTGATGCTGCTCCAAGGCAAGAAACTCTCGGATGGCATGGATCTCGGCGTGCCGGGCTACGACCAGATTCGTCAGGACCCGGAAAAGCCGAATCTCTTCTACGGCGCCGCCTGGGTCGATGTCACCCCGCAGAACATGGATGCCTACAACTTCTGATCGGTCGGCCACATGCCGCAAGAGATGGTCACAGCCCGGAATATCAGCAAGCACTTCGGCGGCGTGCAGGCCTTGAAAGACGTCTCGCTGACCCTCTATCGCGGTGAGATTCGCTGCCTGGCGGGCGAGAACGGCAGCGGCAAATCGACACTCATCAAGATTATCGCCGGCGCCCACGCGCCGGACAGCGGCGCGATCATCATCGACGGCAAGCGAGTCACACGCCTGGAGCCCATCGAGGCGATTCGGCAGGGCATTCAAGTCATCTATCAGGACTTTTCTCTCTTCCCGAATCTCACCGTGGCCGAGAACCTCGCGCTCAATACGGAGCTGCAGCGAGGGAGTGTGCTGGTGAACCGGCGGCGCATCCGCGACGTGGCGACACGGGCATTGGAGAGACTCGGCTGCGACGTCGATCTGAGAAAAGAGGCGGGTGAGTTGCCCGTGGCCGACAGGCAGCTCGTCGCCATTGCCCGGGCCCTGCTGCACAACGCCCGGGTGGTCATCATGGACGAGCCGACGACAACCCTCACCCGGAAGGAAGTCGATACCCTGTTCCGGATTATTCAGGACCTGAAAGAACGGGGGATGTCGATCCTGTTCGTCAGCCACAAGCTCCAGGAAGTGCTGGAAATCAGTGACACGATCACCGTGTTGCGCAACGGGCAGAAAGTGGCGGAAGGAGAGGTGTCCGAATTCAGCCCCGGCAGTCTGACTTGCTACATGACGGGGCGAGAGCTTGGCCGCCGTCCAGCAAACACGACGAGCCGGATGGGTGCCGGCATCCTCGAAGTGACGGGCCTGACCAGAGAGAATGCCTTCCAGGACGTGAGCTTCACAGTCCGCTCGGGCGAAGTCGTCGGAATCACAGGCCTGCTCGGCTGCGGACGAACGGAGCTGGCCCTGGCTTTGTTCGGCCTGGCGCCGGCGGACTCGGGACAGATTCGCCTGGACGGGCGTGCGGTAACGATTTGTAACGTCCAGGATGCGATTCAAGCCGGAATAGCCTATGTCCCTGAG
>CAYFUB010000547.1:0-42995 GCA_964346195.1 uncultured Pirellulales bacterium
GGGCCCCCAAACGCAATCATTCGCGTTTGGGGAACCCCTTCACTGCGCTGCGCTCCGCTCAGAGCCTGCCCTGAGCGGAGTCGAAGGGATGACAGACCGCGCACGAATTAATCATAATCCGCGTTATTTCGCGTTTGGGGGTCCCTCGACTGCGCTTCGCTCCGCTCCTAAGAAACTAACTCACCGGAGCGTAAATCCACCATCGCGTAACCCATTTCTCTGACGCGTTTTGCGAGCATGCGACGCGTTCGCTGCTGGTATTGCTGTTCGTAGGCTTGCTGGCCTTGTTCGACGTAGTTCATCCCGTACTTGAGCATGCGATAGATCAGGAGCGCGAGCTTGTGGGCCGTGGCCGTGATCGCCTTGGCCGGTCCGCAACGGCCGTGCATGCGACGGTAATAGGCGCCCAGGGCGCTTTTGCTTTTGTGCAGACTCTGGGCCGCCACCCGCAAGGCCCGGGCCGCCCGGTTCTGGACCTTGCGGCTGCGGCGTCTGCGCACCTTGCCCCCGGTGATATCGCTGAGCACCTTGTGCAACTGCAAGTTCATCTGTTCGAGAGACTTCTGCATCAGGTGAATCTGCATCGAGGCCATCTCCACCAGACCCTGGCGATGACGCCAGTAGCTGCGCAACACGCAGACCGCATCCGCCGGACGGAAGGCCCGCGTCAGCAGCCCGTGCGTGTGCAACTGCTGGAGCCATTGACAGTCCTTCACATCCGTCTTGCGGCCCGGCATGTTCTTCGCCTCCCGCGCATCCACCAGGTAGACCTCCAAGCCCCACTCCTCCAGCACCTGCATCACGGGAATCCAATAGACGCCGCTGGATTCCATCGCCACGGTATCGACGCCGCAGGCCTTCAGCCAGCGGGCCATCTCCTGCAAATCCGGTGTCAGACAGCCAAAGCTGCGGACCGGCTCCGGGTCCCGGTCCGGCGGAACCGCCACATAATGACGTTGCGAGCCAATGTCAATCCCGGCCGCATGCGGGTGAACCACGCGCAGATCATCGGCAGCAGGACAGGAGGGGCGGTCCGCAGGGCCGCCGGACAACGGGAGGGAACGAGGGTCGGTCATAGAACAACTCCCGAACAAAAGGGTCGATAAAAGACGGCTCCGACCCGCAGGGGGATTCCTGAAAAGTACTCTCCTAAACGGGATAGCCAGGGCCGGCTCGGGGAACGCAGCCCCTCCTCGACCCGGCTTCACCAATGACACGACCACCAGCTGCGGAACCAGACTCGATAACGGGCACAGAGCACCAGTGCGTCCTCGGCCATAACTGTCGGAGCGAACCGGCTCCATCATATCAGAACCCGTTTCTTCCCGACACCCGCCGCGCAGCGGCTGCGCGACTCGATATGACAAATACGCCCCTCGACGGTTTTTTTGGGTCCGTGCGGTCTCTGCCACCGAAAACCGACCGCACCCCAGGGAGATCGCCAAGGCGTATGAAAAAGAAGAGGGCTGCGGGCAGGGCCCGCAGCCCTCTGGACTACCGGTTTCGAGCTCTCCATTTCGAGTCAGGGGAGGAAAATCCACCAACTCAAACTCGACGCTCCGAGCTCAAAACTCCTTAATCCATCCTTCGACTACTGAAGCATGTACGCGACAGCATTCAGGAGCATCTGTGCGCCATCCGCGTACAAATCATACATACCGGCCGTTTGCGAGCTTATGCCACTCGTCTCGCGACTACCGGTCACGAACAACAGCCGAGGACCGGCCAGCGTGTCCGTTCCGGCGCCGCCAGCGTGCGTCAGCGTGGCCCCAGCCGGCCATTCGGCGATAACCGTGGCCCCAACAGGGCCAGTGGCCGCTGCCGTGTCTGAAACCACGGCCAGAACTGTCCCTTCGGCGTTCACCGGCTCGGTAACGATCGAGATGCCCCGCGCCAGAGTCGTCCCGTCGGGATACGTGACAACACCGGCATAGGGATTGGTCATCGTGCAGTCGGTCAACGAGATTCCCGCGAAAATCGGATGGGTCGGGTCGTTGATCATCAGCTTGATGTCCCCGGTGGTGTCCGGGATGGTCCTACCGGTGTAGTAGCCCATGCGGTTCTGCCGCGCGGTGTACCCATTCAGGACGATCATGGGAACGGCAACAGTGTTCCACGTGGTGGCGGCATCATTCTGAAAACTGCTGCTGGCGACCGAGCGACTGACGATCACCAGGTTTGCTGCCGCAGCGAGCATGTCCTTGTCGGGAGTCTTCGTCTGGACATAGCGCACCACGTTGTAGCCGTTGGCCTTCAGCAGGTCGGTGTACCCTTTATCGGGCGCCTCGGTGAAGCCGGCACCGGCCGCACCGCCCGAGGGCGCGTCGTCCGCTGCATGGAAGCTGACCCAGACGACTATGGGCCCCGCGGCCTCAGCGACGGTGCCCAGGAGTTCGACCTCGGCGACCTGCATGCTGTTGGCGCTGCCAGGGGCCCGCACGGCCGTGACCATGACCTTGTAGTGAGCGTAGGGCACGCTGTTCGCAAAGCCGATGGGTGTGACGTTCTTGGTGAAGCGCGGCCAGGCGATGGGCCGGGCGAAATCATCGATCGCGCCTTCGGCAATCAGCGCCCAAGGACCATCGACGCCCTTGTTCGAGCCATACAGTTCGAAGCCGACCGGGTCGCGCCCCGACGCGTCATTGGCTGTCGTGAAGGTCAGGCCCGTCACGATGGTGCCGCCAATAGCCGGGGTGACGACGATCCCGCTGGGCTGGGTCTCGCCCTTGAAGTGCAGGAACTTGGTGTTGACGTTGTCGTCAATTGCCAGGTCGGGATACTCGCCTCCGGGCCAATCGCCGTCGTTCGGTTGGCCAATGACGGCGTCGCCCGGGGCGGTGACATCGACGGCGTCCGCCGCCGGTTCGGTGGCGGGCCTGAGGACCCGGATGTCGGCGAAGTTCATCACACCCGATTCCAGCAGGCCGGCGTCGCACTGTCCGTCACCGACGCCGACGTGCGCTTTCGCGATAGACGTGAGATCCACACCCGCAAACGCGCTTAGCGGAATTCTCCACAGTCCCATCGCGGTGGCATTGACAGCCGCGGCATCCGGATGAACGACAGCAGCCGTCGCGCCGGTCGCATCCTCGAGGGCCACATACAGCGGGGCCGGAGCGTTGTACGCCAGGCCAACTGTCGTCCAGTTCGCGAACGGTCCCTCGGGGATACCACCCGCCGTGCTGACGTTTTCGAACGTGAAGGTCCGCAGTTCACCGGCCGCATGCGAAGTCACAAACAGACCGATGTACACAGTCTCTGCCATCTCGACGTCAATGGGGTTCGACATCGGACCGCCCGAATTGTCCGGCGAGGTGTCCGTCATGAGCGTCCACTCAGCGCCGTCGGCGGAATAATAAGCTGTGATCGCGTTGCCCTCGCGCGTCAGCTTCACCCAACACGGGGGTCCGGCCGTGACATCTCCGTGCAAGCTACTGGAGTTGCCGCCGGTCTGCGGACGGCCTTGGAACCCTATGCCACCGCCGTCGCCACCGGTCAAGGCCATGATCATGTGTTTGGAGTTTGCGGCCAGCGTCTCGCGAACCATGACTCCACCTTTGGCCCAGTTGTTGGTGCCCGTGCCGTTGCTGGTGACCTGGGCAATGATCTCGCCGTCGCCCGTGAGGGTCTTGTAGGCATAGGTGAACTGATCGGACGAGCCCCAGACGTCGGCGCCGGCGCCGGTCACCTGGTAGACTCCCGTGGCTTCGTCGTAGGCGACGTCGCCGGATACACCCGCCCGGCCCTGGAACCGCAGCGCCAGGTCGGTGACGCCGTTGATCGTCCAGTCGGACGGGACGTCGAACGCCAGCTCGGAGACGCACGGTTCGGCGCCGTTATCGTAATTCAAGGTCACCTGCGGGAGGTTCACAACCAGGAAGTCGGCTGTCGTGAAGGTCCACACGACGCCCGGGACAATCCCGTCGCCCGTGATATTATCGACTTTCCAGTAATACGTGGTGTTCCAGTCGAGGGCGGCGGGAATGAAGCTGGATTCCGCCACCGTACCCACGAGCAACGACATGTCGCTGGCAGCGATTTGCGCTTTGTCGGTCCCGAGGTAGATCAGATTCTGAGTCGTTCCCGCGCCGGCTGTCCAGCTCAGAACGGGCACGTGGGACACTTCGACCTCGTTGTTCGCCGGACTCGGCGAGATGGCGCCCTTCGGGATCTGCAAAGCGCCCTGCGGAATGATTTCCTTGGGGATGCCGGGGCCCGACCATCTCAGGAAGGCCGCAGTGCCGCCGCCGGCCTCGTACATCTCCATGACGAGCTGATACTGCCCACCCGCCACGAGTTCGATTTCGGCGCTGGCATCCTCGGTGGTGCCGCGGTTGTACCAGCCTTCGGCAATCTTCTCGCCGTTGAGGAACAGCCGGCCGCCGTCGTCGGTGGCGTCATACAGTCGGTACGTGCCCGAGACGGGGACATTCAGGTCGGCCGTCCACCGGCAGGAGAAGTTGTTGGTGTTGATGGCGGGATCCGGAGAGTTGGTTCCCTTGGCGCTGCCGCTGCCCCAGTTGAAGTTGACCTCGCCTACGGTCGTGACCACAACCGGCGCGCCCGAGAGAGCGGTGTTGTTCCAGTACTCGGCGACAGCCCCGCCGGCCGGATCGTACGTGGAGAACGTCCAGACCGGACCTTCGTGCACGGCACCGGTGGCGTCGATTTCATCGACTCGCCAGAAGTACGTGTTGGCCGGTTCCAGCAGAGCCGAAGCATCCAGCGAGGTCTCCGCCAGCTCGCCGAGCAGCGCGCCGGGATCGCCGGCGGCCACGGCGGCCTGGTCGGTGTCACCGTAGACCCTGTGCGAAACCGCGCCCTGACCCGCCGTCCAACTCACGGTGATGTTGGTCTGACGCCACAGGGCGCCATCGTACGGACTGGGGAAGTGCGCCGTCAGCGGCATCACGGAGAAGCTCCACACCTTGCCCACGTACTTGTTGCCGGCGGCATCGACCTCGTCAATGCGCCAGTAATACGTCTCGCCCGGTGTCAGACCGGGCATGTGGTAGTAGATTTCCGCGCCCAGAGCCATCGGACCTTTGTATTCGTCAGGTCCCGGTTCCGGGTTGGTGCCGAAGTATATCTCGTGCATCGCGGCGGTAATACCCGGCTTCCAGGTGAACAGCGGATTGAACACGTCCACGGCGCCGTCGGGCGCATCGGGGCTCTGGGCTTGGAGCAACGGCTCCGGCGTGCGGATGAACGCGGTCAGGTACTGGCCTGCAATGACGGTCGTGGCCTCGCCGATTCCCGGACCGGCCCAGCCGACCGTTACGCTGTCACCGCCGCCACCTTCCTTCATGAGGGCCTCGACGTAGTATTTCTGGCCCGCCTCCAGGGCCACGGGAGCGGACTCTTGTCCGGCCTCTTTGCCCCACTCCTCGACGCCCGTCCAGCTCGCGACCTGGGCGATCATCGTGGCATTCGCCGCGCTGTCGTCCGTGCTCAGCCACAACTGGCAGTTGTCATCGCCGGAGACCCAGAAGGTATACTCGCCCGTCTCGGGCGGGGCCAGAAAGGCCCGGGCGCGGGTGCCCGTGTTGTCGGCCCAGTCTACCTTGCTCTTGAAGCTGTCCCGCCACTCGGAACTGTTCGGATTGTCCGGGAAATTCGCGTTCGTTCGCAGGTTGTCATTGACGCTGGTGCCTCCGATCCCGGTCCAATATTCGAAGAGCACCTTACCCTGGCCCAACTCCTCGGCCCCAACGCCGCTGGCAACAGCCAGCATCAGGCCCAGCACAGTCAGGCAAGCAAGCTTTTGATACATGATATCCTCCTTACTCAAACGACTATGATCTTCTTCGCTTGGCCACACACCAAGACACCTGTCCTCTGGCGCGCAATGCGCGCGTCTGCTTCTCGGCAGACCTTCGCGGTCATGTCGACCTGAAGGCCGGCAGTCGACCCGCCCTGCCAGGGTGAAATGAAATCCGGGTACCTCCTTCCTTCAGTGTATCGTATCCAAAACGCCGCCTGTCTCAAGGAGACCGCGGGCCGAACTGCGCCCCGCGACAGGCGAAGCGTATCCACCACAATGTGACCGTATGGGGGCGCTTGGCGCGCCCCCATACGTAACCAGCACTTGCAGGACGCGTGCCCACGTCACAACGTGGCGACGCTCCCACTCATAGTGCAACGTCATTCCGCAGCTTCAGCCGGAGCGTACTCGCCTTCGTAGAACCTCGCGGCGTCAATCCAGAACTCGCCGGGCTCGTACTGGATGTGCAAGGTGATCGACGTCGGCGTGACGTCCGCCTCAAACACGGGCGTCGTGACACTGTATTCGGCCCACGTGTCGGTCATGGTGACTTGCTGGTCGCCATATCCGCTCCAGGGACTGGCCGCGATTTCCGGCTTCAGGTTGATCATCCGGGTCCCTGAGGCACACTTGAGCCAGACGGAGAACGTGTACTGCTTACCCGCCTCGAAGACCTGGCCCTGGTATGTCTGGACGCCGCCGTCCCAGAAATTGGCGCCTGCCGAATTGACGACCACATGCATGCAGTACGTGCCTTCAGCAGGCGACTCCGGGACCGCCGCACCGACGAGCTCGGTGACCACTTCGCGGGTGTTGTCACCGTAGCCGCCCCAGCCGTCTTCCGTGCCCGTCTCGAACCCGCCGTTGACCAGCAGGTTTACGCCCGGAGGCGTCGGCGGAGGCGGAGGCGGGTTGAGCATATAATCGACCGCGTTCAGCAGCATCTGTGCGCCATCCGCGTACAAATCATACATACCGGCCGTTTCCGAGCTTATGCCACTCGCCTCACGAGCACCCGTCACGAACAACAGCCGAGGACCGGCCAGCGTGTCCGTTCCGGCGCCGCCGGCGTGCGTCAGCGTGGCCCCAGCCGGCCATTCGGCGATAACCGTGGCCCCAACAGGACCGGTGGCCGCTGCGGTGGCTGAAACCACGGCCAGAACTGTCCCTTCGGCGTTCACCGGCTCGGTAACGATCGAGATGCCCCGCGCCAGAGTCGTCCCGTCGGGATAAGTGACAACACCGGCATAGGGATTGGTCATCGTGCAGTCGGTCAGCGAGATTCCCGCGAAAATCGGATGGGTCCGGTCGTTGATCTTCAGCTTGATGTCCCCGGTGGTGTCCGGGATGGTCCTACCGGTGTAGTAGCCCATGCGGTTCTGCCGTGCGGTGTACCCATTCAGGATGATCATGGGAGCGGCAATGCTGTTCCACGTGGTGGCGGCATCATTCTGAAAACTGCTGCTGGCGACCGAGCGACTGACGATCACCAGGTCCGCCACGTTGAGAATCGCCGGATCGGGAGTCTTCGTCTGGACATAGCGCAGCACGTTGTAGCCGTTGGCCTTCAGCAGGTCGGTGTACCCCTTATCAGGCGCCTCGGTGAAGCCGGCACCGGCCGCACCGCCCGAGGGCACGTCGTCCGCTCCGTGGAAGGAGACCCAGACAATCTTAGCCGGGTTCGCGCCGAGCGCCGCGATCTCATCGGCCGTCAGGACGCGGTTGTACACGCGGCAATCATCGACCGTGCCCGGGAACGAGCTGTCTTGCGTGATGCGGCTGCCGATGTGGACGCGGTCGCCGCGGATCGACAGATCGCGCTCGTTGGACTTGGCCTCATCGGTGTCCACCTCGACACCGTCGCCATAGTACCTGATGGTGGTTCCATCGTAGGTCATGGCGTAGTGGTGCCATTCGAGGGCTTCCTGGTCGTTGAAGATGGTCTCTTCCCAGCCCCAGCAGTGGGCGCCGACACCGCCGGGACCGCCCAGGCTGCCGATATTGAAGTGACTGCCGTTGCCGCCAGCCCCGGTGTCTGTCCCGGTAAACCCGAAGACCAACGTCCAGTCGGGGATGTTCGTGTGGTCGGCCTTGGCCCAGCAGGCGATGGTGGTCGCATCATTGCCGCTGATGCCGACGGGGCCGATATCGACGAACTGATTGCTGCCGCCCGGAAGCTTCAGAGCCGGGCCCATATAGAAATCATCCACGAACGAGATATCGCCCTTGAGCATGCCGTGATGGCCGTTGCCCGTCATATCCAGGGCTACCATGCTGTTGGCAGGCTCGGTGTCGAACGTCCACCAACCCACCAGATTCGGCTCACCGGCCGGCTCGATCACGCCGACCGTGGCGAAGCTCCAAACGTCGCCGGCAACGGTCTCAATTGGGCCCACTTCGTCCACGCGCCAGAAGTATTGCGTCTCCAAATCGAGCGCGGGCAGTTGAAAGCTGGTCTCTGCAACCGTCGCCACCAGGAGGTTCGGATCTCCTGCTGTGATCGCGGCCTCATCCGTGCCGAAATATACGGCATGCTGCTGGGCAGCCTGACCGGCTTTCCAACCGAGGGTTAATACCAGCGGCGCATTGGCAACGCCGGTAGGCGGATATGGCTCGCTGGCCTTGGCCGGCATCACCGTAAAGCTCCAGACGAGGCTTTCATGAACGACCGTGGCCGCATCGATCCCATCGGCCCGCCAGTAGTAAGTCTGACCGGGCGTGAGACCGGCGAGGTGGTAATACAGCGCGACCGGCTGGATGCCGACGTAGTCGGCCAGTCCCAGATCCGGTGTCGTGCCCAGGTAGAGATCGTACATCACAATGTCCTTGCCGCCCTCCCATGTGAACAGGGGGCTGGTGACATCCACGGCGCCATCGGCCGGGCTCGGGTTCCTGGACCAGTAAAGGGGTGCCGTCCAGGCCGCATTGGTCGCGACGTAGTCGCTGGCGATGGTCACGGGGCCTTCCCCGATCTCCGGGCCACCCCAGGCCACGCTGGCGTGGCCGCCGCCGGTGCCGTCCGAGAACAGCAGCTCGACGTAGTACCGCTGGCCGGCCTTGAGGGGTATCGGATCCGATATGGTGTTGTCGCCCACCGAGCCGACGCTACCGAGGTAGTCCTGATAGGCGGTCCAGCCTTCGACGCTGGCGATCATCACAGCGTTGGCCGGATTGTCATCCGTGCTCAGGTACAGCTCGCTGTCGTCGTCGCTGGCGACCCAGAAGGTGTAGTCGCCGTCGGCCGGCGGCGTCAGGTACGCGCGTCCGCGAGCGCCCCAGTAGTCCATGCCGTCCCAGTCCGGGTGATCCAGCGTGGCGAGCAGCGCGCCGCCCTGCGGCGCATCCGGGAAGTTCGGATTCACCTTCAGGTTGTCGAGATTGTTGTCGACCCCGCCCCCGAACCAGTAGTCGAACATGACCTGGCCCGGGAGGTCCTGGGCACTTGCTCCGCCCGCGCCGGCCAGAATCAGACCCACGGCAGACAAATAAAGCAACTTTCGAAACATGACGTCCTCCTTCCAAAAGACTTTTGATTTTTTCGCTTGGCCACGCGCCAAGACCCTCCCACTAGGCGCAGCATAGACCCCTTTAATCGGCAAATTTTCACCCCTTTTTCACCCGAAATTCTTCTCCCACGTCTGCGAAAACAAGGCCTGACAATTCACCTCCTTCCTGTTAGAACGGCCACCCTCGGATATAGAGAGGTTGAATTTGAGATGCCAGGGAACTGCGTACCCAAGTCCTCCAATTCCAGTGTGCCCCCACGCCCACGACTCAGCATCGGTGGCCCTGATTTGCCCGATTGGCGTGCCCGTCCTCCAATAAAGACAGAACAGCCAGGCGGTGTTTCCTGGCGGACGTATCAGAGCCACACTCAACCAATATTATTTATACTCCCTTCGGGCCCGGCATGCAAGTTTTTTTTCATATTTGTCCGCCGTACCGTCGATTCGCCGTCGTGCGTCGCGGCCGCGTTTCCGAAAGGCGTTCCGTATATCAAGGGCGTGTGCCTGAGACAATGACCTGCCCGGGGCCGTGAGGGCGGTGGAAACCCCGTTACCTTGCTGCGGCCTGCAAATCGGCCCGCCCGAGCCAGGCCGGTGTCTGCAAAGACCATCGCTCCCGGGCAGGCACGGGGTGGGAACCCGAACCCGGCTTGCTCCCGCGAAGGGCAGTCGTCCTTTCCGTCATTCTCTGTTGCTACAACGGTAAATGCTTGGCGCACAACGCGTTACGATAATCCTCCAGAAAAGGTAGTCGCGTCTCGCAGGAGTTCCTGAACCGCTTTTCTCGAAGGACGGGGGCCTGATCGCCGTTTCTTGGGCCTGTTGGTCCGATAGTACCGGCTACGGTTTTGCGGAGGCCGGCCGCTGGGGAGAATTGCATATTTGTGGAACTTTCTGCAAGTTTGGCCCGGCGGTCGGTCGATAATCAAATGATTGGGTGTTCCGATGCCGATTTGTGGTGTCCGGCCTGCGGTTGGCCGGCATGAGGCGCTCTCAGCGTCTGGCGGCAGGGGCGAAGGGGTCCCGGGCCCCCAATAATCATTCGGCCATACAGATAAAGGAGGTCGAGCCATGACGAGCGATCAGATTGTCTTTCTCGCTGTCGCCGGCGGCTTCACGCTGGTTGTGATTTGGTGTATTCTCCTGTCGCGCAGGGTGGATCGATTCCAAAAGCGCCTCGAGGCCCTGGAAAACAAGGCTTCCTGAGCGGAGCAGGAGGGATTCGAACCCCCGGGGCCTTTCGACCCAACGGTTTTCAAGACCGTCGCCTTCAGCCACTCGGCCACTGCTCCCTGTCCGTGCCCCAGAGCACGAAGCGCGCTCGGGCACGCCAGTCCTTATGAGCGAATGGTCATTCGTCTCTACTCTACACAAGATGCGCCCGTACTGCAAGACGGTCCGCCTGCCGGGCGGCTGTCAAATCCGCCCCCTACCAGTGCCACGGACTTCGCATCGGGCGGGTCAGGAGGCGGTTCGCGGCGTTATCATTCGTAAATCT
Organism: uncultured Pirellulales bacterium; assembly: GCA_964346195.1. Lineage (GTDB taxonomy): Bacteria > Planctomycetota > Phycisphaerae > Sedimentisphaerales > Anaerobacaceae > PLanc-01. The sequence continues at coordinate 10,769 of CAYFUB010000547.1, forward strand.
CTCGGCTTGCGGGTCCCATGTCAACCTCCGGCCTACTTGTATGGCGACGTGTCCGATCTGGCAAAGCGAAGTCGTTCGATGGCCGACCTCGGCGTCCGCCAGCGTTCGGCCGCGGGTCTTGACGGCGTCGAGGAAGTCCCTCTTTTCGTCCTGGAGCGGTAGACGAATGTCGCTCGCCCCCAACGGCGAGTTCAGGACCGACTCAGGGTGGGCCTTCAGACTCCGCGTGTTGTAATCCGCCTCAATCCATCCTTCAGTTCCCTCGAATCGCACGTAGGGCCGGTCGATGCGATAGAGCAGTTGGACGCCGTCGGCGTATCGATACCGGATTTGAAAATCCAGCAACACGTTCCACAGACCATCGCGAGGGTATCGGCCGGTGCCTTCGACCTCGACGGGACCGGTGCGTTCCGTGCCGTTGCCCCATTGGGCAATGTCGTTCAGGTGGGCCCCCCAGTTCGTCACCATACCTTCGCAATAGTCGCGGACGCGCATCCAGCCGGGACGCTCATAGCTGTGGCGCGGGTGCACCCGGTTCGGCGTATACGGCGCCAGCGGGGCCGGTCCGAGCCACATCTCGTAATCGAGTTCCGCGGGAACGGGCACGGTCGGTTCCGATGGCCCGGTGACATCGCCGGCCGGCACGCCCGTGCGGATCGTGCGTAGCACGCCGATTCGCCCGTTCAAGACCAGCTCGCAGGCTCGCTGAAAGCAGGCATGGGAGCGGAATTCACTGTCGGTCCGAAAGACGCGATGATACCGCCCAACCGTGTCACTGAGGATGCGACCCTCGGCAATGCTCAGGGTCAGCGGCTTCTCGCAGCAGATGTCCTTGCCCGCCATCGCGGCGGCGATGGCCATGGGCACATGCCAGTGGTCCGGCGTGGAGATCATCACGGCGTCGATATCCATGCGTGCCAGCAGGTCGCGAAAGTCACGATGGGTCGAGCAACCCTTGAACGTGCCTGCGGACCGCCCCTTGCCGTAGTGCTCCTCCACGACTTTGCGACCGTTCCGGAGCCGCCAGACATCCACGTCACAGACGGCGACGACCTGTGCATCCGCAAAGCCGAGGAAGGATTTCACGTTGGAGTAGTACGCCTGCCGGCCCATGCCAATCATGCCAACGGTGATTCGATTGCTGGGCGCGTCGGCGCCGAAGACCGACGCGGGAACTATCGTCGGAAACGGCAGCGTCCCCGCAACCACGCCCATCGAGCCTCTCAGGAAAGCTCGCCGGGTCCGGCGACCCGCTTTGCCCGGGCTTGTGCCTCTCACCGATCCTGCCTTTGCGAAATCCTGGTTTGCGACACGCATAGTGACAACCCCAACACAGATAGTAATGATACACGTTACGCCCGAAGTTCCGCCAATCCGGGTGGCAGCGGCAAACCCATGCTTGCCGATGGTCTGTGCCAAGGGCGCGAGCGCCTTCGAGTCGCGGGCAAGATGCCCGCGACACGAACCATCGCCAAGGCGCGCGGCCTTGACGATGCCACCCGGGCGTTAATCTGCGAAAGACTCATTCACGATCGATGAACATATTGCGGCCGCTACTGCGATACTTCGATCGCGCTCAGCGGATACCAGCCGTCATCGGCTCGGCCCTTGATGGCGAGTCTGACGACAGGCTCCGTTGAGTTTTCGCCGACAATCCCGATGGCCAGGTGATAGGCGCCGCGTTGCATATCTTGCGGCAGGACCACGCGCTCGGTGACATCGACGAGCGGGCCGCGCGGCAGGTCCGGCGGCTCCTGCATGAATTCCGCCGTGAACGGCTCGACGGAGCCGGGCATCCACTGGTTGACGGTGACCGTTCCCGGCAGCGTTTTTGCGTAGCCGGTGTCATTGGAAAGCCGGCAGGCCAATCGATAGGGTCGGTAGCACGGCGCCGAGCCGACGTTTTGCCACTTCATCTCCATGGACACCACCGCGCCGGCCTGGGCGCGCTTGGGATGCTTCAACTCCGTCAGTACGAGCCGGTAGCCGAGCCGTCGGAGGAACCGCTCGATCTCGGCGCGCACGTCGTCGCCTTCCGGCAGGGGGGCGGATTTGTTGTTCAGGTACGAGCCGTGCAGGGCCAGGGCGTAATTGAAGAGGTAGCGCAGCGACCAGCCCTCCTTGACCCAGCGGCGCATCTCCCAGCAACTCTCCCAGGCGACCGGAGCGGTCTTCCACACGTCCTGCACGCCCGCGCCCTGCACCAGTTTAGGATAGGCGTCCCGCATGTGGTACCAGTTTTTGGAGAAACCGCCCATATCGCCCAGGCAGTCGGCGCGCCAGCCTGCCTCGTGCTCGGCCGCGTAGGTCAGACAGGCGTCACCGCCGATGAGCATGAGCAGGGGCGTCTTGCGAAAGGCGTTGACGTAGGCATCGACGATTTGCCTGCGGGTCTCCATCGTGGGCATGCGGGCGAGCTTGGAGCCGCTCATGTGCCATTCGCCCCACCAGCCGACCGAGCCGAGATCGACGTGGTCGATATCCGGGTGGCCGTCGTAGCGGGCGCCCAGCCGCATGATGAAATGCAGATGCCGGGCCAGTACGTCAGTATCGTCAAGGTCGGGGATTGCCAGTTCTTTCTGGTTCTGATAGTCGACGATGAGGATTTTTCCGCCCACTCTTTCCAGCCAGGCCGGATGGTAAGGCCGTCCCGGCGAGGTCGAGCAGCACATAACGCGAAATGCCAGTTGCTGCCCCGCGGCCCGTGTCTCCTCCAGGACTTCGTCGAGAAAGGCGTAGTCAATCTCGCCCGGCCGGGGCTCCAGCGTGCCCCAGCCCCAGCGCGCATAATGGACGGTGGACGGAATCCAGTCGGGCAGGTTCCTGTCTTTGTCGCGGGTCGTATGGAACGTCTCCCAGCCGATGCCCGGATTAGGCAGCAGCTCATCAGTTTCCTCGGGCCGGACCGTCATAATCTCGGAAGATGCGGCTGACACTGCCCCGCAGGCAGCGAACACAAGAATCCAAACCACGACTGAAACAAGCGGCAGACTGGTCTTGAGTTTATACATGGCGAAACCTCCAACGCAGGAACCCACGTCCCATCGAATCCTCCCGGCAACGAGCACGTCTCCTTCTCCATGACGGACGTGATCACGGCCCACGCCCGCGATTCTACGTGATTTGCATTCTACCGGCAACCACCTGCCCGCGCGTTTGTGCTGTCTCGCCTGCGCCGAAAAGGTTACCAGCGTGCCGACTGTCTGTCTCCATGCGTTCGTGGGGACTCTGTCCCCACACCCCCGGCATTTGTCGCGTTAGGCCAATAGCATGGGCAAGTGACAACCGGGGGCCGCTCCGCAGGGCCACTCCTTCCTCAGCGGGAAGCGCCGCCGCGTGGCCGGGCGTCGCTTTCTTTCTGTCATGCTATTGGCCCAATGCGCCAAATCTCCCAACCACGCCCGCTGCGGGCGTGTCCGCGCCTCTTCCACGCCCAGGCGTTTGTAGTGCCCGGTAAGCGCATGGAATAACGCCTTAGGGCGTCACGACGAGACACGATGCCGGGCCGCCGGCGGGCCTATCCGGCGTTCCGCGATTCCTAGTGTGCAAGGAAGTCCCCACAGCCGGATGAGCCGAAAAAAGTGCGGGCCACAGTGATTTTCTGGTTGACATCGCATAGTATGCATAGCATAATATGTCGAGCGTACTGAGCATTCCTGCAGAGAACCAGGAGGTTATCATGAAATTCGAGAGTCAGTTGCTCAAGGGGGTCGCTCCCGTCGTGGTGCTGGAGATTCTGTCGCGCGGGCCGATGTATGGCTACGAGCTGAGCCAGGCCATCGAGCGGCGCAGCGGCGACATTCTCACGCTGGGCAAGGGCACGCTGTACCCGCTGCTGTACAACCTGGAGGCCAAGAAGCTGATCCGGGGCAAATGGCAAACGACCGACGCCGGCCGGCATCGCCGCTACTACTCGATCACCGGCAGGGGCGAGGAGGACCTCGCTCGCCAGAAGGCCCAGCTCCAGGGACTGGCCAAGGGACTGGACCTGCTTTTCGGCGGCGCTCTCAAAGCGGCACTCTAAGCGACTCCCGGGAGGTCTGCATCATGGACAATAAGCCCAATGAAGGCCATGCAGACAGCTTGCCTTCCATCGCGACGGAGTTCATCCGCCGGGTGGTTCGCGAGATGGGCTATCACCGGAAGGCCCGTCAGGAGGTAGAGGCCGAGTTGACGGCGCACTTCGAGGATGAGTTGAGAGACTGCGCCAGTGCACGGGAAAGAGGGCAGCGCGCACAGCGACTGGTAGAGGGGTTCGGGGATGCCAGGCTCCTGGCTGTCCTGTGCCGGCGCAGCAAGAAGCGCTGTCGGCCCCTCTGGGCCACGACCCTGGTTCGCACGCTGCAGGCGACCGGTGTCTCTGTCGTGCTGCTGGGGCTCTATATGGTTTGGTTTGTCCACGGTCGGCCCGTCGTCAAGGTCGATTATCTGGCCGTGTTGAACCGGGTGAGCCGCCCCCAGATCGCAGAGCAGGACAACGCCTGGCCCGATTACAGGCAGGCGATTGCTTTGCTCGTCGAGCCGGATCGCGAGTTGCAGCAAATGCCCGCCTTCCGCAATCCCGACGACGCCAAGTATCGCGACTTCGCGGCGCTTCCCCCCAAGACGCAGGGCGCCATCGAGAAGTGGGTTGAAGCAAACCGGCCCCCGTGGGAGCGTTTCATCGTTGCCAGTGCCAACCCGTACCTGGCCGTGGCCTATCAGAACCGCCGGGATACCGTCGACCCGTGGCTGCTCCACGTCGAGCTGCCGGACCTGTCCGCGATCGAGCAGCTTTGCCGTGTGGGCCTTTGGCTCTCGCGTATCAACTTCGAACGGGGGCGGACCGCCGAAGCGCTCGAGGACTGTCTGATCGTGGCCCGGGTCGGATGTCACTGGCAGCGCAGTGGCACGCCCGTCGAGCAGCTCAGAGGATTGAAGATTTCTCGCATCGGCCATGAGGCGATCCTGCGGATTGTCGCGTCGACGAACCTGAGCGTCGCCGAGCTGACGGACCTTCAGCGAAAGGTCGCGTCGATCTACTTCGCGGATTACCCGCTGGTGGACGCGGAGTTCGAGCGTCTGGTCGCCTTGGATGTGGTTCAGCATGTGTTTACGAATGAGGGACCCGGCGGAGGCCACTTGGTTCCCCCGACTTCTGCCGGCCTCGTCGGGACGGCGATGAGAGAGACGTATCCGACGGCGGTGAAGATACCTCTCCTGCGGACGGCCCTGAGCGTTATCCACGCGGGGCGGGCTCAGACGGTGGCAATGGTCGAGCGCGTCTTCGACCGCTATCGAGAACAGTCTTTTCTGAGTCCCTACCAGAGGCGGACCCGCGCGGTGCTCACGGTCGGCGAGATGGTGGAGTCGCTGCCCAGGCATCGATATGCGCTGGTGCGCAGTCTGGTTCCGTCGCTGGACCGGATGGTAGAGAGCCGATTTCGGGGTCGGGCGCTGCATCAGGCGACGCTCACGATCCTGGCGCTGCAGCGGTATCGCATAGAGAAGGGAGGATATCCGCCTTCGCTGGATGAACTCATGCAAACGGACTATCTCGATGCGCTGCCGGCCGACCCCTACAGCGAGAAGCCGCTGTCGTACAAGGTCGCAGGCAACGCGTTCTCGCTGTACAGCGTGGGACCTGATTTCGACGATGACGGCGGCCGATCCGCCACGGACTCCGAGGGCCGGCGCCGGATCTGGGCAAAAAGCGGCGACACCGTCTTCTGGCCAGTGCCCTGAAAGTGGCTTTGCAGCCGCATTTGCGGAGGCCTGAATCATGCGAAAGAGACCCGATGAAAGCCCTGGGAACGAGTTGCCCGCTTGTGCCGTTGAGTTCATCCGCCGGGTGACGCGGAAGACGCGCTATCGGCGCAAGGTCAGGCGGGAGGTCCAGGCCGAGTTGACGGCGCATTTTGAAGACGCGTTGAGAGACTGTGCGACAGGGGAAGAGAGGGGTCACAAAGCTCAGGCGTTGATTGAGGAGTTCGGGGACGCTGGGTTGCTGGCGGTCTTGTGTCGGCGCGCCAAGAAACGTTGCCGGCCGCTGTGGCTGCGGACGGTCCTCCGCACCCTGCAGGTGGTGGGCGTGTTCCTGCTGGTGTTCATTCCTTACACGATCTGGTTCGTCCGTGGCAAGCCGAACCCCACGATCGACTACCTGCCTCAACTGAATGCCTTACATCGCTCATCCGGCCCGGTTGACGACGACGCCTGGCCGTATTACGAGAGGGCCATGCGGCTCGTTGTCGAGCCCAACGAGACTCTCAAGAGGGCGGTGTGGTTGAAATCCGTAAAGCCCGTCGAGGAACCATTGACGCCGCAAGACCGGAAGGCCCTTGAGGACTGGATCGCGGCCAACGCCACTGCATGGTCACAACTCGAATTCGGTGCCGCCCTGGGCCACTGCCACCGGGTGTACCACCCGGTGCCCGGTGTGCCGCTGTGGTATTCTTGGGACGATCCTCCGATGGCGAGATTGAGGAGGCTTGCCCAACTTGGTCTCCGGAAGTCACGTCTGGCCGCGGAGCAAGGACGCGTCGATGAAGCACTGGACTCTTGTCTGACTCTGTTGCGCATGGGGGCCCACTGGCAGACAAATGCTCTTCTCATGGACCAGTTGCTGGGCCAGCATATGGCCGGGGAGACGTGCCAGGAGATCCTGCGGATCTTGACGGCAACGGATCTTTTACCTTCTCAGCTATCCGACTTGCAGACTCGGCTGCTGCAGGTATACCAGCGTGGCTATCCGCTTACGAACTTCGATGGGGAACGACTGATTGTGCTGGACATAGTCCAACATGATTTCACCGACGGAGGGCCCGGAGGGGGACACCGCGTCACAGCGAGATATGTGGCGGACCTAAAGACGGCGATAGATTCTTCCGGACCGGAGGCGTCCGCCATAGCTGACGTGATAGCGCCCCCTGTCGGCGTGGGGCTCAGCATGATCCATGCGTCGCGGAACCGGACAATCACCAAAATCGATCAAGTCAGTAAGCGTCTTCGTGAGATCGCCAAACTCTCCCCATATGAGCGGCGGGTCGCCAACATCGACGATTTGGGCGAAAAGGTTGGGGCGATGGAGAAGTGGAGATATGCGCTGGTTTACACGTTGCTTCCAGCCGAGCGTCGGGCCTCGGAGGTACGGTTTCAGGCCAAGGCCGATTACGAAGCGCTTGTGACTGTCCTGGCCATCAAGCGGTATTGGCTCGACACGGGGGACTATCCGCCCGACCTGAAGACGCTCCTCCAGGCCGGGTACCTCAAGAAGTTACCCATGGATCCATTCAGTGATCGCCCGCTGGTCTACAAGCCGGCTGGAGAGAGTTTTTCTCTCTACAGTGTGGGCCGGGACTTCAACGATGATGGCGGTGAGCCGGGTCGGGACAAGGATGGCCGGCCCAAGATGTGGGCGGACAACGGCGACACCGTCTTCTGGCCGGTGCCCTGAAAGTGGCCTTGCAGCCGCATTTGTGGAGGTCTGATCATGAAAGAGAAACCCAGTGAAAGCTCTGAGAGCGGGCTGCCTCCTTGTGCCGCCGAGTTCATCCGCCGGGTGACCGGGAAGATGCGCTACCGGCGCAAGGTCCGGCGGGAGGTGCAGGCCGAGTTGACGGCGCATTTCGAGGACGCGCTGCGAGACGGCGCGACGGCCGAGGAGAAAGAGCGCAGGGCTCAGGCGCTGATTGGAGAATTCGGCGACGCCGGGCTGCTGGCGGTGCTCTGCCGGCGGGCCAAGAAACGCTGCCGGCCGCTGTGGCAGAAGGCCCTCGTCCGCAGCGCACAGGCCCTGGGCGTGCTCGTGCTGTATCTGGTCGCCTGTTCCTTGCCGCTGTTCCTGGGAAAGCCGACCGTCCGGGTGAACTACGCCGATTGGCTCAGCGAACGGTGGCGACCCGCGCAGCCGGATGCGGAGAATGCCAAATGGTACTACGACCGGGCGGCCGCGCTCTATGTCGAACCCCCGGAGGCGCTGGCGGCCGCAAGGAAAACGTCAGAGTGGACGGTGCGAGACAGCAATGAGGCCGACTTAGAGTTGCTCGCTGGCTGGCTGGGCGAGAACCAGGCGGCATTTGATATGCTCAGCAAAGGGGCAAACACCGCCCACTACTGGCCGTTGTATGATGTCAACGAATCGAATCAGCAGGATGTTCCTTTCATGTGGCTGCAAGCCAACGTCGTTTCCGATGTGATGGAGACGCTCAAGGGCTACCGACCCATCGCGCAGGCCTTCCGGGACTGGACCGCTTACCGAGCCCGCCAGGGGGCACTCCGTGAAGCACTCAGCGATTGCTTTGTGATTCTCCGTTTCGCCCTGCATCTGGAGGGCAAGGGCCTTTTGATCGAACAGATGGTCGGAGTCGCGATTGAGGGACTTGGCTTAGCCGCCATCTACGACGTATTGGAGCAGGAGGAGGTTCCGCTTGACGTGCTGACGCGGATCCAGGACGAACTGACAGCCAGCTTCGACAAGGATCGACAGATCATCAATCTGGATGGCGAGAAGGTCTTCTGGTACGACAACATCCAGCGAACCTTCACCGACGACGGCCACGGCGGCGGCCGGGCCCTGCGGTACGGGCTCCCTTTTGCGGCCGGCGACTGGCGGGACAATGTGGCCGGCGTGCTGTTGTTCGATTACCCCGGTCGGCGTGAAACAACGGCGATGGTCGAGGCCTATTTCGAGCAGGCCCAGGAAATGCTGCGCACGCCGCCCACCAGGAAAGAGTCGTCCGCCGAGTTGGAAGAACGAATAAGGGCGATACAGAAACAGAACCTGCTGCTTTCCATCGTGGCACCGGCCCACGACCGATTGGCCCACTTGGCTTGGCGGCTCAGGACGCATAGGGCAGCCGTAGTCACGACACTAGCCCTTCTTCGCTATCAGGCTGAGAAGGATTCATATCCGGCTCGTCTTGAGGAGTTGGTCAAGCCGGGCATGCTGACGAGACTGCCGGACGATCCGTTCAGCGAAGGTCCGCTCACGTACGAGAGGACGGCCGATGGGTTCCTGCTTTATAGCTGGGGTGAAAACCTCAAGGATGATGGCGGCCGGCAGGGCACCGCTCAAGACGGCCGACCCAAGATGTGGGCCGACAACGGCGATTGGGTCTTCTGGCCGGTCAATCCTTGAATCTTTGCCGACCGGCCCATAGGATATCTTCCCGGATGTATAGGTAGGGGGCGGGTCTGGGCTCCCAAACGCAATCTAGGGCGTTTGGGGTCTCCTTCAAACCCGCTCGTGCGTTCCTCTGGCTGTGGGAGGTCACTATGAGTACGGGAAGATGTCCGGGGCATTGTCATGACGCAGGGTGCGTGAGCCGTCGCGCGTTTCTCAAAGGGTCTACGGCGGTTCTGGCCGGGTCGTCGTTGCTGTCGGGGTGCTCCTCCCCGACGCGCAGCCCGGACGCGCAGCGGCCCTCCGGACCAAGGGCGGGGACAACATCGCGGCGTGTCGCGGCGGAGCCGATTCGCCAGTGCGGGCCGGCGGCGAAGTACCGGCCGACTCTGTGGGCGGCTTTTGTGAGACGCGAGGGCGAATATGGCATGCTCTGGCCCGGGGCGGTCTATGACGGCGAGGCGGCCCGCAAGATGTATGCCGACAAGGTGACGGAGACGGCCCGGCAGCTTGGCGCCAGTCTCGACCTGCGGCCAAAACCGATTTACAGCCTGGCCGAAGGGCAGGCCTGGATCACCCAGGCCGAAGCGGCTGGGGTTGATGGCTTGGTGCTGGTCATGCTGGACCGGCAACAGCACGCCTGGCCGACGGCCCAGAAGGTCGCACAGAGCAGGTTCCCGTCGATTGTCTATTCGCCGCTCGGGTCGTCCTTCACGACGAATACGATCAATCTCGCTGACGCGCCCGGATGCGTAATCTACTCGACGGACGACTTCAGGCAGGCGGCGTACGGTATGAAGATGCTTTGTGCCGCGGCCAAGATGCGCCGGACCTGCTGCGTCGTCATCAAGGGCGAAAAGCGCTACGATATGACGCTGGCGGATACGGGGATCACCCTGCGACATCTCCCGGCCTCCGCTTTCATCGAGGAATACAACAACACGCCGGACAGCGAGCAGATTCTGGCGATGGCCGAGGAGTACATGCGCCGCGCCCGGCGGCGAATCGACGCCACCCGCCAGGACGTCGTCAACGGCCTCAAGAGCTACTACGTCGCGGGCAAGTTCCTCGAGCGCGAAGGCGGCGACGCCATCACGATGGACTGTCTCGGGGCGCTGGGCCGGCTTCCGGTGAGCCTGCCCTGCATCGCCTGGTCGCGGATGAACGATGACGGCATCCCGGCGGCCTGCGAAGCGGACTACGGGGCGGTGGCGTCGCTCGTGATGACGCATTACCTGTTCGACCGGCCGGGCTTTCAGCAGGACCCGGTCGCCGACACGGCCGACGATACGATCATCGGGGCGCACTGTTCCTGTCCCACCCGGCTGAACGGCTATGGTGAGCCGCCGGAGCCGTTCGACATCAGGCATCATCACGGCAACCGCGATGCTGTCCCGCGCACGATCTGGCGCAAAGGCCAACGGGTCACCAGCATCGACCTGCTCCCCGGCCGGCAGGGGGCGACGGGCGATGCGGCCAGGTCGACTGTTCTCATTTCAGCAGGGACGGTGGTCGAGAACAAGGAAGTCCCGCCGAGCGGCGGGTGCGTCGTTTCGGTGAAAGTGAAGTTCGACGGCGGCCAGGAGGTGCTCAGCTTCCCCGGCTTCCACCAGATCTTCTTCTACGGCGACTACAAAGAGCAGGTCTGCGACTTCTGCCAGCTTTGCGGTTTCCAGGCTCAGGTGGTGTAACCATGTCCACAGAGGGCAACAAACGAGTCGTTCGCCGTTACATCGAAGAGGTCGTGAATACCGGGAACGTGGAGAAACTGGCCGAGTTCCTCGCGCCGGATTATACGGAGGTCTATAACAACGTGCGATACGCCTTGGGGCTCGAGGGGGCGAAGGAACACATTCTGGGCGGTCGCCGGACGTACGAGAATCTGCACCTGACGATCGAGCAGCAAATCGCCGAGGGCGATTGGGTGGTGACGCGGGTCACCGCGCGCGGCACGCATCGCGGCGGGTGGCTCGGTACGAAACCGACGGGCAAGACCGTCGAGATGACCGTGGTCAACATCGACAAGGTCGTGGATGGCCGGATCGTCGAGCATGGCGGGGCCGCCAATATGCTGGAGCCTTTACTGGAAGCCGGTGCGATCCGGGTGGTGGGTCCCGGGGAATGATATCGTCAACGGAAAGGGGACATCGTGCAGAGGATTCGACAGACGCCGTGACGAAGGTGCAGGAATGTGTGTAAAGAGTACTTGCATGGCCGCGATGATCTGGTTGCTCTCGGCGGCGGGACAAACGGGCGTCGTAGCATCCGACGACCCATGCGATTCGCGGATCGACCGGCAGGCGTTGGTCACGCGGCATAATGTCACCCTCGACAAGCCGGACCCGTTGACTCCGCTGAGCGTGGGCAATGGCGAATTTGCCTTCACGGCGGATATCACAGGGCTTCAGACGTTTCCGGAGTATCACCAGAAGGGCATGCCTCTGGCGACGCAATCGCATTGGGGATGGCACAGCCTGGCGAACCCTGGAGACTATAAGCTGGCGGACGCTATGAAGGAATATGCCGTAGCCGGACGGAACGTGCCGTACGCCTCAGGCGAGGGCCCTTCCGGTGGGTATTCACCGGCCGCGACGTGGCTTCGCGCCAACCCGCATCGTCTGCACCTCGGGCAGATCGGATTGCACATTTCGAAATCCGATGGCTCGCCCGCGCGTATTGAGGACCTGACCGACATTGCTCAGACCCTGGACCTGTGGACCGGCTTGCTAACGAGCCGCTTCCAGGTGGATGGCCGGCCGGTGGAGGTGTGGACGGCTTGTCATCCGTCACGGGACATTCTGGGTGTGTGCGTTGCGTCGCCTCTGCTGGGCGAAAAGCGGCTGTCCCTCCGATTGAAGTTCCCGTATGCCGGCGCGGAATGGGGCAATGCAGCGGACTGGAATCATCCGGAGCGGCATACAACGCTTTGTCGCAGTCGGGATCATCTGGCTGGCCTGATACGCTTCCTTGACGCGACTCGTTACTACGTCCGTGCGGTCTCGTCGCCGGGGAGCGAGTTGCAGGTTGAATCGAAGCATGAGTGTGGGATCGTCGCGCGAAATGTCGATTCACTTGACGCCGTCGTGGCATTCTCGCCGACGGGGTTCAGCGATCCGTTGCCTGATTTTGAGGAGGTCCACCGGGCGGCGGCGGAGCACTGGCAGCAGTTTTGGACGCGCGGCGCGGCGGTCGATTTCTCGGGCAGCACGGACCCGCGTGCGACGGAGCTGGAGCGTCGGGTTGTGCTTTCGCAATACCTCACGGCCATTCAGTGCGCCGGGTCGCGTCCGCCGCAGGAAACGGGGCTGACGGGCAATAGCTGGTTCGGCAAGTTTCATCTGGAGATGCACTGGTGGCACGGCGTGCATTTCGCCTTGTGGAATCGGCTGGAACTGCTCGAGCGCAGCCTGCCGTGGTACGAGTCGATTCTCCCCGTCGCGAGGGCCACGGCCGCGATGCAGGGCTACCAAGGCGCCCGCTGGCCGAAGATGGTGGGTCCGGATGGGCGGGAAAGCCCCAGCAATGTCGGCGTGTTCCTGATCTGGCAGCAGCCGCACCCCATTTACTACGCCGAATTGTGTTATCGTGCCCGCGGCGACCGAGAGACATTGGAGCGATACCGGCAGATCGTCTTCGAGACGGCCCAGTTCATGGCATCGTACCCTGTCTGGGACGAGCGGAACCATCGCTACGTGCTGGGCCCCGCGTTGATCCCCGCCCAGGAGAGCTACGGGCCGGACCGGGCGCGCAATCTCAATCCGACCTTCGAGCTGGCGTACTGGCATTGGGCACTGGAGACCGCGCAGAAGTGGCGGCAGCGCCTCGGCCTGGAACGCGAGCCGAAATGGGATGAAGTGGCGCGCCTGCTTTCCCGCCCGACGGTCCGGGAGGGGGTTTATACCGGAATCGAGACCCCGCCGTACACGATCCCGCGCGACCATCCGACGATGCTGGCGGCGTTCGGGTTCGTTCCTCCGACGCCGCTGCTCGACCGGGATGTAATGAAACGGACGTACGAGCGCGTTCTTCAGACCTGGGACTGGCCAAGCACGTGGGGCTGGGATTATCCGATGATGGCGATGACCGCGGCCCGGCTGGGCGAGCCGGAAAAGGCGGTGGACGCCCTCTTCCTGGAATCGCCGAAGAATCGCTATCTGGCGAACGGGCACAACTACCAGTCGGCCCGGCTGCCTCTGTACCTGCCGGGCAACGGCGGCCTGCTCACGGCGGTGGCCATGATGGCCGCCGGCTGGGACGGCTGCCCCGACCGGCCCGCCCCCGGATTTCCCAATAATGGAGAATGGAAAGTGCGCTGGGAGGGACTCCGTCGCCTGCCCTAGTGCGCCGGCTACCTTAATCTGGTGGGTCCGGCAGGGATCGGGTGGCATGGCTACGCTGGCGTAGCCATGCTGAGCGCCGGGGCGTTGGAAACATGCTTAGTAAGCATGGCACCCATCATCTCTACCCGCTACTTTAGCGTAGCCGGCGTACCAGATGCAGACACATGACACAGGAGATAGCATGGTGAAGTCGAGGTCGAAAGTGAAATCAGTGCTCCTGATGAGGACCACCCACCCTGCGATCAGGAACCTTCTGGTTCCGGGTGGCAGCGTCAAGGCCGAAGGCCTTGGCGATGGTTCTTCCATATCCAGGGAGGGCCATCGCCAAGCTGCGCTTGACGCTGCCACCCGGCGCTCGCATCCTGCCGTAATTGGCATGGTACTGCTACTCTGTCTGTCTGGAGCCGAGGCGCAGCGGCAGATGGAGGACCTGGGACGGGGTGTGGTCGCGGTCAATCAGGGGGATGGAGAGGTCTACGTCGGATGGCGGCTGCTGGGTTCCGACCCGAACGATGTCGCCTTCAATCTGTATCGTATGACGGACGGCGCAGTGCCCGTAAAGCTCAACGACAGGCCCATCACGCAAAGCACGAACTTTGTGGACGGCACGGCCGACCTGAGTCGCTCGAACGCCTATTTCGTGACGCCCATCCTGGACGGCCAGGAGCGGCAAGTGGGCGGCGTCTGCGTGCTGAAGGCGGATGTACCCGCACGGCCGTACATCTCCATACCCTTGCAGACCCCCGAGGGGTACACGCCCAACGATGCCTCCGTGGGCGACCTCGACGGCGACGGCGAGTACGAGATCGTCCTGCACCAGGCGGGCCGGGGACGCGACAACGCCCAAAGCGGAATGACGGACCCGCCCATCCTGGAGGCATACAAGCTCGACGGCACCTTCTTGTGGTGGATCAACCTGGGGCACAATATCCGGGAAGGGGCCCATTACACGCAGTTCATGGTCTATGACCTGGATGGCGACGGCCGGGCGGAGGTGGCCTGCAAGACAGCGGATGGGACCATCGACGGGACGGGCAAGGTGATCGGCGCTGCCGACGCGGATTTCCGCAACTCCAGAGGGTATATCCTCGATGGGCCGGAGTATCTCACCATCTTCGACGGCGGGACCGGGGCCCAGCTTGTCACGACCGATTACATTCCGCCGCGCGGGAGGGTGGCCGATTGGGGCGATGATTACGGCAACCGCGTGGACCGGTTCCTGGCCTGTATTGCCTACCTCGATGGCGCGAGGCCAAGCCTCGTGATGTGTCGCGGCTATTATACGCGGGCGGTGCTGGTCGCGTGGAACTGGCGTGACGGCCGGTTGACACCCGTCTGGACCTTCGACAGCGACGAGGGCACGCCGGGAAACAGCCGGTACCGCGGACAGGGAAACCACAACCTCAGCGTCGGCGACGTGGACGGCGACGGCAATGACGAGATCATCTACGGCGCCTGTGCCATCGACCACGACGGCCTGGGGCTCTACTCCACGGGTCTGGGTCACGGCGACGCCATGCACCTGTCGGACATCGACCCGGACCGGCCGGGCCTGGAGGTCTGGGCCATCCACGAGCAGCCTGCTCACCCCTTTGGCGCGAACCTCCGCGACGCCGCCACCGGCAAGGTGATCTGGGGACTGGACCTGCGCGACCCCGGCCGGGGGCTGGCCATGGATATCGATCCACGCCACCGGGGCTACGAATGTTGGGCCAACAGCTCCGACGGTCTGTACGACTGCACAGGCGAGAAGGTCTCCGACGCCAAGCCGAGGTCGTGCAATATGGGTGTCTGGTGGGACGGCGACGTGCTGCGCGAGCTTCTCGACGGCACCACTATCGACAAATGGGACTATACCACCGGCACGGCGGTCCGGGTCCTTTGGGCCGAGGGCTGTTCACGCAACAACGGCTCGAAATCCAATCCGTGTCTCTGTGCCGACATCCTGGGCGACTGGCGGGAGGAAGTAATCTGGAGAACGAGCGACAATCAGGAGCTGCGCATCTACACGACGACGATCCCGGCTGATTGCCGATTCCACACGTTCATGCACGACCCGGTTTACAGATTGAGCGTAGCCTGGCAGAATGTGGCGTATAATCAGCCAACCCAGCCGGGTTTCTACTTCGGCGCTGGGATGCGCAACATGGAAAATGGTTCCAGGGATGCCAGGTGACTCTCATACCGCTTGCGATTGACATTCTCGTATCTGCGGGTGTAACGGGTAGCAGACGACTTGTGACGGTGGCCACAGCGGTTCTGTTACTGTTTCTGCCCGGCGGGTGTCATTCGGGCAAGACGCACACGGTTCTCTACATCAATTCCTATCACGCGGGCTATGGCTCCAGTGATGATGTCATGGCCGGTGTCCAGGAGACGCTCGCCGGCCGACGGGTGCGGTTGACCACCTTCTTCATGGACTCGAAACGCCATCCGGACGACCCGTTCACACAGAGCAAGGTGCGCGAGGCATTGCAGATTATCGATCGGATCGAGCCGGAAGTGATCATCGCCTCGGATGACAACGCTGTGAAATACGTCGTGGTGGAGCACTTCCGGGACGGACCCATTCCCTGCGTCTTTTGCGGCGTCAACTGGACCTGTGACCAGTACGGCCTGCCGACCCGCAACGTCACGGGCATGCTGGAGATCTCGCCGGTGCGCCAGACCATTGAAACGCTCAAGCAGTACTATCCGGGCCTCAAACGCCTCGTCGCCCTGTCCGAAGACACCCTTTCCGAGCAGAAGAACAAGGACGCCCTCATGCCCATCTTCGCCGAACTGAGCTTGAGCGCCGAGTACGTCCTCGTGGGCACCTACGAGCAGTGGAAAGCCGCCTTCGTGCAGGCGAATCGGGATGCCGATCTGGTCTTCCTGCCGACGAATGGGGCGATCAAGGGCTGGGATGACGCCGATGCCCGCGCCTTCATCAAAGAGCACATTCGCGTGCCGGTCTTCACGTGCGATGATTTCATGATGGTGTATGCGGTCTTCGGCCTGACGAAGGTGGCGCGCGAGCAGGGCGAATGGGCGGCCCGAACCGCCCTTGAAATCCTCGACGGCAAGAGCCCGGCCGACGTTCCCGTTACCCGGAACGGCCGGACCGCCGCTTGGATCAATCCGGTCCTGGCGGGCCAAATCGGTTTCGAGCCGGAGCCCGGGCTTGCAGGCAGGTGCCGACGCGTGGAGTGATCGGCCGCAGACACATGGAGAACGTGCAACAGAGGAGCAGAGAATGATCGTTGATGCCGATTGTCATATCTCACCGCTCAAGGAGGGCGTGAATATCACGGCGGACGAGCTGCTCAGCCGGATGGACCGCGCGGGCGTGGACAAGGCCCTGGTCTGGCTGACGCCGCCGTACAAGCGAGAGATCGATGAATCGAACGCCTATGTGTATAAGGCCGTGGAGGCGCACCGGGACCGGTTGTTGGGCTTCGGCTGGGCTGACCCGCGCCTGGGAGTGCAGAAAGCCAGGGAACTGGCCAGGAGATGCATCCTTCAGTACGGCTTCCACGGCGTCAAGCTCAACGGGGCCCAGAACGATTTCTTCGTGGACGACCCGAAGCTGTCCCTGCCGGTCGTCGAGGAGATCGCCAAGACGGGCAAGCTCGTCGCTTTGCATTGCGGCGTGGACGCCTATGAGCGGACGCATCCGTTCCGCATCGCCAAAATCGCCCGTCAGTTTCCCCGGACGCAGATTCTCTGCGTCCACATGGGCGGCGTCGGCTTTCCCGATTTGAGCCCGGCCATGATCGAGATGGCCCAGGAATGCCCCAACCTGCACCTGGTCGGCAGCATGATTCTGCACACGTCCATTCTCAACGCGGTCAAGGTCCTCGGGGCCGGGAGGGTCTGCTTCGGCAGCGACACGCCCTTTGCCCTGATGCACGTCTGCGTGGCCACGTACAACGCCCTGCTCGATGGCGAAGTCACGGCGCAGGAGAAAGCCGAGATCATGGGCGGTAATCTGCTTCGGCTGCTGGGGGTATCCAGCAGATGAGGCGCGAAGCGACATCGCAACGGTGTCCGTTGGCTCCGCCGTTGTTCCTCCACGCGCACAGGTTCACGTCCCGTTATATGATGTCCTGAACCCGTGACATCAAAACGCCGGCAACGACCGACAGTCCTAAAAGAACAGAGAGAAGCCACAGGAGCACCCACACCCGCTTGGGCATTTTTTGCTGTTCAACCGCCTCATACCGCCGGATGACTATCCAGAGCGACACAATCAGTGGCACGCCGGCAGCCAGCGGGAACAACCCTTCGAGGATGGGCTTGGGCCCTGCGAGGCGTTCCGTCAAGGCGTAGGTCCAGATGGGAATGAAGCCCACCAGAAGCCATGCGTATATCCCGGCCTTTTTTCTGAGAACGAAGGTGGCCGTCAATTGGCGGCGGTCCGTGGCTTGCTCCCTCGAATCTTCGAGACTGCCTCGTACCCGAGGACGGCGAACAGTGGGATAGCGACAAAGAAGATGAACGCGATCAGGAGACGCTCGCGTTTTCCCTCGCCTATGCCACAAGCCTGCGAGAGGGCCGCGGCCGCCAGCCCTCCGAGACCGCCGCACAGGACCCCTGAGATACCTCCACAGATGCTCAGCTTGTGTCCCCGGCAACAGAGCTTTTTGCCGACCATCGCACCGGCCGTCGCGCCGATGAGAACCGCCAGCAGGAAGAAGGCCATGATCCCGCCCATGGAAGCCAAGAAAGACCAGCGGGCTCCGCAGGCAATACATGCCGTCCGCAGATAGGCCGAACCCAGACACGCCATGAACGCGAACAGGCTGCTGAGGCAGATACAAACGAGGAAGTGCTTGGTCGTTCTCATAGAGTGCTCCTATTGCAAAGGTCCACGGGCGTCATCGCTTGGGGCTCTCTCCGATTCCGGCGCTACCTTTGCCGCCGAACGTCGCCCTGTCGTTTTGCCACGTCCGTGACGGAGATATCGGCTCATTGATGCCGTCCCATCAGTGTCTTTGCGCGGAAGGGCCGGTGGCGAGCTTGAGTTGCCGGACGAGACTTGCATTTCGGGCGTGAGTTTGCTTTGGCTGCCGGGCTTGTTGAGTGGGTGTGCGCAGAACAGAATCCGTTGCCGGCCGGCCGATTCCCTTTATCGGCCTTTGCTCAACCGGATACAAAGCACGGGTCTGCAAAGATGGGCTGATGAGGAACCGAGCACGTGATACGAGTGGCTGCCGGTGCTCGTCTGTGTTCGGGGGCCGAGTGGAACCCCCCGGCTTAGAGACTATCTCAAGACGGCAATGTCATTCTGAGCGAAGCGAAGAACCCGGGGTGCGCACTTGAGAAGCCCCTCATTCGATGGCCAGATGGTTCGGGGCCCCAAACGCCCTACTTCGCGTTTGGGGACCCCCTCGTTTCGCTCACCATGACAAGTCAGAGTGTCGTTTTGAGATAGTCTCTTAGTGCCTGATGACACGCTGCGCCTTGCGCATGCGCCGGCGTTCTCTCTCCGACGGCTTCTCGTAGTAAGCCGTTCGCTTCATATCGCGGATCAAACCCTCCTTCTCGCACAGCTTCTTGAAACGCCGAATCATCTGCTGCACGGATTCACCGGAACGCATCTTTACCTTTAGCACTCTGTACTCCTCAAAAACCGTTTCCCAATCTCAAACAAGCACGACCCCGACACGTATATATTTTCGTCGCAAAGCCAGAACCCAATAGATTAACATAGTGGCAGTTCGTTTTCAAGTCCAAAAATTATTCACAATATCTTTGACGCAATTCGCCCGGGCCGGCGTATTTTTCTTATAGGTCCTATGGGCCCCATTTGCCCGCGCCTGACAGCGACGTGCTTGAAAACGGGCTGAGGGAGCGTTATACTATCGGTATTGTTTGGGAGGTTCGGCCTTAATTGGAGAAAATGCGTCAGACTCTCAGAGTCAGGAAAGAGCGTGCCATTCTCGTGGCCGCGATCTTGCGGGGCACAAACGGCTGGGATGACCTGGCGGAACTGACCGCGTTGGCCGAGAGTGCCGGCGCGGTGGTCGTTGACCGGTTCCAGCAGAGAATCCGCACTGTCAATCCCTCTACATACATCGGCAAAGGCAAGGCCGAACAGCTTGCCGGCCGCGTCAAACGCCATCACGCCGATGTCATCATTTTCGATAACGACCTCGCGCCCGCCCAGATCCGCGAGCTGGAAACGGTCATTCAGGCCAAGGTGCTGGACCGTAGCGAGTTGATCCTCGATATCTTCGCCACGCGGGCCCAGACGAAGCAGGCGAGGCTCCAGGTCGAGTTGGCCCAGTTAGAGTATACGTACCCCCGCTTGGCGAGGATGTGGTCGCACCTGGATACGGTGGCCGGTGCGGGCGGCGGCACGACCGCCGGGGCGGTCGGTGCCATCGGCGTTCGCGGGCCGGGCGAGCAGCAGTTGGAAATCGACCGCCGGCTGGTCAGCAAGCGGATCACCGAGCTCAAACATGAACTGGAGGGGATCGATTCGCGCAAACTCCGCGAGATACGCGGCCGCAAAGAGTTCTTCCAAATCTGCATCGTCGGCTACACCAACGCCGGCAAGAGCACCCTCCTGAATTCCCTCACCGACGCCGGGGTATTCGTCGAGGACCGGCTCTTCGCCACGCTGGATACGCGGACGAGGAAATGGGCGCCGGCCCGCGGGATCGAGGTGCTCCTGAGCGACACGGTCGGGTTCGTGCGGAACCTGCCGCACCAGCTTGTGGCCTCGTTCAAGGCCACGCTGGAGGAGGCCGTCTTTGCCGACCTGCTGCTGCACGTGATCGACGTGTCCAATCCGGACGTGATGAACCAGATCGAGTCGGTGGATACGGTCCTGGAGGAGATTGGCTGCGGTAGCAAGCCCGTGTTGGAAGTGCTCAACAAGGTCGATGCCATCAAGGACGTGAGCCAGTTGGAGATGGTTCAGACGCTTCATCCCGACGCCGTCGCGATCTCCGCCAAAACCGGCCTGGGGCTGAAAGAACTGAGCAGCAGGATCGTAAGGCGCTACAAGGGCCGCGACATCGTTGTACGGGTCCGTACCAGCCCTGCCAACGGCAAAGTCCAGAGCTTCCTCCGTGCCCAGGGCGACATCCTCAACGAGCAGTATGAGGACAGCACGGTCATTCTGGACGTTCGCATGGGCCACCGGCAAGTGCCCGGGCTCGAACGCCTCCACCCCGACCGGCTCGACATCATCCAGGGGTGAGGCCCGACTGGGCGAGTGAGAATCGTATCCTGCGGCAGTGGATGCGCGAGCATCATTGCTGACGCCTTATCGCAGGCGTTGAGTCTGGGTGTTGACAAGGAGGCGCCCGATTTGCGGGATAGGATCTCATTGGTTGCACTGTTCGTCTTCCTGCTGGTGACGTTCCGGGCATCCCGACCGCGACCTCCTGTGGGTGGGAAGCACCTTCGCCAAAGAGCTCAATTCAACTCGCTGGATCCTGCGCTTGAGCTTTTCAACAACGAATTTGGTGATTACCCGCCTTCGGATGCGAATGACGCGACGGGCCGTCCTTACGGCGGGGCGATGAAGCTGGCGGAAGCGCTGATGGGCCGGGACCTGCTGGGTTTTCACTCCGACTCGGCATTCCGCGCCGATGGCGTGGACCCCAACACCAATCTGCCTCTGTACCCGGAGGGCACGCCATCCGCGGAGAATCTCAAGGCCGGACGCGGGCCGTTTCTGCCGGAGCAGACTGCCAACGCGGTCCGGCTCGCGGACATCTACGGCAAAGGCAATAGCGGGCCGTTCTCTGAGAGCACTCTTGTTCTGTGCGACGTGTACGAGCGAGAGCGTCCCGGCGGAAGGAAGACTGGGATGCCGATCCTCTACTACAAGGCCAATCGGTTCGGGACCGCGCACGACGTCAACAATCTCGATAACCCACGGAACATGTATGACTACAGAGATAATCAGGCCCTCATCAGACTTGGGGTCCCGGGCGAGCCGAACACGGTTCATCCGCTCGCCGACCCGAAACGCTTCTACCGGAACATACAAAGCGACCGGGTCTTGTCGCCGCAGCCGTACAGGTCGGATTCCTACATCCTCATTAGTGCCGGCTACGACGGCCTCTATGGTACGCCGGACGACATCTGCAATTTCCAGTGGAAATACCGGGGACCCTGAACTGTCCCAGGCTGTCGAGGGGCAGGAATGCGTATCTCTACCTGACAGAGGACGGCCGTTCGCGGGGGACTATCGCGCGGTCGGTCCAGGTCCTATATCTCCCGCAGGGGCCATGTGTTGTGGAAACACAGGCGGCTGCGGGTCCTCCTGGAGACCCCGGACGGTCCGTGCAGGCCTCGTGGCGCGCGTCCCGTGCGGCCCAGTGTCTGCCCGCCATATCAGTATTGATACTTGGTTTTTTTTCTTCAAGGCGCCCTTGAAAAATGTCGAGTACCGGGTTATATAGGTGTCGCGAAAGGTGTACGTCGCGACGCGGCGTGTTACTAAAGGCAGGCACGGGAGGATTTGGAGAGCAGAGGATGAAGAAGGCTGTGGTTGCAGCGCTGGTCGTCTCTATCCTTGCGGGTTGCAGCTCGGTCGATCGCAACGGATTGCTGGCCGCCGGTTACAGTGATGAGTATGTGGACGGGTATGTGGATGGGTATTCCGCCGGCTGCCACATGGTGGGGCACCCCTTTTATCAATTCATCCGAGATGTCAGCCGCTACGACGAGGACCACCAGTACAAGAAGGGCTGGAACGACGGGTTCACCATCGCGAGGACCGACTACGCCGCAGCGTGGTAGACGCCGCTGAGAGACTTGTGGCGTACGCGCAACGCGTGTCCCCTATGCTGCGGGATTGTGGAAAATGGTTGAGGGCAGGCCCTTCGCCGGCGCTGGAAGCCTGCCCTGGTCGCAGTCAAAAGCATGGTAAACCACGCACCCGTCGCCACTCGATTCACCCCGGCTGCTGTCCGGCCCGAAGGCCATGTAGGGCGGCCGGCAATGAGACTCGGCTTGCATCCCTGTCAAAAGGCCAGAGCGTACGAGGTCGGGTTGTAGATCAGGATCCGGTACAAATCGAATCCCGCCGGAATCTCGACCATGCTGGCACGATCGAAGTTCATGGAGATGTTGCCCTCGACCACCGTCGGTTCGTCGGAGTAGTTAATCAGGGTTCCGTTGACGGTGGCGCTGGCGTTCCCGGCGAAACTCAGGCCGCTGG
The DNA here is from genome assembly GCA_964346195.1 of uncultured Pirellulales bacterium. Taxonomy (GTDB): domain Bacteria; phylum Planctomycetota; class Phycisphaerae; order Sedimentisphaerales; family Anaerobacaceae; genus PLanc-01. The sequence goes on from CAYFUB010000547.1 coordinate 33,378, forward strand.
CCGCAATCACGCCGTTGACCGCCGAGAAGTTCTTCACGAACGCCACCTCGAAGCCCGGCGCGAGAATGCACGAGCCCTGCTCGCTGCGTATCGCGTCGAACTGCGAGCCCGGAGGATAGGGTCCGGAAGCGAAGTTGCTCGGTTTGGAACTGTTCGGGTCGCCGAAGCTGATCAGGTTGGTGCCGGGGTTGTCCACATCCCCGTCGGCGACAATCATGCCCTGGAGGGTCACGTTGCCCGCGAACGTCACGATGTTGGGGGCCTCGATGTAGAGAATGCCCTGGAAGGTGGTGTTACCCTCGAACGTGGGGTTCGTGCCGGCGGCGACCACGGCGTTGGTCCACGTCGTCGATGCGCCACTGAGGTCGGTGCCCGCGTTGATGACGGGTCCCGTGGCATATTGCTGGAAATGCGATATGTCGGGCACGGGGAATTCTGGCATATCCTCCGGGTCGTCGACCGTTTCGACGTGCTCATCGATAGCCGTTTGCCCGGAGTCGCCGCCGATCTGCACGTCGCCCTGGAAATCGACGGAGGCGGTGGGGTTGCCGATCGTGATATCGCCGTCGAGCTTGGCGTTTCCGTCCACCTGTAGCGCCAGGGCACTGCCGGCGCTCTCGATATAGATATCGGCCTCCCAGTTCTGGCTGGCGCCGGTCAGCGTGGGGTTCCCGGGGAAATAAATCGGGCCTTTGGTGGCCATCCCATAGTTGAAAATCGGGAAATGATACGGCTGGATGTGGAAGTTCACGGTAATCGTCCGTGACATTCCCCCGCTCGTTCCCAGGACCGTGACCTTGAGAATTGCGGGATCGCTGGTATTCGACAACTGTCCCCGGAAGTTCTGCCCGGTCGTCGTATCCAGCATGACGACGGGGATCGAGCCGTCCGTGTTGACTTTGAAGTTGACAACGGCGCTGTCCTGCAACTCAGCCTGTGCCGTTGCGATGACCGCGCTGAGATACTGCGACGGTTCCGTCGTGCTGGGTATCTTGACCCGGCTCAGCCAGTACCGCGTGACTTCCAGGCCTGATTCGGCGCTGGCGAACGCCCGGTTGGCCTCTTGTTGATTGTCGGCAATCTGCAAGTTGACCCCCGAAATGGAAGCCAGGCTGACTGCCAGCGCGGAAACAATCACCAGCACGATCGTGCAGGTGACCAAGGCACTGCCGTTGCGGAATGCACCCGAAGACATTTTCTACCCCCCAAACCATGATTCTGACGCCGTGCTGCGACGTACCTCTAATATCGTGTGTTCAAATAAATCATAATAAACAACGTGCCATATTCAAAAGAGATCTGTTCGGAACCATTTTTTCGTGCTGCGGCTCTGCGTTTGTCTTTTTTTTCTGCGGCCCGGAGGCAGGCTGATTTGTCCGTTCCCGGAACGGTTCTTAAGCTTTGGTTAGCCGGGAATTCACACAGCCGCCCGTGCGCTACTCGCAAGGGAATCCGGCATAGACGGGAAAATTCGTAGGGTGGCACGCGCCGCTCCGCCGCCTCTGGTGCGTGCCGCTTTTTTTCTGCGCCGCCGTCCCGCGTTCGGAAAACCGCGGGGGCCGCTTCTTTTGCGGAGGGGTGATTCTTCGGGTGTGCGTGAGGTCAGAAAGAGGCGGGGCGCCCCCGGAGGCGGGGCGGTCATCTCAACACGACGGTCCCCGGTTGGGGCGCGGCCTGACTGACTGGACGCAGCACTCCCGGGACGAAGGCTGCGGGTGATTAGAGAATCACCTCGTTCTCGATGGGCTCGTAGGGCAGCCCGCCCGACAGCTCGCGCACGGACTCGTGCGGCAGTTCCTGTCGGAACTCCTGCTGCGGCTCACGCCGGGGCTCTCTGTGCGGCACTGGGGCGGGACGCTCGCCGGGCTCCGGACGGTCATGCCTGTCGAGAACCGATGAGCGGCCCTTGGCCTTGTTGACGATCTCGATCAATCGTCCGATGACGATCTCCGGCGTATCGTCAAATGGATCCACAATGAAACCCTTGAGTTTCTCGTACAGCTCGTCAGATACTTTGATAGTCCTCACAGCTTCTCTCCAATGAACAAGGTGGTCCGATATCTCGAAAACACGCACGACCAAAAGGCCGCACCATAAAAAACATACGAAAGAACACGCCCAATGCCAACTGCGCCGGCTCCGGGCGGCAGTATATTCGGCGTACTCGACCCGGATGTTACTTCCGGACCGCACTGGCAGTTGTCTTCGTGTCGAGACGCCGGTTTCCATTTGGTAAGTCGCCGCGCCATTGACATACTTTAACCTGGAGGTACTTGGAAGTAACCGGAGCCGGACGGCCGCGATGGCATGAGAACGACCGTGGAAACCGCTTCGGCTGATTCTTCATAACCGCAGGAGAAATCGAATGTTTGCTTTGTCACGCAACACGAAAGAGCGGCCGACGAGAAGCCTGGCGCTGGTCTTGCTGGCCTGGGCGTTCATCGGGGGCCAGGCCCTGCTCGCGGCGGGCAGCGTCTACGATTATTGTGGTGACGACGGTGAGAGCTGGACGGCGCGTGATACGACGGCGCCTTGGGGGCTTATGAGCCAGGGCGCCAACAAGATGAGGCTGGTTGCCATGCAGGCGAAGCCGGACATCATCGGTAGTGTGGCGGTCTTTCTCGCCGGCGTCAATAGCCTTGGCCTGGTCGCGTTGATGTTCGGCCTGCTGTCCTGGTCGAGGTCGAGGCATACCAGCGGCAGACTGACGATTGCCGCCGCCGTCGCCGTAATCCTGGTCAATTCAATCCTGAACCTGCCCTACGCATAAGCGGCCTTCATCGGTGCCTGGCGTGCGGTGAGCGGGCTGAAAGTGCATCGGTCAGAGCTTGGCCCGGCAGGCCTGGTGTTTAGCCGGGGTGACAGCGGCAAGGATTCCCGAACACGATACATCGTGTTTGGGGTCCCCAAGCGCAGCGTGCCAATGATCCGAAGGGCTTCGGATGCCCTGTCCGCAAGCCCTTCGGCTCTTATCGCATTACCCACCCCTGGTCCCTGTAAACGACTTCCACGGAAGCTCTCAAGGTCGGGTCGCTGCGCAGGGCGTAGGTCAGCTCAAGGGCTTTGCGCAGGTATACGGGGACCGGCCGGCCGGTGTCGTCCACGGCGACCGGATGTGGTATGACGGCCGTCTCGTTGCTCAGGCCGCTCAGAAACACTTTGAACCCTCCGGCTTGCGGGTCGAAGTCCGGCCAGATGATGGCGATATCTTTGGCATTGTCCTCGCCCTCCAGAACGCGGTTGCCGACCGCCTGCAGCGACTCCAGGAATGGGTATCGGCTCTGGTGCCGCTGGCGGATGCGCTCGAAGACCACCGGCGGCACACCCCGGCCCGCCGGCACGATCTGGAACGTATCCGTCATCAGGTCGCATTTCGGGTAGAAATCCACGTCCATTCCCGTGCGGTTCGTCACCGTCACGATCATGTACCAGAACCGGGTCTCGCCGTTCACTCCCCAGGGCAGCACCATTTGCTGCGGGTGCTCGTATCTGACCTCCAGGGTCCAAAGCCCCGGCCGCGGCACGGGCGCCGGACGCGGCGCCGCAAACGACAAGCCCGTCACGACCGCTGCCAGCATCGTCCCATAAACCAGATGCTTTGTCATCACCGATCCGCTCCAGAGAATAGGTGGCTGTTCAGGCACTCCAGATTCTACTCTTTGCCTATTGTACACAAGTGCCGCCGAAAAGCCAAGAAGATTTTGGCCCAATCGGGGCCGTTCCGCAAAGACATTGCGCTCAGCCCCGCGTGCTGTCAGGACCAGAAGTCCTTGAACGGTTGCATCCACCGTGGCCAGTCACCAGGTGTTCTGCCCGACTACCTGCCAGGCTACCGATGTCATGCTGGGTCTTTCGACAATCGACAGTTGTCTCGCGCGAACGCATCGAACACGTTGCCCCAGCACCAAAGGTCGGAGAGACAGACCGCTTCTTTGGCCCTGCGGCGACCTTCCTGGCCCTGTTTGTCAAGCGAGAAATGAAGCCGTCAGCCGTCGGGATTGGCAGCCGCGGTTGCATCGTTGAAGCCTGGGGAGCCGCCGGGGAACGTGCTGGGACGCCAGGAGGCCTTCTGGCTGAGGGCGTCGGGGTCGGTGGCCGTGGGGGCCTTGAGGGTCAGAGAGAAGCCTTCGCCGTCGGTGACGTCGTACCAGTTGTCTCTGAAGCGGAAGCTCTCGATAATCTGCCCGGCCGCGTCTTGCAGCTCGATTTGCTCGCCGCCGTTGCTGAGGCTGCCGGCGTAACTTCCGGCGATGGGCAGGCCGGGGCCGTATGCGGCTTCGAACGCGTTGGTGTCCTCGACGACAAGGACATATTCAGCCGGGGCCAGATCGATACTTGGGAAGGTGAACTGTACGCCATCCGTGAATCTCACGAGATTGAGGTTGATGGTCTCGCCGCCGATGTTGGTCAGCTCGATAAACTCAGTGTTCGGGTCGAGCGGGTGATACATGATCTCGCTGACTCGTAGGCTTTCGGCCACCGGCCCGACGGCAAAGACCGCTTGTGCCAAGCCGCTCCACGGGCTGTAGGGGTTGCCGGGCACGAGCACGCGTGCCTTGACCAGGCAGCTCTCGGTGATCGGGAATGGCCCGGCGTACTGGACAATGGCGCCGGAGACACCTTCATCGATGGTGGAAGTGCTTCGGCCGGCGGCCAACTCGGCATTGAAGAGCAGGTCTGAGCTCGTCGTGGATGAGTTCATGCCCTGAATGGCGAGCACGTTCTGGCCCTTTCGCAGCAGGTTCACCTGTGTGGAGACATCGAAGTCTTCGAAGACGACCGCCGCGCTGTCGTCGTGAGTGCTGTTCGCAGCGGAATTCCAGGTGGGCGTGCCGTCGAACAGCGCCCGCCGGATCTCGACGCCGTTAAGGTAGGCGACGAAGCCGTCGTCGTAGCGCATCCGCAGGGTCATGAAGTTGAACGTGGTCGGGTCGCCGGATACGGTGAACGGGATGCGGATGTAGCAGCTTGTGTTGCGCCCGTACATCTGGTCGTTCAAGTCGATGTCGAAGTACTGCTGATAGCCGCTGCCTCGCTCCAGGCCGACGCCCCTTGTGCCGCTGATCCAGGTCGAGTCGTCGAAGTCGGCGCCGCCTCGCCAGGCGTCACTGATGGGCCCCGTGGGCACGAGTGCGCGCTTGGGCGCATTCTCAGCCACCAGCGTTGTGGACTCCCAGGTGGTCGTGACGGTGCTGGAGGGACGCGGGTCGGAGCCATCGAGCGTGTAGAACAAGGTGCCGCCGGGGTGAGGATTGACGAGGCTCACAAGGCTGCCGGCCGGAACGTGGCCTCCGTTCGGGAGGATTTGAAGTGGGGCGACAAACTGGCTATCGACCCACGTGCATCGCATTTGCAGCCACTGCTTGAGGTGGTCGATCTCGCCCTGGAAGCCGCCGAACCGCGGGCCCTGGCCGGGCCACTTCTGGTAGTTGCGGGCCTGGGCCTCGCGAATCTCGTTGGCCATTGAGTCGATGGTCACGTTGAGGCTGGCTGTGCTGAATGGGCCGGCGCGCAGCTCATACCAGCGGGCGATGTACTTCTGGCAGAAGTTGGCGTCCTTGAAGAAGCGGTCCCACCAGATGTAATTGAGGTAGTCGCTCCCGTCACCCGTTCCATGCCAGCTTTGGGCGTTGTTGTCGCGGCCGTCGGCGGAATCCAGTGCGCGGTCGAAGTCCCAGACCGGTCCCATCTCCAGCTTGCCGCCGCGGCTCTTGTACAGGTACGTGCTCAGACGCAGGGCGTCGACGTTCATCGCGAGCATGTTGAGCAGGTTGTGGTCGATGAAGCAGTCCACGTCGATGTACTGGGCATAGCCGGTTTGCGGATTGGCGAAGTCGAGGCCGTAAAGGGCGTTCTCGAAAGCATCCAGGTAGCCTCGGATCCATGCGGACTGGGCCGTCGTGATCTCAGCTTCCTTCGGGTCCACGTAGCAGAAGGTCCCATCGCCATAGGTGGGATTGCCGCGGGCCGTGCGAAAGCCACGGTCTCCCGGATCGACCTGGTCGATCTTGATCATATATCCTCCGCTGATCCTGGGCTCGGTGCTGTCCCACGGCTCGAGCTTCTCGACGTTGACCCGCTCCTCGCCCCGCTTGATCTTCTCCATGAAGATATAGAGACCGACGTAGTCGCTGGCCGAGACCGTGCCATCGTTCGAGTTGACGTACATTTCGACAAACCGGGTCCGGACCGCGTACCGGCCGATCTGATTGCTCAAGTCGTAGACGAAAGCGTTGTTGATCAGGGCCCTGTCGTAGGTGTATGGAGCATACAGAATCCAGTCGGAGTCGGCGGGCATGCCGAGAATGGCCGCATCCCGGTCCCGATTGTTTTCGTCCCAAACCTCGAATCCATATTGGGGTTTGGCCTGCGACCCGGTGCTCCTGCCTCGTTTCTTGATTCCGGCGCGTCCCGCGAAATCCGGCGCGTCGGTGGGCTTCGCACGTCCATGTTGGCCCGTATCGATGATGACGGAAGCAGCACGTGAAAAGTTGGTGCCGATGCTCTGGCGGCCCGTATCGACGATGACGATCGGCAGGTTGGAGTTGAAGCTCAGGACATCGTTGGCGAGGGCGATGTACGTCCGCCTGGCCACGGCACTGGGGGCCTTGCCAGGCTCATAGGCACGCGCGAGCACTTCCTTCGTGCCGGCGATGGGCAGGGGGCTCGTATACTTGAGGGAGGCCTGGGTGGGAACCTGCCCATCGAGCGTCACGCGGATCTCGGCGGCGGGATTCAGCGAGCTGAGCTCCAGAAAGAAGTAGCCGGTGAATGTGCCGCCCTCGCGAGAGAACACGGGCTCCTGCGATACACCGGCGTACCCGGCGGCGTTGGCGCGGCCCGGTGTCGGCGGAGTGAAGTACCGCTCCTGGTCGCCGTAGAGGCCGTAGGAGAGATCGGCACGCAGTGGAGGGAAGCCCACGATATCCTTGCCACCTGCGCATGAGACGTACTCGTGCACTACCAGCAAGTCGGGCGAAACGAGAGCGAGATACTCGCCGTCGCCATCCAGCGTGAAGTTCGTATGGTAGTACCCCCTTTGATCGCGGTACGGCCAGTTCTCCGGATGATCCGCCTGCTCAATGCCGGAGGCAAAAACCACGAGGAAACCGCCCGCCGCGACCTGGATCGCAGGGAGCGACCACCTGTTCGGATCGTCCGGATCGTCCGTCAGGCGCCAGCCGCCGAGATTCACCGGGCCGGGCCCCGCGTTATAGATCTCGATCCAGTCCGGGTACACCGTCTTTCCCTCGGCGATTGTCGAGAATCCGTTCTCATTGACGGCCGCGAACTCGCTGATCACGAGAAAGCCATTCCCCGATGGCGGGCCCGGCTCATCGGGACCCGGCGGCGGAGGCAGGACATCGGCGGCGTGGCCCAGAAGCTCCACTTCCGCGATCTGCATGCTGTTCGCGCCGGCGGCGTTGCGGACACCCGTGAACAGGAGCTGATAGTACGTGTAGGCCTGGAGATTGGGAAAGGTGATTGGGGTCGTGTTCTTCGTGAATCGGGGCCAGCTCGTCGCTCCGGCGAAGTCGACGATATCACCGCGCGCGATCAGCGTGTATGGGCCGTCGAGGCTCAGATTGGAGCCGGACAGCTCGAAGGCGACGGGATCGCGCTCGGGTGCGTCGTTGGCCGTAGTGAGGGTCAGTCCGGTGACGACAGCACGCCCGGCCGACGGCATCACCTGGAATCCTGTGGGCTGGGTCTCTCCCTTGAAGTGCAGGAACTTCGTATCGACCCTGTCATCGATGGCGAGGGCAGGGGCTTCGTTAGCCGGCCAATCGCTGTCGTCCGGCACGCCTCGGATAATGTCCCCAGGGGAAGTGATGTCCATCCGCTCTGCTGTTTGTCCCAGCAACAGGATCGCTGTCAGCAAAAATGCTCCGGCCACTGTTCCTCCATCCTCTCTGAGGGTCGTTATCGGCAGAACCTGCCTCTGAGGCAATCTACGCGCTCTGCATCAGGCAAAACACCTCGCAATGACCATTATAGCCATAGGGACATGCCCGGTCAACGTGACTTCGCGGCGGGCGTCTGTTCTGGGAGGGCGAAAAAGAGGTCTGCATTTCCAGGCTGGAGGGGGTATGCTATACGACGCGCCCACGATCTCGGTGCATCGGTCGAATCTGAGAACTCGATGGAGGTTTACTATGGGTCAGGCAAGTGGCATGCAAAACAGCGGTGTGACGCGTCGTGGTTTCATTTCGCGGGCAGGGGCGGCGGCTTTGTCGTTTGCCGTGGTCTCGCCGAGCGCTGTGCGAGGCACGGCGGCGAACAGCCGCATGAAGGCGGGCGTCATCGGTCTCGGTAGCCGCGGGCGGATGATCGCCGGGATGCTCCAGAAGCATGGCGGCTACGAGATTACGGCCGTGGCGGACTATTTCGAGGACGTGGAGAATGCCGCCGGAGAGCAGTTTGCCGTGCCCAAAGAGAGGCGGTTCTCGGGACTGTCCTGCTACCAGGGGCTCATTGCCGCCGACGTCGATGCCGTGTTCATGGAGACGCCGCCCTATTGTTTCCCGGAGCACGTCGAGGCGGCGGTTGAGGCCGGCCGGCACGTTTACATCGCCAAGCCGCTGGGCTGTGATGTCCCGGGGTGTCTGCGAATCCATAAGGCCGCCAAGAAGGCGACCGCTCAGAGGCGGGTCTTTCTGTGCGACTTCCAGACCCGCACCGACCCGCTTTTTATCGAGGGTATCCGGCGCGTGCACGACGGCGCCATCGGCGCGATCGGCTTGCTCAGCAGCGAGTACAACGACGAGAGCTTCCGCGACCCGCCGAAGACGGGCAACGTGGAGAGCCGCCTGCAGAAGCTGATCTGGGTCAACGACGACGAACTCGGCGGTAGCTATCTCGTCAACGCGGGCATCCATGCCATCGACGTGGCCCTGTGGATCGCGGCCCAAAGGCCGGTCAGCGCCATGGGCGCCTCGCGTATCGCCCGGTCCGACCCGCACGGTGACTCGCACGATGTGTTCTCCGTCACGTATGAGTTCCCCAACGGGCTGATTCTGAACCATCGTGGCGAGCACCTGAAAAACCGCTCCGAGTTCCGCAGCGACTGCTACGCCCAGGGCCAGGACGGCTGGCTCGAAACCGGCTACACCTCGCGCGTCCGGATCCTCGGCAACCGCACCGGCTGGCGCGGCGGCGAGGTCGTCGAACTTTACCCGCGCGGCGCCGAGCGCAACATCGACACCTTCCACAAGTCCGTCACCGATGGCGACTTTACCAACCCGACTGTCGAGCCGAGCATCACGGCGACCCTGACGACGATCCTGGGCCGCGAAGCCGCCCGTCGGCACACGAAGCTCACCTGGGACGAGGTCCTTCGCGAGAACCGTCGCCTCGAACCCGACCTCACCGGCTTGAAAGCGTAGGATGAGAAGGTATGCGCATTACGGCACAGCGCATATCTGATACCGATTCCGATCGAATTTTTCGTAGTGTAGCGTGAGCATCGGGTGGCAGCGTGGGTTCCCAAACGCAATGCATCGCGTTTGGGGTCCCCGTCAAGACCGGAGGTCTTGGCGATGGTTCCTGCGCAGGCAACCCGGCCATCGCCAAGCTGCGCATGGGGCCCCCCAACGCGATGTATCGCGTTGGGGACCC
>CAYFUB010000548.1:0-3803 GCA_964346195.1 uncultured Pirellulales bacterium
CTCCGCGTATCTCGGCGGCGGTGTCATCCTCATCGGCGGCGACCTGATCAACAACACCATCGTGGGCAATGACTGCAACCAGGGTCCGGGGGATGGTGTGGCCGGCAACGCGTACATCATCTTCGAGCCTCAGTTGGGCAATGTCCGGCTTGTCAACAACATCATATGCAACGCTCCCTCCGGCGGCGGCCTGCTCATGGTGGGCGACTGGCAGGGGGGAGTCATCGCGTGCAACAACGTCTGGGGTAATATGCCGGGCAACTACGTCCTCCTGGATCAGCAAACCGGAGAGACTCGGTTCGACGGCGTGTACGATCAGACCGGCAAGAACGGCAATATCAGCGCCGATCCCCTGTTCCTGAACCCGTTCAACAAGGACTACCACCTGACCCTGGAATCGCCCTGCATCAATGCCGGCGACCCGGCTTATGCCGGCGCGCCGGGCCAGATCGATATCGACGGGGAGAGCAGGGTCTACGCGTCTCGCATCGATATAGGCGCCGATGAGTACGTCGGCTACGTCAAGCCGGTCGCCTTCGCGGGATTCGACCGGCACGTTCTCCAGCCGTTGCAGTCCGTGACGCTGGACGGCAGCGGGAGTTTCTTCTACGATCCGTGCGAGGTCACGACGTTCCAATGGGCCCAGGTCAGCGGCCCGCCGGTGACGCTGAGCGGCCCGGATACCGCCACGCCGGCGTTCACGCCCGAAGCCTATGGCGAATACGTTTTCCAACTGGAGGTGGGCGACGACCGGTACACCAGCGAGCCGGACGAGGTCCTGGTGCTCGTGGCCGAGAACCAGCCGCCGGTGGCGGATGCCGGGCACGACAAAGTATGGGAATCGCCCGGGTGGGTGACTCTGGACGGGACCGGCTCCTGGGACCCTGATGTCATCGACCGGCTGAGGTGTCAGTGGACCCAGGTGGAGGGGCCGCCCGTCGAGTTGCAGTACGCCGACACGTCCAACCCCTCGTTCTTCGTGGAAGGTGAGGGACAGTACGCGTTTGAGCTGGTCGTGAGCGATGGCTTTGCGCAGAGCGGACCAAGCCGCGTGCAGTGCCTGGCTGTCGGCGTCACGACGACCCTCGAGCAGATCGATGTCGGGCCGGGCCCGGCGCCGATAGTCTGTTACCCGGATGTCGCCGGTACGAGGGTTGTTTACACGACGGGCGATTGGACGTATCAGTGGCGGGTCGCGTGCAAGGACCTGGCCACGGGCAAGGTCGAAACGTTCCCCGGCACCGGCATCAATGTCCAGCCGAAGATCGACGGCGATCTGGTCGTCTGGTCCGGCGGCGTCTCTCTCACCGACAATATCGGCCCGGAAACCACGAGTGTCTTTGCGCGCCACCTCGCCACCGGCGCCCAACGGGAACTGCGGGGGCGCGGCGGCACGGCCTCGTTCGACCATCCCGCCGTGTCGAATGACAAGGTGGTGTGGGTGCAGCATCTTGGCCTCGACCGGAATGTGCTCGACAAATGGTATAATCCGACGTACGACATCTGCGGCGCGGACCTTCGCGACTTCGACGAGCCGGTCTACTTCACCATCGCCACCGGCGTGGGCCGGCATGATCTATTCTCGTTCAGCACCTCGATAAACGATTGGGACGTTGTGGACATCTGCGGCGACCTCGTGGTGTGGGAAGGCGAGGGGGACATCTACGCGGCCGACATCTCCGACCTGGAGCAGATCCGGGTGTTCACGGTATGCAACCAGCCGGCTCGTCAATACGACCCCGCGCTCTCGGGGCGTTTCGTCGTCTGGACCGACGAGCGGAACGATGGTGGCGACATCTACGGCGCCGACCTGTCGGATCTGGAGAACATTCGCGAGTTCGCGGTTGCCAAGGGCCCCGGGGTCCAGGAGCAGCCGGCGATCGATGGCGCCTTGGTCGTCCATCTGGACAGCGGCGTCCTGGGCGGTCAACTGCGGCTGGCCTGCCTGACCTACGGTCGCGGGGTCCTGAACGTCGAGCTGCCGGACCTCTACTTGGGAACGATGCCCGTGCTCGACGGCGCGACGCTCGTCTGGCTGACCGGTCTTTACGGGCCCGCCCGGGGGGCCGCGCTCGGATTCGGGTACTCCATCCCCGACGGTCGCGTCCAGAACCTGCGGACCGGCAAACGGTACGATTTCCTACAGCACGCCGTCAGCGACGCGAACGACGGGGACCAGATCGTGGCGGGCCCGGACCTCTACCTCGAGAAAGTCAATTTTGCCGGCAAGGCGGTGACGGTCCGTTCGGGCGACCCGAACGACCCGGACATCGTGGCGGCCACGGTCCTGCGCAACGACGGGGATATCGTGACGTTCGCCAAAAGCGAGGGCGGCGGGAGCGTTCTGGCCGGTCTGACCCTCGACGACGGCGACCAGGGGATTGTTTGCAGCAACGCCTCACCCACGATCTCGCGCTGCACGATCCGGGGCAGCCGCCAGGCGGGCGTAAGGCTGCTCGGGGCCAGCGATCCGACGCTCGTGCACTGCCGCATCATGGCCGGCGCCGCCGCGGGAATCGAGATGTCCGGGCCGGCCGGTGGTGGACGCGTGCTGAGGTACAGTGAACCCGTGGTCCGCAACTGCCTCATCGAGGCCAATCGTGGCCAGGGCCTTCACGGCGGAAAACCGAAGGTAACCAACTGCACGATCGTGGAGAACCTGCTGGAAGGCATTGACGCCTACGCCGCGACGGTGACAAACTCGATTCTGTGGCGGAACAATCGCAATGCCAACGGCGCCCAGATTGACGGTACCCGCGATACGGTCACCTACTCGGACATCGAGGGCGGGTGGCCCGGCGAAGGCAACATCGACGCCGACCCGCTCTTCGTCGCGCTGGGCCGCTGGACGGATCCCACTTCCGTTGCCAGGGTCGTGTCCTCCAACAGCCGTGCCGTCTGGGTCGCGGGCGACTACCATCTCCAGAGCCAGGGCTGGCGCTGGAACGTCCGGGAAGGCTCCTGGGTCGCGGACGAGGTCACCAGCCCCTGTATCGACGCCGGTGATCCGGGCTCCGGGATGCTCGAGGAACTTCTCACGGCCCCGGGTGAACCGGCCGGTGCGGTCATCAACACGCGTGTCAACATGGGCGCCTACGGCGGCACGGTCGAGGCCAGTCTCGCGCCCGTCAGCCCGTAGGGCCTGGCAGGGCTGCGGATTTCGTGGGGTCCGCCAGCGGCAATCGAATGAGGAGTCCACAGCGCGCCGGGTGAAGTCTCTCGTGCGATGCCCAAGTCCTTCCGCAAGGGTGAATCACCACGCGCCCCCGGCCGAATGTGATGTATCGCGTTTGGGGACCCCCTCGACTGCGCGACTCCTAATACGGATTATGAATAATTCTTGCGCTCCGCGTGTCATCCTGAACGAAGCGCAGCGCAGGGAAGGATCTGGCCTACGAACGGGAGAAACGTCTCATCCGGGGGCCAGATCCTTCGGCTTCGCTCAGGATGACTGAGTCTGTGCCGCGCAAGAATTTTTCATAATCCGTATAAGAGGATGTGTGAGAAGCCCGTCGACCGACCTCCCATCAGTGGGTGCGTGGCACACTCAAGGCCGAAGGCCTTGGCGATAGCTCCTCCGAATGAGCAGAAGACCATCGCCAAGCTCCGCATGGGGCCCCCCAACGCGATGTATCGCGTTGGGGACCCCTTGACGCTGCCACCGGAAAAGACCTGGCTTCTCACACACCCTCGAAGAAAACAGGTTTTGAGAAGGGCAGCAGAAATGGCTGCAAGTGCCTGAATCATAAGCCCTTGTGCCAAAAGCGCTGTGCGGGCTCATTTTCTTCCTGACACCGGTCGCG
>CAYFUB010000549.1:0-1534 GCA_964346195.1 uncultured Pirellulales bacterium
GTGATGCTCGATTACTGGGGCCGGGACCTGCCCGCCGGGACGGAGCAGGAGTTCAAAGTTGCCGTCATCAACGACCAGTATGAGGACTGGCAGGGCAAGGTCCGCCTGCGCCTGACGAAAGGCAGCAACGCCGTTGCCGCGCAGGACAAATCCTGTACGGTTCGTGCCCTGGACCGTCAGACATTGTCCTTCCGGCAAACGGTTCCCGCCGAGCCGGGGCAATACATGTGGATAGCCGACTTGATTGCTCCGGGCCAAGAGCCCATCCGCAGCATTCGCGATGGAAGGGTCGTTGTGGCAAAGTAACAATTGGCTGAGCCTGACCTTCGGTTTGCCGTCCCTGCAATGCGGGAGTCCCTGAACGCCCATGGAGATAGACGCGGGTGGCAGCGTCAAGCGAAGCTTGGCGATGGTTTTGTGACGGCGCGAAAGAGCCATCGCCAAGGCCTTCGGCCTTGACGCTGCCACCCAGACGTTTGCATCATACTGCTCGATACTCAATTGGGGTCCGTGCGAGTCATGGAGAAATAGAAATGAAGTGTTCGGTTTGCACGCGTCGCGGATTTCTCAAGATGGCGGGTATTTGTGCCTCCGGCCTGACGGTGGCCGGGTGCATGGAGTCGGGGCCCCGGCCGATGTCGGCGGCGATGGAGCCGCCGGAGCCGGGCAGGCCAAACATCCTCTGGATCACCTGCGAGGACACGAGCCCCTATCTGCGCTGCCACGGCACCGCCCTGGCCGTCACGCCCAACCTGGACCGGCTCGCGGGCCAGTCCATCCTCTATACCAACGCTTACGCCACGGCCCCGGTCTGCGCGCCGTCCCGGTCGTGTTTGGTCACCGGCGTTTACGCGACTTCGCTCGGCACCCAGCACCTGCGGTCCGACGTCCGGATACCGAGACAAATCGAGCCCTTTCCCAAGCTGCTGCGAGTGGCCGGCTATTATTGCTCCAACAACTTCAAGGAGGACTACAATTTCCGGGACCCGACCATCTGGGACGATTCGAGCCGGACGGCCCACTGGCGCAACCGCCGGACCGGCCTGCCGTTTTTCAGCGTGTTCAACATCATGACCACGCACCAGGGCCAGATCAACGGCTCCGATCCGGAGTTCTTCGCCAAGTACACGTCCAAGCTCAAGCCGGAGGAACGGCACGACCCCCGGCTGATCGCCCTGCCGCCCTATTACCCCGACACGCCGATGGTCCGCAAAATCTGGGCCCGCTACTACGACCTGATCACGTGCATGGATAAGGAGGTCGGCGCAATCCTCGCGCAGCTCGAAGCGGACGGCCTGGCCGACAGCACGATCGTGTTCTTCTTCGCCGATCACGGGCTGGGCATCCCGCGCTTCAAAAGGACGCTCTACGACTCCGGCCTGCGCGTCCCGCTGCTGGTGCGCTTCCCCCCGCGGTATCAGCACCTGACGCCCTGGGCCTCGGGCGGGCGGACGGATCAGCTTGTCAGTTTCGTTGACTTCGCCCCCACCGTGCTGAAGCTGGCCGGCGTATCGATTCCATCGTACATGCAGGG
>CAYFUB010000550.1:0-1876 GCA_964346195.1 uncultured Pirellulales bacterium
GGGGTGAAGGTCCATCAGGTCAAGAAGCTGCGTATCGGCGTGGGCGATCGCGACAACGCGCAGCCCGGCGGCGCCGGCCGGCTCTACATCGACGACATCCGGATCACCAAGGGTGTGCCGGTCGAGCCTAACGACCCGAACGCGGTCCCGTAGTCGAACAGAATGGACTCGCTAAGTCTTGGGCATGCTGATTTGACGGGCGGCCCCGATAGGCCACCTCCTGTCGGGGCCGCCCGTATTTCTGGCTCGGGACCGCCCGGCAACATCCGATGAAGATTCTTCGTGACATCCCCGGGACAATATGCTATGATTACCGCCATAGGGGATACCCGGCGGGCCGCGGGCACGCGGGTTTCCCAACCTATGCAGCACTTCGACCAGGAGGCCACGAGACGTATGCGAAGGCATTAGTCTTCTATGCGGCGTGAAGGCTGCATTCTCCCGACACATCCCCCAGTCCCATTGCAGAGAATCAGTGTCTCGACGTGTACCGATAGATTGTTGTCACAACCATTTTGACGGAGGATGACTATGAGCAAGCGAATTGTGATGATGGTAATACTGGCGGGCCTGGCGGGTACGATGGTCGCCCACGGGGCCGAACCCGGACTGATGGGTTGGTGGAAGTTCGACGGGGACACGCTCGACTCCTCCGGCAATGACCGCACGGGAACGCTGGTGGGGGACGCGCACCTCATCGCGACGGGTATCTATGGAGAGGCTCTGTCTCTGGACGGCGCCGGAGACTATGTCACCATTCCGGGATACAAGGGTATCAACGCTATCGGTGGAGTGCAGCAGCCATTCACGGTGGCCAACTGGTTCCGAACGACGTCTGCCAGCGGCGACACGGAGATGGTGACCTGGGGCACGAACGCATCCGGGCAGCGCCTGTCATGGCGCGTCCACGAGGGGCGGTTGCGAACCGAGCACGGTAACGGCAATCTCAGGGGCAATACCTATGTCAACGACGGGGAATGGCACCACGGCGCCGTCGTCGTGGCCCAGGGTGCGAACCTGCGCGTCCCGGCGACCCGGCTCTACGTAGACGGCGTGGAAGACACAGTCTGGTCCGGGTCGGACAATCCCTGGAACTTGACGGCAAACGCCGATGTCAGCATCGGGCGTCGGGCCGACAACAACAGCAGGTTCTGGATTGGTGATATCGACGAGGTCCGTATCTATGACCGGGTGCTGAGCGCCGATGAGATCAAGGCCCTGGCCGTGCGTGTGCGGGCCTGGGCCCCCAAGCCCGCCCACGGCGCCCAGGGCGTGACCAACCCGTTGTTCGAATGGACCGGCAGCGGGACGGGCGCCTTGTATAATGTGTACTTCGGCACCACGCCGGAACTGACGGAAGCCGACCGGGTCGCCGCCAACCAGACGTTCAATCTCTACTACCGCGTCGAGCCGCTCGTGCCGGGAACCACGTATTTTTGGCGCGTGGACGAGGTTGAGATCGATCTGGTCACCGTCCATACGGGGGATCTCTGGAGCTTCATGGTGTCCCCGCTGACGGCGTGGTCGCCGACACCGGCGGACGGCGCCACCTCGGTCTTCCCCCTCCCGACGCTCACGTGGGGTGCCGGCCGGGACGCCCTGCAGCATCACGTCTACTTCGGAACCAGTCTCACCGATGTCAACGAGGGCGCGGCGGCGGCTGATCAGGGCCTGCTGACCGACACGCAGCTCAAACTCCCCCTCCTGCGGGCCTCGACCATGTACTTCTGGCGTGTGGATGAGGTCCCGCTGGGCAGCGACGTGCGACGCGGCGCGGTCTGGGACTTCACGACCCAGGCCGCCATTCAGTCGAAGGTCATCCGGCAGTGGTGGACAGGGATCAGCGGCACGGCCGTCACGGCGCTGACGGGCAGCG
>CAYFUB010000551.1:0-3332 GCA_964346195.1 uncultured Pirellulales bacterium
CTGTTTGCCGGGCCCCGTGCCATCCTGCACGCCACGGCCTTTCCGTTGCAGGTGGACAGCGTCCTGCTTCCCGACGGTTACAGCCTGGTGCTGGCCAATAGTTGCATCGAGGCGAAGAAACAGACTGGCGCCCGCAGCGCGTTCAACAGCCGCGTGGCGGCGTACATCTTCGGCTTTCTGCTGATCAAGAAGCGGTTTCCCGAATATGCCGAGAAACTCGAGCATCTTCGGGACGTCACTCCCGACAGGCTCGGCGTGGACGACGGGCGGATTTACCGCATCGTGCGGTCGCTGCCCATGTCCGCCGGCCGCGCCGAAATCCTGCGGTGGCTGCCCGAGCAGGAGCACAAGATCGCGCGCGTCTTCCGGAGCCATGAGGAGCCGCCGGGCGGTTACCCGATTCGTCAGGTGTGCCTGTACGGTATCGCCGAATGCATCCGCGCGGACATGGTGCTTCAGTGCCTCGGGGCGGGGGACATGAGACATTTCGGCGAGTTGATGAATATCTCCCACGATGGCGACCGAGTGACGAAACTGGCAGACGGAAAACGAGTGCCTGTCGACAACAGCTATCCCGACGAGCGCGTCGACGCCCTGATCGACGATCTCGAATCGGGCGACCCCCAGCGCATGGAGAGGGCCCGCCTGTGGCGGCAGGGGGGCGGCTACAGCGTGAGCCTCCCCGAGGTGGATACGCTCGTCGATATCGCCCTGGCGACGCCCGGTGTCACGGGCGCGGGCCTGGTCGGCGCCGGCATGGGCGGCTGCATCGTCGCGGTCGCAGAATCTGAGCGGGCCCGCAATGTCATCGAGAACATGGACGAGCAGTATTATCGTCCGCGGAGCCTCCCTCTGGCGGCCGGGGTCATCACACCCGTCGGCGGCCTGCACACCTTCGAGCTATGATCCCAGCGTGCGATGATCGCGGAGCGCCGCGACCTCCGGGCGTGTGTTCATTCTGTCAGATGCTCAAAACTGAATAGCCCAGTCCATCGGCATATCGGGCGGCACCGACAGACTCGTTTGTCGGTGCTGATGCCCACAAATGGAGACGCGAAATCGCGCGTCCCTACAACTCGCCGGAGAGCAGCGAGGCGGCGGGCTCGTCCAGGAAGATGGAGCAGTTCTCATGCCGCTGGAGGATGGATGCCGGGCACTGAGGCGTCACCGGCCCTTCCAGGGCGTTCCTCACCGCCTCGGCCTTGCGCTGGTCCGGGACGGTGACGACGAGTTGCCGGCTCTTGAGAATCTGCCTGATGCTCATGGAGATGGCCCGCGCGGGGACCTGCTCCAGCGTCTCGAACCAGCCCTCGCCGAGTTGCTGCCTTCGGCAACGTTCATCGAGCTGCACGACGAGATAGGGCTCGTCGGTCTCGAAGTCGGCAGGCGGATCGTTGAAGGCCAGATGCCCGTTCTCCCCGATTCCGATGCAGGCGACATCGATCGGATGGGCGCGAATCAAGGCCCCCAATCTCGTGCACTCGCGGGCCGGGTCCTCGGCATCGCCCTTGACGAGATACATGGCCCGCAGGGGCGCCACTTTGTCCACGAATCGTTCCTGAAGGTACTTTCGGAAGCTGGCAGGGTGGTCCGGCCCAAGCCCGATGTACTCGTCCAGGTGGAACATGACCACTTTGAACCAGTCGATTTGCCCCGCCGCGACGAGGTGCCGGAGTATCTCGAACTGGCTTGCGCCGGTTGCCAGGATGATATTCGCCTGGCCTTTGCTGCGAATGGCGCTTCTGATCGCCTGGGCCGCACTTGCCGCCGCGGCGGTCGCCATTTCATCTTTCTTCTTGTAGATGTACTTATTCATATCAGAACCCGCAGGATTTACCATTGACGATTTACCATTTACTGTTCAGACTCTCGCTGGGCGAAAGCCACAATGGTCATTTGTAAATGGCAGACAGTGAATAGTAAATAGGAAATAGCGAATCCGGAGGTAGGTCATGAAATACCGGCTGGTGGTTTCGGGGGTCTGTGTTTGTTCGTGGGCTTTGACCGGCGCCGCCGAGCAAGCCTCCGTCTTGTCAACACTCGATGCCGACCATCCCCGGCTCATGCTCAAGGATAAGGAACTTGGCTTGTTGCGGGCGGCCCATGAAGAGGATCCGGCCCTGCAAAAGTGCTGGCGGGATGTCCAGGAGGATGCCGAGGGGTATCTGAAGAGGTCCCCGCTGGTTTACCGCAAGATCGGACCGCGGCTGCTGCATGTCAGTCGTGACTGCCTGGGGCGGATTTACGCGCTCGCTCTTGCCTGGCGGTGGACGGGAGAAGAGAAGTACGCCGCGAAGGCGAAGGAGAACCTGTTGGAGGTCTGCGCGTTCAAGGACTGGAACCCTTCGCATTTCCTCGACACGGCGGAGATGTCACACGCGGTGGGTGTCGGGTACGACTGGCTCTACAGCTATCTGGACGAGCAGACGCGGTCCGCCATCAAGGCGGCTTTGATCGAGAAAGGCCTGAAGCCGGGCCTGGAGGTCTATGCCAAGGGCGGCTGGTGGACCACGAGTAACTACAATTGGAACCAGGTCTGCAACGGGGGGATGATCGTCGGCGCACTGGCCATTGCGGAGACGGACCCGAGCTATGCCGAGCGAGTCGTCCCGGCAGCGGTCCAATCGCTGCCCCGAGCCCTCAAGAGTTATGCCCCGGACGGCGCCTGGGGCGAGGGGCCGGGCTACTGGAGCTACGCGACGCACTATACGGCCTATGGGCTGACGGCGTTGGAGACGGCGCTCGGGAACACGTTCGGTCTTCTCGAAGTCGAGGGTCTCTCGAAGGCGGGTTACTTCCCGGTCTACACGGCCGGACCGACCGGGTTGTATCTGAACTTCGCCGACGTCGGCGAGCGCAGCTCCCGCCGGCCCATGCCCTGCATGTTCTGGCTGGCGCGCACGTTCCACAACCCACTTTTCGCCTGGTCGGAGCACGAGCAGATTGCTGAGCGCTCCGCCAGTGCGGCACACCTGGTCTGGTACTCGGCCCGCCCGCCATCCCGGGCGGCCCGCCGGCAGCTCGATTACTACTTCCAAGGGCCGGTCGAAGTGGTCACGATGCGCAGTGCGTGGGACAACCCGAGCGCTCTTTTCGTTGGTGTCAAGGCGGGCTATAACCAGGTGAATCATGGCCATCTCGACCTCGGTAATTTCGAGCTGGACGCGCTCGGCGTCCGCTGGGCGCGGGACCTGGGCTCGGACGATTACAACATGCAAGGGTACTGGGACTCCAAGCGTGGTGGCCAACGCTGGTCGTACTATCGATTGAACTCCGCCAGCCACAATATCCCCATGCTGGGCGGCCAGAACCAGGACCCGCTCGCGAAGTCG
>CAYFUB010000552.1:0-2896 GCA_964346195.1 uncultured Pirellulales bacterium
CAGTCGCGGACGGTCTTGAGGCCGCTGGCCACGTAGCCCACCTCGCCCGTGGCCAGGCCGTCGGTGGGGGAGAAGGAGGGCCGGAACGCGCCCACCTCCAGCGGCTCCAGGGGGCGCCCCGTGGCCAGGAGGCGAAGCTTCCGCCTGGGCGCGACCGCCCCGTCCACGACCCGGACGTAGGCGATGACGCCCTTGTAGGGGTCGTACTTGGAGTCGAAGATGAGGGCCCGCAGGGGCGCGGAGGGGTCGCCCGCGGGGGGCGGGACACGCCGGACGATCGCCTCCAGGAGCTCCGGCACGCCGGTGCCCTCCTTGGCGGAGACGAACAGCACGTCGTCGCGGGCGAAGCCGATGACCTCGACCAGCTCCCGGGCGACGCGCTCCGGCTCGGCGGCGGGCAGGTCGATCTTGTTCACCACGGGGATGACAGTGACATTCTGCTCGAGCGCCATGTAGACGTTGGCGAGCGTCTGGGCCTCGATCCCCTGAGCGGCGTCGACGACGAGCAGGGCACCCTCGGCGGCGGCCAGGGCTCGGGATACCTCGTAGGTGAAGTCGACGTGGCCGGGGGTATCGATGAGGTTGAGCTCGTAGGCGAGGCCGTCGCTGGCGGCGTAGGTCATGCGGACGGCGGCGGCCTTGATCGTGATTCCGCGTTCTCGCTCCAGGTCCATCTGGTCCAGCACCTGATCGGCCATCTGGCGCTTGGGGATGGTGGCGGTGAGCTCCAGCATACGGTCGGCCAGGGTGGACTTGCCGTGGTCGATGTGGGCGATGGTGCAGAAGTTGCGGATGAGGCACTGAGCCTGCTCTGAGCCTGCCTGCCCTGAGCTTGTCGAACGGGCGGAAGGATCCATGCTGAGGCTATGGTAGCAGACGGACGGCGTCGGAGGTCAGGGGGAGCCGAAAGGTGGGAAGGCGCTTGACAGACTATGGCAGGGGCGTATAATGACCGTGCTCTCAAAGGGGGGCCACGAATCGCCGATGAAAGGGGGTTCGGCGATGCGATATCCGCGATTTCTGATCTTCGCGTTGCTTCTCATGGAGGCGGGCCTCATGGCACTTGCTGAAGGGCCCGCGGGGGCTGGCGGCCCCTGGTACGTGGCCACCACCGGTAACGACGCCAATGATTGCCTTTCGCCAGCCACTGCCTGTCTCACGATTCAGGCCGCCGTCGGCAAGGCGTCTTCGGGCGACACGATTAACGTGGCGGCGGGCACGTACTATGAGCACGTCACCATAGGGAAGTCGTTGACCCTTGCGGGGGAGGACAGAGAGACAACGATCATCGACGGTGGCGGGTCTGGCAACGTTGTCCATATCACTGCGGACAACGGGCACATGAGCGGGTTCACCGTGCGGAACGGCTACGATGGCATCTTCCTGGACGCTGCCAACAGCAACACCGTAAGCGACTGCAAAGTCGTGTCGAACGGCCGAGTAGGCATACGCCTCGACCACGGCGCCAGCCATAACACCATCGCGGACTCGGACATGGCGAATAACGGTGCCAGCGGGATCGACCTCTGGGACTGGGACCACCAGCAGCATAACACCATCATAGACTGCAACGTCTATCAGAACGCCGGGAGCGGCATAGTAGGCTACATCACGACCGACGGCACCGAGGTGATACGCTGCAATGTGCATCATAACGGCACGTATGGCATCTTGGTCGGCTGGTCGAGCTGGACGGTAAGGGATTCGAACGTGTACGCCAATGCGTACGACGGCATCCGGCCAGATATCGCCACGTACACTGTCATTGAGGACAACAATATCCACTCAAACGGTTGGCGTGGTGTCACATTGCACGGCGCCAAGCACAGTACCGTGCGGCGCAACAACCTCTGCTGGAACGCCGGAGGCGGTGCGGGAGGTCACCTTTCGTCCAACAACAGCGTCTACCACAACAACTTCGTCGAGAATGTCCTGCTGCCCCAGGCCGCGGACTCCGGCGTCGACAATGGCTGGGACGACGGTTACCCGTCCGGGGGAAATTACTGGAGCGACTACATGGGAGTAGACGCCAACTCTGATGGCATCGGCGATACGCCCTACGCCATCGATGGCCCCGCCGGCTCCCAGGACCGTTACCCGCTGATGCAGCGGACTGGCCTCCCCGACTCCGACGGCGACTGCGTGTTCGACTCGTCTGATAACTGTCCCACTGTCTGGAACCCCGAGCAGACAGACAGCGACGGGGACGGCACAGGGGATGCTTGCGAAGTGATCGGCGTCACCATCGACATCAAGCCCGGCAGCGACCCCAACTCCATCAACCTGGGCTGTCACGGCGTCATCCCAGTGGCCATCCTGACCACCGAGAACTTCGATGCGGGCACCGTTGACCCGGACACCGTCACCTTCGCCGGCGCCGCACCCAAGAAGTCTCATCTCGATGATGTGGACGGAGACGGCGACATTGACATGATCCTCCACTTCCCTTGCCAGGAGGTGAGCATCGAGCCCGCTGCCGAGGAGGCCTGGCTGCACGGCGAAACCTACGGGGGGCAGGCCATAGAGGGCCGCGACTCGGTGCGCCTCGTCCCGCCAGACTCGCCAGCGGATAGCGACGGCGATGGATTCACCGATGCGGCGGAGATATGCGTGGGCACCGACCTGCTAGACAACTGCAGCGCGGACCCTATAGCCGATAACGAGCCGGTGGACGCCCTGCCGTCGGACACAAACGATGACCGCAGCGTGAACATGTTGGACGTGTTCCCGATGTTCCCCTTCTGGCTGCAGCCGGTGCCTGCGCCTCCGGGCACGCGCTACGACCTGAACGCCGATGGGGATGTAAACATGCTCGATGTGTTCAAGATGTTCCCCGTGTGGCTGGATAGCTGCACGTAGAGAGAGCTCGAAGTCCGCACGGACTTCGAGCGAACCA
>CAYFUB010000553.1:0-6402 GCA_964346195.1 uncultured Pirellulales bacterium
CAACGCGCTGGGGCTCGATATCAATCCACAGGCCATCGAGCTGGCAGAGCGGGCACTGCAATTCCGGCATGACTCGCCCACGTGGCAAAGGGCCGAAGTGGGCGACGCCCGGGACTTGCGTCTGCTGGCGGATGGGTCGTTCGACCTGGTCGTGACCCATCCGCCGTATATGAATATCATCCGGTACTCGGAGGGCAAGATTGCGGGGGATTTGTCGAATATCGGGAGCCTGCCGCGGTTTTGCGAGGAGATGGAGAAGGTGGCGCGGGAGCTGTACCGGGTGCTGAAGGCGGACCGGCACTGTGCGATATTGATCGGGGATACGCGGCGGGGGCGGCACTATGTGCCGCTGGCGTACCACGTGATGCAGCGGTTCCTGCGGGCGGGGTTCGTGCTGAAGGAGGACATTATCAAGGTGCAGCACAATTGCAGCCAGACCGAGCGGTGGCGGTGGAAGGCCCGGCGGGACAGGTTCTACCTGATTATGCACGAGCACCTGTTCGTCTTTCGCAAGCCGAAGCCCGGCGAAGACCTGGGCCGTATCCGATACAGCGGATACGACAGCGACAAGTGATAAGCGATAAGCGATAAGAAAGACGCCGCCGCAGGGGTCTGGATTTACGATTTACGATTGATGATTGACGATTTGGATCGGTCGGAGGCCGGGGCGGAGAGCGGGACTCTCTCAGTCCCGGGCGGGAAGAGGGGAGGAGACTATCCGCAGATTACCCCGATTTTCGCAGATTCCGGAAGAAGCAATCGGCGTCCATCAGCGGATTGCCGCGCTTCGCTCGCCATGACATGACGGGGTCCTCAGGGGCGGTCTCCGTCCTCCGTTCTCCGCCCTCCGTTCTCTGGAAATGGGGCTTGCTTTCTGGGAGGGGTGGGGGGTATAATGGGACCTCGAAGCAGCGGTAACCGGAAAGAGGCCACGCATTTGAAGGAGGACGATCATGTCGAAGAGATTGATGTTTCTGGCGATGTTGGCGGCCCTCGGTCTGGCGGCGGTCCCGCCGAGGGCCTGTGCCCAGGTTAACAACCTGGCGCCGAACCCAAGTTTTGAGGAGGACGAGCCCGTCCTTGACGATGGGTCCTGGACGGACTGGTGCACCTGGAATGATGCGGCCGGCGCCGGCAGCACGGCGCAGTTCGATGACACCGAAGCCATCGACGGTCTGAGGAGTCTCAGGGTGGACGCCAAAGGCTCGGAGAACTGGCATTTCATCGTGGCGCTGATCTCCATGCCAACCAAGAACGGGACGCCGTACACGGCCAGTTTCTGGATCAAGGCGGCCGAGCCGCGGACCATCGGAGCGCAGATGAAGGCGGCGGACAACTCCGTCTCCTGGGGCTTCACGAGCTTTGATGTCACGACGGACTGGGCCGAGTACCACTTCACCGTTCCGGCTCAGAGCGCCGACAGCAAGCTCGAGTTCTTCTGTGCCGCCTCGACCGTGCCCTTCTGGATCGATTTCGTTTCCTTCTATGAGGGCGAGTATGTCCCCGGCCTCGAGCCCTCGGGGGCGGGCGGCCAGGAGAAGGCCCGCAATCCGGACCCGAAAGACGGGTGCGTGCACGACCGGCTGTGGGCCCCGCTCAGGTGGCGTGCGGGCGATTTCGCCGTCCTGCATGATGTCTACTTCGGCGACAGTGCCGAGGCCGTCGCGTCGGCGACGCCGGACGATGCGGATCTCTTCGCCGGCCGGCAGGCGACGACCATGCTGTCCGTCGGCGCCGCCGACGGTTTCCACCCGGAAAGCCTGGTCCCGGGCCAGGTGTACTACTGGCGCGTGGACGAGGTCAACGACGCCGACCCCGCCAGTCCCTGGAAAGGGGACGTGTGGAGTTTTCGCGTCCGGCCGCTGACGGCCTGGAAGCCCTTCCCGCCCGACGGGATGAAGTACGTCGATCCGAACCAGGACCTGACGTGGGAAAAGGGCATGACCGTCATCCTGCACTATATCTACTTCGGCAAAGACCTCGATACGGTTACGAACGCCACGGTTCTCAACTACATGTCCGTCGCCACCACGTACGAGCCGGGGCCGCTCGAGCTTGATACGACGTACTTCTGGCGGATCGATGAGTTTGTCGGAGCCGTCACGCACAAAGGCGACGTCTGGAGCTTCACCACGCGCGGGTCCGGCGGGGGGGCCAAGGCCGAGTACTTCAAGAACATGGACCTGTCGGGGGTGCCCGCGCTGACCCGGACGGACGGCTCCATCAACTTCAACTGGAGCGCCGAGGTCCTGCCCGGTGCGGCGGATAACGTCTCGGCCCGCTGGACGGCCAATCTCGAGGCCCCGTTCACGGAGACCTACAAGCTCATCACGACCAGCGACGACGGCGTGCGTCTGTGGCTGGACGGCCGACTGGTCATCAACAACTGGACCGACCACAGCGCGAGCGATGATACGGCCAGTGTGGGTCTGGTCGCGGGCCAAGTGTACTCCGTCCGCATGGAGTGGTATGAGAACACGGGCGGGGCCGTGGCGCAACTGTCCTGGGAGAGCCCAACGCTGCCGCGGCAGATTATCCCGCAGGGCTGGCTGCAACTGCCTTTGCGGGCCGCGGGTCCGTCGCCGGCCCACGCCGCGCCGCACGCCGACCAGAACCCGACCTTGCGCTGGATCGCCGGCGACGAGGCGACGCACCATGACGTGTACTTCGGCGACGCTGCCGAGGCGGTGGCCGATGCCGACGCGACGACTGCCGATATCTATCGCGGCCGCCAGTCGGCGGCTGTGACCAGCTACGAGCCCGGCGAGTTGGAGTGGGGCAAGACGTATTATTGGCGCGTCGACGAGATCAATCCCGCCGACGCGGACAGTCCGTGGAAAGGCGTGACCTGGAGCTTCACCACGGCCGATTTCCTCCTGGTCGATGACTTCGAGGACTATACGGACGACCCCGGCAACTGTATCTACCAGACCTGGCTGGACGGCTGGGGCTATACTGACCCGGTGACCGTCAAGGGCAACGACACCGGCGCGACCGTGGGCCACGCCCAGCCGCCGTATGCCGAGCTGAGGATCGTCCACGGCGGCTATCAGGCGATGCCCCTGGACTACAACAACGCGGATACGCCGTACTATTCCGAGGCCGAGCGGACCTGGAGCGCGGCGCAGGACTGGACGGCCGACGGCGTGGACACCTTGACTCTGTTCTTCCGCGGCCGACGCGGCAACGGCGCGGAGAAGCTGTACGTGACCCTGATGGACAGCACCAACAAGACCGCGACCGTGGTCCATCCGGATCCCGAGGCCGCGCTTGCTTCCGAGTGGACCGAGTGGAGTATCCCGCTGCAGGATTTTGCGGGCGTCAATGCCGGCAGGATCAAGAAGATGGTCATCGGCCTGGGCGACCGCAGTAACCCGACGCCCGGCGGTGCCGGCCTGATCTATATCGACGATATCAGGGTGACCCGGTCTCAGCCGTAGCGCGCCACGAGGCCGCCCGGCTTTGGGCGGAAACGCATATCGAAAAGGGCTGCGCCTGTCCGCGCAGCCCCTTTCTGTTTCATGCTGGTTCGGATTGTATCGCGCGTATCTTACAAGTTGCGGCTTATAACGGCGTCGAGGTCCACGCCGGGGCTGACGTAGGTCTTGCCGGCGACGACGGTCCGAATGGCGTGCAACAGCTCGTCGTAATCGGCGTCCTTGAGCACGTAGCCGCGCGCGCCGGCCTTGAACATCTCGGCCACGTACTGCTTGTGTGAATGCATCGACAGGCCGATCACTTTCACGTCGGGCCAGGTGCTGCAAATCCAGCGGGTGGCCTCCAGGCCGCTCAGGACCGGCGGCATGCTTACGTCCATGATGATGACGTCCGGCTGAAGTTGCGCCGTCAGCTCCATGGCCGCCTCGCCATCCCCGGCCCGCCCGACGACCTCCATATCCTCCTGCTCCTGCAAGAAGTTGCTCAGTGTTTCGCGAATTAGTCTATGATCTTCGGCGACGATAATCCGTATTGCCATGCCCATGTTCCTCTGCACCATGCCATCCATGAATCGAAGAGACTCAACATCCCTACCCATTCCCTATACGCCCGCCGGTTCGTGGTTGAGCGGGGTCCGTGAAGACTGTTTTTTTTCGTTTGCCGCGTCGTGCACAGTGCAGGGGCGCAAGTTTCGCGGCGGGGTAGCCGTCCTTTGCGATGCTGAGCGAAGCGAAACATCCAGCCCCGGACAGGAGGGCCGCAGTACGCGCGAGGCAGGTTAAGGGATTTCCTTACACACCTTTGCGCCGTTCGTCCTGTAGTGATTTGACGCGGCAAGGCCGAAGGGCTTGCCGATAGCCCGTGGCTACACCTCCACACCATCGGCAAGCTGCGCTTGCCGCTGCCACACGTCGCAACCAATTCATGAGTCTTCTCCACCCACCGCTTTGGGGTGGCCGGAGTAGTCCGGTGCGTATCACGCACTATGCGACGGTGCCGCGAAAGAAGAGGATGGTGCGTGAACGCACCCTACAACATTCGCCATCGTATGCCGGCCGCACCCGGGCGAGGTACGATGTCGAAATGGGATAGCAATCAGGCGGAATTTCTGGTACCGTTCGGCATTCGGGAACGTAGTGTTCATGGCGGCTGATTGTGGATCGCAGTGGAGACGTTCATGGCTCCAGGAGGTCTGAAGGATAAACTCAGGGGAGGAACGAAATTCGTCGTTCTGGTGGAACTGACGGGCGGACCCGGGTTCAGTTTCGACCCCATCGAGAACTTTCTCCGGGCATACCGGGAGAAGCCGGACGCGGTCCCGGCTCCATTCGACTTTGTCGCGGTCACTTTGCCCCAGAGCCCCGGCGGCGTGGCCAATATCGAGCCGGCCGGTGTGATCAACTTTCTGCAGGTGAAAGGTCTTCTGACCGGGCTGGATGTCGTGCCGCACGTTACCTGCAAGGATATGAACAGCGATGCCATCGTCAGCTCGCTTATGGGCTATAAGAAGGGGGGTGTTAAGAGCGTTCTGGCATTGACGGGCGACAAGCCGGTGAAAGCCGCAGGCGTCTTCGAGCTCGAATCGCTCGGCCTGCTGCGCCTGATCAGGCGAATCAACCAGGAATCGTACATTCGGGCCCGCCCGCAGGCGCTCACCAAGGTTCACCAGTTCCATGCCGGGGCGGCCGTCTCGCCGTTCAAATACACCGAAGCGTCACAGATGCAGCAGTGCTACAAGATGGAAAAGAAGATCGCCTGCGGCGCCGAGTTCCTCATCACCCAGGTCGGCTGGGACTGGCGCAAGTCGCTCGAACTCTTCACGTATATGAAAGAGAACAGGCTGACGGTCCCGGTGATAGGAAACGTGTACCTGCTGAGCACGTTGACGCCGGCCCCACGCCTGATGCACGATATCAAGCTGCCGGGCTGCTTCGTCAGCGATGAGCTGCTGGCCCGGGTGAACTCCGAGCGTCTCGAAGACCACTTGGAGCGTGCGGCCCAGCAGGTGGCGATGTATCGGGCGATAGGTGCGGCCGGTGTGGATATCGGCGGCGTCCAAGACTATGAAATGTTCATCCGCCTCCTGCGGCGGGCCGCCGAGATCAGTGCTGATTGGGAGCCATTCAAGGAGAATCTCTGCTGGCCCCCGCGCGAGCGATTCTACCTGTATGATGAATCCGGCAACAGGGCCCGGCCTGCGGCGCCGCGGCCGACCTTTGGGAAGCGGTTCTTCGATTTCTCGCATCGGGCGTTTCTAGACCCGAAGCATGCCGGTTTTCATGTATTCAAGAAAACGATGGCGGTTCTGGGCGCCGGCCGCGGCCGCGGGGTCGTCTACAAGCTCTTCCACAGCAGCGAGAAGGCGTTCAAGTATCTCTTGTTCGAGTGCGAGGAGTGCGGCGATTGTTTCCTGCCGGAGAATTTCGGGCTGTGCACCATCGGCGGCTGTGAAAAGGGGATGGATAACGCGCCCTGCGGTGACGCCACGGTCGACGGCCGATGTGGCAACAACCTCGACCGGACCTGCGTCGGCGAGCGAATCTACAAGGCCGCCGCCTCGGAGGGCGGCAGCGTCAAGTCCGCAGGACCTGGCGATGGTCAAAACTTCGTTGCGTCAGGCCACCCCCAAGCTGCACTTGAGGGTGCCACCCATCATGGCACAACGCCGGCCGGGCTCGAACGGCTGCGGACCATCATCAACGAGCCGCGAAATCCGGCGTTGCAGCACACGTCATCCATCATCAACTATCTGTTCGGGAGAGACCACACGATGAAGACCCCGCTGATTGCCATCGGTGAAGCGATCCACGCCTCCATTCCCAAGACCGGCAAGATCATGAAAGAGCTCCTGGACAATTGCGGATTGCGGATTGCGGATTGCGGATGGGAGAAAGATCGGCCGCAATTGGAGTACATCAAAGCCTTGGTCGAGTCTCAGGCGGATGAGGGCGCGGACTACATCGC
>CAYFUB010000554.1:0-31335 GCA_964346195.1 uncultured Pirellulales bacterium
GACTATAATAAAAAACAAAATGGAGGAGCGGCCGGAAGGAGTATGGCTGTTCACGGATGGCTGAGGCGGTCTGTCTGATGTGGCCTGCGCCCTGCTGGAGCCGGGCGATAGGCAATTCGAAGTTACGGATCGAAGTCAAGGGGGAGACAAGCCATGACGCGCAACTTCATTCTGTTCATGGTGGTCGCCGTGATAGCTGTATGTCTGCAGGGACCCGCGCGGGTCGCGCGGGCCGAATCACCGGTCACCGTCGCGCAGGACGCCGCCGACCTGCTGGCCGAGCCGAATCTGCCGGTTCTGCGCGACAGTTTCGATGACAACCGGAAAGGCAAACTCTGGCAAGTGTATCAGGAAGATCCCAACAACTGCTGGGTGACCGAGGTCAACAAGCGCTTTGAGCTCGTCACGGTGGCGGACGCAAACGGCGCCTTCGCCGGGTACGTCGCGGACCAATGGTGGATCGACCCGAACCACGACTTCGCGATGAAGGTGGACTTGCACTACGACCTCGTGACGTACGATGAGGGCCGGATCATCTTCGGCCTGACTCCCCTTCCTGAAGACCCGCGCGGCCAGTATCTCTCACTGGGCATCGGATGCGTCAACCGCTATCCGAGCTATTCACACGAGTGGAAGGAGGGTTACGAGGTCCGATGGGATTTTGCCAGCCGTTTCCAGGACGACGTGACCATGTACATATCGTATGAGGCGTTTGCCGACGAGCTCTATGTCAGCGACGTGGGCTACGGCAGCGAGAACGCGTGGCACACATTCCCCGATTTTATCGGAAGCCGCTGGGGTCGCCCGCCACTGTACGTCTTTCTCGGAGGAACGGCCGACGGCCCGAAGATCGATTCAGGGCACGCGTTCCTTGACAATTTCATTATCGAGAGCGGGGCCGTGGTGAAGCCACCCTGGCTGGATGAGCCCACGGACCCGAACGACCCGAACGACCCGAATGACCCGAACGCCCCTGGGGCTTTCATAGAGCCGGATGTGGTCGCAGAACTGCTTATCGTGCCGTCCTCGATCGCGCGCGGCAACACGCGCGATCCCCTGACGGCGTTCGTCGTCCTGCCCCGAGGCATACGGCCGGCGGACGTGAACGACGCGGAGCCGCTGCGGATGCGCCCCGGCAACCTGGCGGGCACGAAGCAGGCCATCTTCCCGTGGCTGACCGGCGAGATCATCGTCGTCGCGTCCTTCAGCCGGGCCGAGTTGATGCAGGCCGTGCCTGACAACGGCAGCGTCGAGTTGCAGGTCATCGGCAAGCTGGAAGACGGACGCTCCTTCGCCGGCATTGATACGGTCGCGATCCGGATGAACTGAGTGCGATCACTCTGTCTCCGGCAGCCCCGGCAGAGCGGGCGCAAACTCGTAGGCGCCCATATCGGCGCCGCCCTGCAACGGACGAGGAATTCCGTCGCGATCGATCTCGGGGGCCTCCTTCGTATCGGCCGTATCGACCGCGGGCGAGCCGGCCTGCAGATGGAAATCCAGCCCTTCCGGGTCCACGAACAACGGGTCGGCATCGATATTGCCCGTGCCCCAGGTAACGGTGGAGAACGGGCCCCTAACGGAAACCCCTTCCTTGCCCCGCTGAATATCGGAGTACATCACGGTCACGTGGGAGCCGCGGTCGGCGATGCTCGCGTTGGAGCTGTCCGCCAGCGCGATCGGCGTGGGGCAGTCCCAGATGATGCAGTTGACCACGGTGGCGGTTCCGCCGCCGGGATTGAGGCGATACGGCGGGCCCCAGCGGCCCAGATCGAACAGGCGCAGGCCGCGACCGCATTTGACAATCGTATTGTTGATCAGCGTGGCCGTGTTGGAGTTCTCGATGGCGATCCCACCGTTGGCACAGTCGACGACTACGTTGTTGATCACCACCGGCGCGCCTTTGTCCCGCAGGACGATTCCGTGGTCGTCGGTCCCGACGATAAGATTACCGACGATGATGGGCGAGCAACGGGTCGGGTTGATCGCATCATCGTGCGCGGGGTACCAGAAGACGTTGTTGCGAATCAGCGGCGGCGGCGTGCTCTCGCCCCATAGATCGACGTCGTCGTTGTCGCCGTGCTTGCCCGTGAAATAGCAGTTCTCGACCAGCACATAGGCATAGCGGGTGTGGACGCCCTGCCCGATGCCGAGGAACCGGCAGCCCGTGATGAGGGCGCTCGCCTCGCCCGGATGGTTCGGATCGTCGGAGATTACGGCAATCGCATCGCCCTCAGCGCCTGCGCTGTCATCCGGGAGCTTCTGGAACGTGCAATCGTTGACATCGAGATGGCAGGCCAGGGCGACGACCGCCTCATGGTAATCCCGCGGCCCCGGCTCGTAGTAGTCCTGGTGCGCGCCCGCGCTGTCGGCGTACTCGACGATGCAGCGCACGAGCCGGCTGTCGCCCGCCTTGACGAACATGAGCTGCTTCCAGGTGGTGCCGTCGCCGAGATGCGTGAAGCGGATGGGCCGGGCCTCGGTACCCTCGGCCAGGAGTTGGCCACCGACAATGATCGAGACCCCTTCTCTCATCAGCACGAATGTCCCAGGCTCGACTCTCAGGACCCTGCCGACGGGAACGATTACCGTGTCTTCGATAATGCAGGCGCCGGCAAGCGTCATATCCTCGGGCAGTTCGCCCGCCAGGTGGTTCGTGGCCGGGACGTAGACGACTTCGATGGAGCCCGAATCCACCTCGTTGGCATCGGCGGTGAGGGCCTTCGCGGTGACGATGTTCAGGCCTGACCCCAGGCTCACATTCGCCTGCCAGACGCCATCCGCCGGGTCGAAGTCAACCACCACACCCTGGACCGTC
The DNA here is from genome assembly GCA_964346195.1 of uncultured Pirellulales bacterium. Classification (GTDB taxonomy): domain Bacteria; phylum Planctomycetota; class Phycisphaerae; order Sedimentisphaerales; family Anaerobacaceae; genus PLanc-01. Next base: position 2,816 of record CAYFUB010000554.1, read on the forward strand.
ACGCTCGTTGCGCCGACGGCATCCGTGTGTCCGCTAAGCGGGATCGTCTCCTGCATAACGATGTACGTATCACCATTTCGCAGTGTGTCGGATCCTATCCGTAAGGCGGGAATTAACGAGAAATCGCTGCTGGAAAGGGACGCATTATGTCCCTCAATGGCCAGGACATTCCGTTCCAGCAGATCGCGGCTTGTTCCAACCCGGATCGTCTCCGGCCGGCCGGCCTCGTGCGAGGACGCGAGCGTCTGGTACGTGGCCGGACCGGCCGGTATACTTCGCCGTGCCACTTCCCTGCCGTTGAGGTAGGCAATGAAGCCGTCGTCGTAGTCGATCACCAGCTCGAGAGCGGCCTCTGCGGGCGAAACGGGACCGGGAAACGCCTTGCGAACATAAACCGTGACGTAGTTGCCCTGCATATCGTCGAGGACTGTGGCGTCATCCTGGTCACCATACCCGAAGCCGGCCGGACCTGTCTCCCATCCGGAATCATCAAAATCCACCTGCTTCCAGGCATCCGCCGGCGTGCCGGCCGGCTCGCGGCCACGAAAGAAACGCCACGTCGCGCCGGGCGGGACGAGTTCCGCGCCGGAGGACCCGAGTTGCACGGTCATCGAGCGGGCAGCGCCACAGAACAACACCCCCGCAACTGCATAAACAAGCATGAGCCTGACGGCAAAGAACCTCATGAGACAATCCTCCGAAGACCCAATCACTCTCACGGATCGACTCCTCTATTATACCACGGCACCCCTCAAACAGCGCCACGAAAAATCCGCACCCCGGTGACGTGTCTTCGGTCGTGCTGAGCGAAGCGAAGCATCGGGCCGGAGACTGACAGGGACGAATGATTACCCGCCCCTACGGCTTTGCAGGTGCGTGACCTGTCACGAGGTCTGGTCGCGCACGGTGGATTACTATTGTCTTGAACGCCGGCCCGACCACGACTATGATGTTCGCCCGTACGAACCAGTGGTAAAACCCCTGCGCGGGAAGTGCATATGATGGAACATCCCGTCTTGAGGCTCACGGGCATACGCGATCTGACCCACGGCATCAGGTACGCCCGAACCCTGCGGCAGACCCAAGTCCTGATGCGGCTCGGTCCGGATGAACTACGGCGCTTTCAGGAGGAACGCCTGCGGCAGATCGTGCGATACGCCTACGACAATGTCGAGCTGTACAACCGGAAATGGCGTCGGGCGGGTGTCCGCCCGGATGATGTCGCGACGCTTGGGGACCTGAAAAGGCTGCCGATCACGACCAAGGATGATCTGCGCCGGAGTTTTCCCGACGGTATCCGGTCGAGGAGATGCCGCCCCGACGCTTGTTACACAATCGGGACATCAGGATCGACGGGCACCCCGATACGAATTTACGTGAGCCCGGAGAAGGCGCTGCTGGATTTCGCTCTGAGCGTGCCGCGGTACATGGCGGGAATGCCCCCCGTGACGGTCGGCGCAGCCGTGCGGGACTTTTTCCTGCGGCGGGACATTGCCTACATGTCCATCGCGGTCAAAGAGGACTCGGCCTATGAGAGCCTCTACGGCCGCATGTTCCAGACCATGAGGCACACGGTCGTTGACTCGCTGGAGTCGCCGGACACTCACATCCGGCTGATCAATGCGAAAAGGCCCAGGTACCTTCAGTCCTATCCGAGCACCTTGCGCAACATCTGTATCACCGCGTGCGAAAGAGGCGTTCGCATGCACCGGCCGCAGTTGATCATGACGGTCGGCGAGGTCGTCGACAACCATCTCAGGGGTCTGGTCAAACGGGTGTTCGACACCGAGCTGCTTGACATCTACGGGTCCGTCGAATTGGGATTCATCGCCTGCGAGTGCCCCCGGCACGAGGGCCTGCATCTTTTCACCTGGAAGGTCGTAATCGAGCTGCTCGACGAGGATGGGCGGGAGGTTCCTCCGGGCAGGGCCGGAAGTGTTGTCGTTACCGATCTTTTCAATGAGGCCACGCCCATCATACGGTACGACGGTCTCGGAGATTATGCGGTTCGGAAGGAGGGATGGTGCTCCTGCGGCAGACCCCTGCCTCTCTTGACCCGCGTGGAGGGCAGAATGGTGGATTCGCTCGTGCTGCCGAATGGGCAGATGGTCCACCCCTACCATCTGACGCTGGCCCTCGAAGACATTCCGTACCTGAGCAAGTTTCAGGTCCGGCAGGAGCGGCGAGACTACGTGCAAGTGCTCCTCGTGAAAGACAGGCTTCGGGAGGCCCAGAGGGTCTCTTTTGCCGAGGATGGGGAGCTCGGACGGATCATCCTCGGCAGGTTCAACAGGATTCTGACCAGCCAGGTGAAAGTCGATTTGATCACGCTCGACGATATCCCGAAGCAGGCCGGCTCCCACAAGTACGCGACGGTCGTCTCCCTGGTCAACGGCGGCTGACCACACGCTCGCCGTCATTACGAGCGAAGCAATCTCCTATCATACGGATTATGGGAAATTCTTGCGCGGCACAGACTTCGTCATCCTGAGGCGAAGCCGAAGGGTCTGGCCAGCGAATGATACGGATTACGCTTTAAGATTTCGCATCCCCGGGTGGCAGCGGCAAGGCCGAAGGGCTTGCCGATGCCTTTGTCGCAGGCACAGCGAGCTATCGGCAAGCTGCCCTTGCCGCTGCCGCCCGGATTCGATGAGCGCTGCGAAAAACTCACGTGGAATCGCAATGAGACGTCTCTCCCGTTCGTGGCCCAGATTCTTCACTGCGCTGCGCTTCGTTCAGAGCCTGCCCTGAGCGTAGCCGAAGGGATGACACGTGCTCACTGTCAGGCCATTGTCCGGCGAATGAATGTTGGGGCAAAGACCCTGACCGCCGTCGGCGGCAGCAGGCCGTGGCGAAACGCGCTCGCGGCCAGCGAAAACAACCTGCCCCTTACAACGGTTTCGCGCTGTTTCATCTCCTGCCGATTCTCCGCGGCGATTTCTCCGGCTGCCGCGTCCAGCGATCGGCCCGCGCTCCTGGCCCGGACGAAAAGACTGTCGAGCCTCGGCTCGAACTGCTGTCGAAGGATGTCCATCGCCTTCTCCCGGTTCGAGCACAGCGTCTCGATGACACTTCCCAGAGCGCCCCCACAGTTGGAGACGAAGTCCGGGAAGTAAGCAACTCCCCGGGCGGCCAGGGCTTCCCGGGCCCTGGCCGTAACGGCGTTGTTCGCGCCGCAGACAATCGCTCTGGCCTTGATTCCGTCGGCATCGGCTCGCCGGATGCTCCACGACAACGCGCACGGAATGAGGAAATCGATCGGCAAGTCCCATAGCTGGGCAGTTTCGATCCTGCCAGCGCCCTTGTACTCGCCGATGCAATCATCGCCGAGGGCATTTCTGGCCAGTAGGAGCCGTTCGATGTCCAGGCCCTGGGACTGATAAACGGCTCCCTTGCACGTGGAGACAGCCACGATCCGGCACCCGATGCCGGCAAGCTGCCTGGCGACCCAGCCGCCGACCTTGCCAAACCCCTCGACAGCGACCGTACAGTCCGGCGGCTCGAGACGCAGCTCTTTCGCCATTCGCTCCACGCAGATGCGCACGGTCATCCCTGTGTAGAATGCGGAGTCCGGCGCGCGATGTGTCCGCTCCCGGCGCGCCGTCCGGCTCGCTCGACGCGTGGCCCCGCTGCGCGGAGACCAGACCCGGCGTATCACCTGCAAATCCTCGCCATTCGTGCCGGCGTCCTCTCCCGGCTCGTACCGGTCCCGGAAGGGAGCAAGCCGCCGGGCGAACGCTTCAACGCATTCTCTCCTCTCCTGCGGCGACAGGTTCTCATGATGGGTCACGATAGCTGCCTTGGCTCCGCCGAAAGGCCATTTCAGAAACGAATATTTCAAGGTCATCGCGCGGGCCAGGTGACACAACTCTGCGACGGGCAGCGACGGAACCATTCGGATACCCCCGGCGCTGAGCCCGTTGATCGTCGAATCGACAACAAGATGGCCCAGGACTTGCCCGTTCTCGCGGAGGAAAGAGTGCACCGCCTCAGGGACAACACCGTCGTTCTCGGCCTCGGCATAGTCCGATTGAGCGTCGGGTTTGCATTCTGCCGTATTCACGACCCCTCTCGATTCGTCGCAGCCACTTTGCGGCTCGTTGCCACGATTATAGCTGCAAGAACCTCCGGTGTCAAACGTCTCCGCAACCCAAAGTGTGCCGTGACACCCCGGGCGTGGTGGAAGCGCTTGTCCGACAAGAGGTCGATGTCGGGGTGTACGACAAAATCGTGGCAAACGCCCCGGATGTCATTGCGAGCCGGCCCAAGGCCGGCGCGGCAATCTTAACCTCTGGCCGCTGCGAGATTGCTTCGTCGGCGTACGCCTCCTCGCAATGACATCCTCTTATCCTGACCCGCCACTTTCTTGTCGTACACCCGGATGTCGAAATCCTCCCGATAGCGCTTGCCTCGAAAGAGACATTTCGATAAAACCTCTGGACTGCGCCGAAACACCTGCACGGTAAATGGAACGTGCGGCGGCAGCTTGTCTGCATGAACAAAGCGCGTTATGATGTGGATCGAGAGTCATCTTGGCTGGTGGGTGATCAGGCGCCGGTGGTGGATCATCCTGTTGGCGATTCCGGCCATGTCCATCGCGGCGCTCGGGGGCCGCCACATCAGGATCTGCAACGACACCCGCGTGTTCTTCAGCGAGCAGAACCCTGACTATCAGGCGCTTCAGACCCTCGAACACACCTACAGCAAAGAACAGAGTGTCTTCTTCATCCTGGCGCCGCAGGACGGGAACGTGTTCACACCGCAGACACTGGCGGCCGTATCCGAATTGACGGAAGCCGGATGGCGGATACCCTACTCCGCCCGCGTCAACTCGATCACGAATTTCCAGTATATCCGCGCCGAAGGCGACGACCTGATCGTCGAAGACCTCGTTACCGACCCGAACACCCTCTCCGGACCGGGGTTGGAGAGAATCCGGCGGACTGGCCTGTCCGAACCCACCATCCTGCGGAGATTGATCTCCACGAAAGGCCACGTCACCGGTGTGTATGTCAGCCTGGTGACACCGGCTGAAAGCCCACAGGCCCTGCCGGAAGTCGCCCAACACGCCCGCAGAACAGCCGAGGACTTCCGTGCCAGGCATCCCGGCATCGACGTCTATCTTACCGGCTCGGTGATGATCGATCAGGCTTTTGCCGATGCCAGCAGGAACGATCTGATAAGCCTGGTCCCCCTGGCGTTTGCCGCGATGACCCTGCTTGTCGGCGTTTCGCTGCGTTCGTTCTTCGGGACGGTCGCTGCCGTAGTGGTTACGGTGCTCTCCATGGTCACGGCCCTGGGGCTGGTCGGCTGGCTCGGCGTGCCTCTGAATGCCATCTCCGTCGGCGCGCCGGGACTCATGCTCACGCTGGCCATCGCGGACAACATCCACGTCCTGACCACTATGTTTCAGCTTGTTCGCCGGGGCCGCTCGAAGCATGAGGCCATCGCGCAGTCGCTGCAGGTGAACCTGAGGGCCATCTTTCTCACGAACGTCACGACCGTCATCGGCTTTCTCAGCATGAATTTCTCCGATTCACCCCCCTTCCGCGACCTGGGCAACATCGTGGGCCTGGGCGTCATGATCGACCTGCTCAATTCCGTCCTGTTGCTGCCGGCGCTGATGGCCGTGCTGCCCATCCGGATGGAATCGGGATTTGGCCGCGCCGGTCAACCGTCTATCGTCCAATGGTTACGCGGCTCGTTTCGCCGGGCGGCCGCGGCAAACGGCGCCGGCCGCGCTGCACGCTCCGCGCAACCGCAACCGGTCTATCATCCGTCGGCATGGCTCCACTATGACCGGCTGGCGGACTTCGTGATACGCCGGCGCGCGTTGCTGCTGTGGTTGATACCGGTGCTGATGCTGGTGGCCGGCGCCGGGATGTCACGACTCGAACTGGATGACAACTTCCTCACGTATTTCGACGAGACATTCGAGTTTCGCCGGGCCACCGACTTTCTGATCGAGAACCTCAGCGGCTGGGATATCATCGAGTACTCGCTGGGCGCGGGGCAGTCCGCCGGGATCACCGACCCCGAGTATATGGCCGCGGTCGACCGGTTCGCCGACTGGTATCGCCGGCAACCGAAGGTGATTTACGTATCCACGGTCATCGACACGATCAAGCGTCTCAACCGGGACATGCACGGGGGCGACGAGAGCTACTATCGGATACCCGAGCGCCGGGACCAGGCCGCGCAGTACCTGCTCTTCTACGAAATGTCGCTACCCTTCGGCCAAGACCTGAATCACCAGATCGACATCGACAAATCCGCCACGCGTTTCACGGTGATTTTCGAGAGCATGAGCGCCAAAGAGCTTTGTCGCGTGGACGAAGTCGCGCGCCGGTGGCTCCAGGCAAATGTCCCCGAGCACATGGCGGCCCAGGGCACCGGCCTGTCCCTGGCCTGGGCCCATATCACCAGGCGGAACATCCGTAACATGCTTCTCGCCTCCTTCGGCGAGATTCTCCTGATCTCCTGCATCATGGTCTTTGCGCTGCGGCGCCTCAAGCTGGTGGCAATCTTCCTCATCCCCAATCTCCTGCCACCCTTCCTCGCCTTCGGGATCTGGGGCCTGACGGTGGGCCGGGTGGGACTGGCGCTGTCGGTCATTCTCGCGATGACCCTGGGAATCATCGTGGACGACACCATTCATTTCTTCATCAAGTACTTCCGGGCCCGGCGGGAGGAGGGCATGAGCCCCGAGCAGGCCGTGCGCCACACTTTCGAGACGGTGGGCTCAGCCATAGCCATCACCAGTCTCGTGCTGGTCTCCGGGTTCCTGGTCCTGACCTGCTCCCATTACCGCATGGGCTCCGAGATGGGCATGATGTGCGCGCTGGTTGTCGGCCTGGCTTTGGTGGTCGATTTGTTCCTGTCACCGGCTTTATTGATGAAAGTCGACCGCACAACGAGTATGCTCAAAGACCCACGATACGAATCAACGTTGGATGGCAGTACATATGAAACGAATTGCGATAGTATTGGCAATGGTCGCGCTGGCGCGGCCGGCGGCGCCGGTCGTGCGTTCGGCCCGGAGCCCTGAAGAGAAAGGACTGGCCCTCGCCACGGAGGCCGACCGCCGCTACAGCGGGTATGGGGATTCCACCGCGAATCTCCGCATGATCCTGCGCAACAAGGAGGGCCAGGTCAGCGAGCGGGAGCTGCGGGTCCGCACGCTGGAGGTCAAAGGGGATGGCACGAAGAGCCTGTGCATCTTCGACAGCCCGCGGGACGTCAAGGGGACGATTCTGCTGACCCATGCGCACAAGGCCCGGCAGGACGACCAGTGGCTCTTTCTGCCCGCGCTGGAGCGGGTCAAGCGCATCGCGGCACAGAACAAGTCCGGCTCGTTCATGGGCAGCGAGTTCTCCTACGAGGACATCGCGACGCAGACCCTGGAGAGGTACACGTACGAGTGGCTGCGCGATGAGGTCCTCGACGAGCAGCCGTGCTACGTCATCGAGCGCCGCCCGACCGACAGGAAAAACTCCGGCTACACCCGTCAGACCGTCTGGCTGGACAAAGAGCACTACCGCACGCTCAAAGTCGATTACCACGACCGCAAGGACTCCCTGCTCAAAACGCTCACCCTCACGGGCTACCGGCAGTATCTGGACGAGTTCTGGCGGCCCTGCGACATGAGCATGGTGAACCACCAGACCGGCAAGAGCAGCCAGTTGATCTGGTCCGACTATGCTTTCCGCACGGGACTGACCGAGAACGACTTCCATCAGAACAGTTTGACCCGAATCAGGTGACGCGCATGCACACACGCGGACTTCTGGCCCTGGCGGCCCTGGCGATTGTCAATGGGGGATTTTGGCCTGCGGATTCACAAGGCGCGACGGAGCGCGGGAACGAATCCCTCGTCGCGCCTCGTGCGTCCCTTGACGAGACCAAGCCACGAGCGACGAGCGACGACCGACAAGGGGCCTCCCGCAGCCGGAGCGAGTTCTCGGGCTATGTCTTGGCCGAAGGGAGGCTGTTTTTCCATGACGCCTTATACCCTGATCAGGAGGACAATAACGGTTCCCTGGCCGCCCAGCCGGAGTACTATCACCAATGGGAAGACGGCTCGGCGTTCACCTTCACGCCGTTCGGCCGCCTCGACAGCGCCGATTCCAGACGCACGCACTGGGACATTCGCGAGCTCAACTACCTCTATCCGGGCGAATTCTGGTTCTTCCGTGTGGGCGTCGGCAGGGTCTTCTGGGGCGCCACGGAATTCGTCCACCTCGTGGACGTCGTCAATCAAACCGACCTCGTCGAGCATATCGACGGCGAGGACAAGCTCGGCCAGCCGATGGTCGAGTTCTCCATGACCAGAGACTGGGGAACACTGGACGTTTTCTTCCTGCCCTACTTCCGGGAGCGTACCTTTCCCGGAAAGGAGGGACGGCTGCGTCCGGCCGTCGTGATCGACACGGACGACGCCATTTTTGAAAATCCGTCAGAACAGCGCACCATCGATCTCGTCACGCGGTACAGTCGCACCTTCGGCAGCCTCGATTTCGGCATTTACCTGTTTCGGGGAACGAACCGGGAACCGTTGCTGGTCCCGTCGGAGTTTCTGGACCCCAACGACACGGGAGAGCCGAGGCTGATCCCCTTCTACGAGAAGACCACCCAGGTGGGCGCCGACGTCCAATGGGCGACGGGCAACTGGCTCTGGAAGCTCGAGGTTCTCTACCGCAGCGGTTACCTCGACCCGTATTTCGCAACCGTCGGCGGTTTCGAGTACACGTTCTTCGGTTTCGCCGGCAGCAAAGCCGACGTCGGCTTCCTCGCCGAGTATGCCTGGGACGAGCGCGGGGACAAGCCCGAGACGACCTCGATTTTCGACAACGACATCTTCTTCGGCATGCGGCTGACTCCCAACGACATCGCCGGCACGCTGTTGCTCGTGGGCTTCATGCAGGACGTGGGGGAATCCGAGAGCGTGCTGAGCATTGAGGCCAGTCGGCGCCTCAACTCGCATTGGCGGCTGATCCTCGACGCCTGGTTCTTCCGCGCCGCATCGAGGGACAGCATTCTCTACGACCTCAGGGACGACGATTTCGCCAGACTCGAACTGGCCTACTACTTTTGACGAGAAGAGGGTGCGGAGGTCACTTCTCGATCAGGCGCAGCAGTTGGTCCGCCAGTTGCGGGTCCAGGTTCACAAGAACGCGGTGCTGCTCCATCGCCAGAGCTCTGTCTCCGACTCGGGCATAGGCCTTGCCGAGATTGAAATATGCCTGGGCGTGCGCATGGTCCGCCTGCACGGCATCGTGGAAGCATTCGATGGCTTGCGCGTACATACCGGCCCGCAGGAAGGTTTTGCCCGTCGTCACCTGCGTCCCGGCAATCTGAGGGTCCAGCTCCTTGGCGCGTTTGAAGGCCTGCATCGCCTGGTCGCATCGGCCCGCATTGGACAGGGCCAGTCCGAGGGACAGATGGGCCTGGGCCGACCCCGGGTTCAGCCGCAACGCACGCTCATACGAGGCGATCGCCTCCGGGTAACGACCCAACTCGCACTGGGCCTTGCCCATGCCCAGATGGGCATCGAAACAATCCGGATCCAGCGCGAGGGCGTGCTGGTACGAATCGATGGCGTCCGGGATCTGCCCCGTGCCGATGTAGGCGTCGCCCAGAAGGACGAGGGCGTAGGCGTCCCGCGGCTTGAGCCTGACGAACTCCCGGCAGGTCGCCACCGCGCCCCTTGAGCCACCCGAGATGCCGTAGTGCTTCTTCAAGACCGCATAGGCCCCCTGCCCGTCGGGACAGGTGTCGGCAATGTTCACCAGGACCCGGGCCTTGATGCCGCTCGAATCGATCAGGCACATGGCGGCAGAACCGGCGACGACGAGAACGATTGCACCGATCCACGGCAACTGGGATCGATACTTGCCCATGAGATGGAAACCTATGCATTTTGGGCCGCTTGTCCTGCGCCGTGGCTCTGGCGGCGGCACATATTCATCCGGGATCATGGCACTACCCCTGAAAAACAGCTTCTCACGTACCCAGCAATCTGCCCTGCAACCGCCTCGGATGACGCAGCCGACGACGTAGCCCGAGGCTGCCTCTGCCCTCCTACTAAAAACATAAGAAACGCCCCGGTTGCCTCAAAAACCTCCGGTAATACATCACGACAGATTGCGGGGAGGCAGCGCCGCTGCACGTCGGGGCTTGACGATGCCAGCCGGAAAGCAGGCGGCTTTTCACACACCCTCTGAGACGCGATGCAGCGATCCGACACTCAGCAGGCCGCCTTCTCTTGGAACTCCTCGCCGAAGTAGGTCCCGCCGTCGGCGACTGCGTGGATCGCCCCGATCAGCTCCTCGAAATCACAGTCTTTCAGGAGGTACCCGCGCGCGCCGGCCTTGAACATCTCCTGGACGTAGCGTCGGGCCGAGTGCATGGACAGCCCGATAATCTTGATGTCGGGATTCTCGCCATGAATCAGCCGGGTGGCCTCGATACCGTTGAGGCCCGGCATGCTGATGTCCATAATGATCACGTCGGGCGAAAGCTCCCGGGCCAGGTCCACCGTCGTGTACCCGTCTTTCGCCTGCCCCACCACCTCCATGCCCTCCTGCTCCTGAAGAAACTTGCTCAACCCCTGAAGAACAATGGTATGGTCGTCTGCCAAAAGGATGCGAATACTCATGTTGTCAAGACCCCCATGTCTTTGTCAGATTGTCAAAAACCCCGATCGGCCCGTTGTCCGAGTTCCAGGGGTACGGTCAACGTTATCTTAGTACCCCTGCCCGTGGTCGATTCCACTGAGAATTTTCCTCCTATACGTGTTAGCCTTTCACGAACACTGAACAGCCCGAACCCGCGCTCTCGCGAATGCCCGTTCAGCACGGCCGTATCGAAGCCTTTGCCATCATCCCGAACGGTGATCGTCACATTTCGCTCGTCATGTGTCAGGGCGATCACGACGCGGCCGGCCCCCGCGTGCTTGGCCACGTTGACCAGCAGCTCGCGGATCGCCCGATACAGCATCGCCTCTACCTGCTCTGCCAGAGGCATGCGTTCCTCGGCGCATTCGACCCGACAGGCGAAGCTCTCGCACTCCGAGAACTGCTCGGCCAGTTCCTCCACGGCCGCCTTCAGCCCGAACGTGTACAGCGTCGACGGGCTCAGTTCGAACGTCAGGTCCCGTGTCTGCTTGATCGCGTCGGCGACCTGCTCGCAAATCTGCCGCAGTGAATCCTGCGTCTCGGGCGCCGCCCGCTGCAGCAGAACGCTCAACTCCCGCTTGGCGAAGACGAGGGATTGCCCGATCGAGTCGTGCAGCGTCGTGGCGATCTGGCGGCGCTGGCGCTCCTCGATCAACAACAGCTCCTCCGTGAGCGATTCCAACTGCTGCCGATCGGCCTCGATCTGGCGTTGCTGCTCCTTGCTGACGGTGATATCCTGAATGACCAGCAGGATCATCTCTTTGTCCTGCGCCTGTTGACGAACCGGCCGGGCGCTGAGCACATAGGACCTTGGCTCGGCGCCGTCGCACTCGACCTCGAAACCCTCGAAGCTGGTGTTGCGCGGCAGAACCTCGCGGAGCCTGCGCCGCAACCGAGGGATATCCCACTGCCCGTTGTTGAGCGTGTAGAACAGCCGGCCCTCCACCTGCTCAAGCGTCGTCCCGAACGTCTCGTGGAACACGCGATTGGCCGAGACGACGTTGAGCTGCCGGTCGAGCACGACCAGGGACTCCTGGATCGTCTCGACGATGCTCTCGGCGAACCGGCGGGCTTCGGCCATCTCCTGCTCGGCGCGCCTGCGCTCGGTGACATCCGTATCGATCTCGAGAATCGTGACCGGCCGGCTGCTCGGGTCCCGGCGCAGGGCCCAGCGCGTCGCCACCGTCAGTTTCCGGCCGTCGCGCGTCGTGTGAACGAGCTCGCCCTCCCACCAGCCCTGATGAATGATTCGGGCTGTGATACGTATCAACGGTTCCGAGTACTCCGTCCGGAGCAGCTTGTAACTCAGTTGTCCAAGGGCCTCTTCCTTCTTCCAGCCGTAGGCCCGCTCGGCCCCGTGGTTCCAGAAGACGACCCGGCCGTCCATGTCGTGGACGAAAATCATGTCGCGCGCCAGATCCAGCAGCTCGGCCTGGTCCCGCAACTGGGCCGTGTACTGCTCCAACTGCTGGCGGGCCTGCGTGCGCTCGGTGATGTCCTGCGTGGTTCCCATCACCCGCACGACGTTATCCTCGGCGTCGCACGCGAACTCGGTCTCACTGTAGATGAACCGTTCCTGACCATCCGGGCGAATGACGCGAAATTCCGCCGTGCAGGGCTGTTTCTTCTCCAGCGCCTCGCTGATCGCATTCCCGATGCGCTCGACATCTTCCGGGTGCACCAGGGACAGGAAGCTCTCGCGACTGAGCGCCAACTGTCCGGGCTCGATGCCGAACAGACGATAGGCTTCGTCGGACCACCAGAGCGCATCGCTCCTGGGGTCCCACTCCCAGTTGCCCAGGTGCGAGATCTGCTGCGCCTTCAACAGTCGCCGCTCGCTCTCCTTCAGCGCCGCCTCGACCTTCTTGAGCGGGGTAATATCATTGCCGACGGACAGGACACCGGTGACGCGCCCGTTTTCGTCACGGATGGGCCTGTGCGTCCAGGAGATCCAGACGCGCCGGCCGTCGCGGCAGATGCTCTCGGCCTCCAGCGCGGGGTATCGCTCAGAATGCAGCCGGACCTGATCGGCCAGGGCTGCCCGGTCGGTGCCCGCGCTGTCGGTCTCGGGCACGATGGTGCCCACCACGTTCCTGCCGACGATTTCCTGCTCAGCGAAGCCGAAGAACTTCTGGGCGAATTCATTGATAAAGGTGATGCAGCCCTCGGTATTCCTGCGCATGATGATGCTGTTGGCACATTCCACGAGCTCGCGGTACTGGCGCTCACTCTCTTCGAGCAGGCCCTGTGTCCGCTGTTGCTCGGCGATGATGTCCTGGAGCTGCCGGTTGATCCGGGCCAGGTCGGCCGTCCGCTCCACGACCCGCTGCTCCAGGTCCACCCGTGCCTTCTCCAGGGTCTCCTCCACCTCGCGAAGGCGCACTACCGCGATGCGCTCTTCGCCGACGATCGCGTCGATCTCGTGGTTGCGCAGCGCGCCGATGAGCTCTTGTACTTCGAGGAGCTTCGATTCCATCTCCCCGTAGCTGGGTTTCCTTGCCGTCGTCATGACTTCTCGCTCCCGAGCTGCAGCGCGGCCAGTACTTTCCCCGTGTCAGACAGATTTCCAAAGATAACGCTCCGCGCCCCTCCCTTGTTCACAATCAGGGTGGGGGCGACCAGAATATTCTCTGCCAGGGCGGGCCGAAAGTCCTTCAGCACGTCCACGATCTCAATCTCACAGCCGTGTTCCGGATACGTGGAACATATCTCATCCAACGAGGCCTTGGCCAGGACCGAGTTCGGCTCATCTCCCGCTACGAACAGGCGCAGACGGCACCCTGTCGACTCTTTCCCCGCCGTGTCTCGAACCGGCCCACTCCTTGCGCTTGCCGCCATCCGCGTCTCCCTCTTATCTCTACCCGATAGTGCGTGCCGTCCCGAAAGGCCCCCCTGGCAGGCGCCGGCCGCCACGCACTGAATCCCTGTTCGTCTCGCCTTGCACAGTTTCGACTCTGATTCCGTGATTCGTGATGAGAAACTCGCGATAATCGCTCGAATGCTTCGACCCGCGGCTCTTGAGAACCAGCAGGTCGCGTCCGACCTGGTTGTCCCGCTCGATAAACCTCAGCAGGATGGTGGCATCGATGAGCGAGGAGAACCCGATGCCGCTGAAATCCGCCTGGGTATCGGTGGGGGCCAGTTGGTTGGTCAAGAGGGCCGTGATGCCGCGCTGCTTACAGATATCGACGAGCCGCATGAGGTAATCGAATGCCGCCCTCGCATCGCCAATTCGCTTGCAGGCCGAGATGGCATCCACGACGATATGCTCGGGTCCGAGGATGTCCATCTGCCTCAGGGCGCGGAGCAGGTGCTGCTCGACCCCCATCGCTTCCGGCATGACTGCCAGGAACTCCAGCATGCCGGCCCTGACCGCGGGCTGCAGGTCGATCCCGGGGCTGAGCATGGAGGAGATCAGGGCCTCGCCCGACTCCTCGAAACTGATGTACAACACCTTCTCGCCGCGGTCGCAGGCGGCCTTGACGAACGTGCAGGCCAGCGTGGTCTTGCCCGTGCCGCTGGCGCCCGTGACCAGGACGCTCGAACTGCGGCGATAGCCCCCGTTGAGCACGACGTCCAGCTGCTCGTTGCCGCTCGAGACGTGGGGCCCGAGAGGCTTGTGGTCCAGCGATGCGGTCGAGACGGGCATCAGAATACTGCCCTGGTCGCTGATGACGTAGGGGTACTCATTGGAGGCGAAGCCGGAGCCCCGGTATTTGATGACGCGCAACCGTCGGGTCGTTACGTGTCCGGCCACCCGCAGATCGAGCAAAATCAGGCAATCCGCCATATAGTCAAGGAACCCATACTGTGACGCGCTCTCATGGTCGCTGCCCGACTTCTTCGTGGTCAAAACGGTGGTGAACCCGTTGTCCGTCAGCCAGTCGTGCAGGGCATGAATCTCGTTGCACTCCCGCCGTACGTCGTTATAAACCCGCAGCAGCACATCGATGGCATCGATGACAATCCGCTTGGCGACCATCCTCCGCGCCTGGCCCTGGATGATCGCCAACAGCGGCGTGATGCTGAAATCCCCGGACAGAATCGCATTGTGGTCCAGCTTCGCCTCCAGGATGAAGAGCTTGCCGGCCTTCTCGAGCTCCGCCAGGTCCCAGCCCAGCGAGAGGACGTTGCGCCGCATGACATCGCCCTGCTCTTCGAAGAGAAGCAGAATTCCGGGCTGGCCAGCCACTGCTGACCGGTAGAGGAATTCCAGCCCCAGCATGGTCTTACCGGTGCCGGGGCCGCCGCTGATAAGCGTCGTCCGCCCTTCCGGAAACCCGCCCTCGAGGATTTCATCCAGGCCGGCCACTCCTGAAGAGACCTTGGGCGACAATTCCGATGTTTCGGCAGTTTCCCGCGAGGAAGTACGTCTCAGTTCGCTAGTCATCTCTCAGTCCCTACCCTGCTCGTGCTCGCACTTCCGTGAGGAAACACGAGTGTCACAAGTACCAGTCTGCTTCTACTTATTCTCAATTCTCCCGAGGATTTTGCTGAACGTCAATCAGGAATTCCTACCTACGGCACGAATTTTTGTTAGTTTCTTATACTTTTCACAGTCGATCCGTGATTTCCGGCAGGATCCAATCGTACTCACCCCTGCACACGAGTCGCGGCGCATCCGTCCGCGTTGCCGGCGACCTCCTGCAAGTACGCCGGGAATCACGGTGGAATCGTGACGGGCAATCCCAAGGAAAAATGGATACGAAAAGACGGGCAACCGGTGGCGAACACGCGGTCGGCCGCCCTCGTCCGGACCGAGCCTGCCATCGAAGCGCTTCAAGGCCTCGGCCCGGCGAACGACCCCTCTTCCCCCTGAGTTGATCCATGCCAGCCCCTTGCCATGGTTGCGGCACCCCGATGCCAGCGGTAGTCCGGCGGGCCGCGCCAACCGGCTTCCGCCCACCTCCCATCCGCGTCACCATTGTCGCCCATTCCCTCCTCGTGTCAATTGCAGCGACTACGTGATTTCTGATGACAAGTTTGACACTTGCTCCACGCTGCACTATCCTGTCCGCAACCGTCTGTTGTGCCCGTGGTGGCTGATGAGCAAGGTGACAACAAGACCAGAGCGGCGTTTCCAGGGGTTCTCGCGCAAGACGTTCACGTTCCTGCGGGACCTGGGACGCCACAACGATAAGGCGTGGTTCGAAGCCCATCGAGCCGTCTATGAGCAGTACGTGTTACGGCCCCTGCGCGATCTCGTGAGCGAAGTAGCCGATTTCATGCTGGGCATCGATCTGTCGTTCGAGGTCGAGCCCGCCGTGGGCAAGACCATCTCGCGGATTCACCGCGACACGCGCTTTTCCCCCGACAAATCACCCTTCCGGGACCATATGTGGATCGTGTTCAAGCGCTCCGGCCGAGGTTGGGCCCGTTACATCCCCGGCTATTTCCTGGAACTCAGCCCCGGCTCATACCGCTACGGCCTCGGCTTCTACGACGCAGCCTCCGACCTGATGGCACGGTTCAGACGCCGGATTGATGAAGACCCCGAGTCGTTTCTCCAAGCCATCGCATGGTTCGCCAGGCAGAAAGTGTTCACACTGGAGGGCGAGCTGTACAAGCGTCCCATCGGCCAGGACAAGCCCGAGCCCATTCGCTCCTGGTACCGGTACAAAAGCTTCTACCTGGCCAGCAATCGGACCATCGACGACGCGATTCTGTCGCCCCGATTCGCCGGCCGGCTTATGAGACATTTCGGCTTGGCCGCCCCCCTCTACCACTACATCCAGCGCCTCGCCGCCCAGGTCCGCAGCGAACACGGGTGACACACACGGCACGAAGCCCGGATCGGTCCTGTCCTAATTGCTTCTCGCCGGCTGCTGAGCCGTCGGTCTCTTCGGAACCGTGACTATCTGGCTGATCCGGTCGCCCTTGAACCAGAAGATGAGCCCCTCATCTGCATAGTAGATCCGGGAGACGTCCTCGCGCTGGAACAGGGCCCGATGTTCATTCTGTCGATGAAGGTCGTCCACCTTCCTCTCCTCGATGGGTCGGCCGTATGCCTTGAACACGTCGGCCTACGAGGACACCAGCGAAATGCCGGAGGTCAACCGGCCCCGGAATCCCGGATTCATCCGAATCTCCAGGAGCACGCCGGCTGGAGAGAACATGAAATCGAGGCCGTATTTGTCCCGATAGCTGAGCCAGCCGTCTTCTTCCTCGTCCGGCGGGCCGAGTTTCGCCTTGACCTGCTCCATCGTGCTGTCCCGGTCGCCTATGATGATGGCATCGAACCCGATGCCGGGGCGGACTACGGCCGAGGCGTAGTCTGTCGGCGCAACGGTACCCCTTGGCCGGTAGTGATACCGAGCTCCGGTAGCCGCTCGGCGCCCCCGAGCCGAGCCAGGAACTCGGCCTTGGCCTCTTCCACGGTCCAGAACCGGTCATTGTCGCCGTTGAGCCAGCGGCCGTTCTCCCGTTCGAGATAGCGCACGTCGATCGGCGCGACGATCTTCTGGCTCGAAAGGCCCTGCGGCAACTGAGCCATCACCGCGGCGCGCGTGTTGTCCCAGACCATGACCTCGATGATGCGGGCGTAGCGCAGAACGTTGGCCCATTCGGGGTCGCCCGTGGTCTGGCGCGGGCCACCTTCCCGCGCGAATCGCTCCGCCAGGGCCGCGACGCTCACCTTCTGCCAGGCCGACGGATCGTCCCGGTCGATCCGATTGATCGTGGCGTAGGCCGCCTCGGGCGTGGAGAAGTCCTCCGCTCGCGGGAAGTCCACCACCCGGCGATTGACCTCATACGTCCGCAGCGCCGCGTCCCACCGCACGGAGGAAATGCCGAGCCGTTCCAACTCCTGGGAATTCTCGAAATCGACATGGCAATCAAGGTACAGGACGTTCGTGCCGTTACCCTCGGCCAGCAGGGTCCGGTCATAGGCGACCGCACGCCCGGGATAGTCGGCCGCCGAGAGGTCCTTGCCCAGATAAACCACATTCTCCAACAGCCACTGGGCCTCCACCGGGTTCAACTGCTCGCGCACATTCTCTATCCCCCCCGGTAGTTGATCGTCGTGATCATTGGCATAGATCAGCACAGCCTTGCCCAGGTTCGCCAGGCACGTGTGCGAGTATGCCTTGCGCTCGGGGGCGTTATCCGAGCCGGAGAGAGCCCCGCTTGCACGCGGGGTCCTCTCTTCAGGGGCCCCGACATCCACCGTCACAACACTCTTGTGACCCGGCCGCAGCGACACGTTCCGGAACACGACAGGATGAAACGGACGGTATTTGACCGCGATGCTGTCCATCTCCTTGATGGGAACATCGAAGCCAAAAGTGTATTGCTGCAATTGTCGATTGAAGGGTCGATCCAGTGTGAGCTGTGTTCGGAGATGACGTCCGTCTGTCGTAGTGCACTCGAGGCGAACCTCCAGATTGCCTGGATTTGTCGTTGCCTCGATCAAGGTCTTGATCGACTCTTCTCGGGGATTGGGTCGCAAGCCGGAGAGAAGAATGACGCCCCCATCCGGCAGAGGGGTGGTGTCAGGGTACGTGGGCTGCGGGAAGATGGACGCGCCCGTACGCCCCCGCTCGCTCACCTTCCACTCTCCAACCGCCACGACGATTTCAATGTCGGTTTGATCCGGCAGGGAGATGGCGTGAGGCTCGTGGCGTCCGTAGTAAGCGACGCCCTGTCCCCGAAGGGCGCCTGAACCGCCCAAAGTACCGGCTTGCAGATCCCCGATGCAAGCCGGAACCTTGTAGCTCAGATCCTCCGAAGTGGAGAACTTCAGAAGGAAGCCGATACCCGGATATTCCCAGCCACCGTGCCTGATCAGTTGCCTGTCATACTCGGGTTCCTCCATCGGCGTCCCATCCGGCCGCCACCACTGCTGCCCTTGTGCCGCCGGGTCCTGGCAGAGACCAACCAGTTCGACTGTCGTGCCATCGGGCAACGTGCCAATCGTTTGCCCCGGAGTCTCCTGCGGCGCTGCGGCTGGTGTGTTCTGCCTTTGAGCCTGCGCCATGGGCAGCAGGATCGCGCCTATCCCTGCGATGACAAGCACACCCATCACTCCCACTTTCGCGTTTTTCGGTATCGGTTTGGCAATCATGTGTTTGATCCTCCCTTCTAATGACTTTCTTGATTCAGCCACGCCAAGGAGGCGTAGCGCGGGGCTGGTCCGCAGAAATGCCATTTCCGCAATGTCAATCAGCGCGCGGCTGTAGCTCTTGGCCTCCGCGCCAAGAGCGACCAGCACCATTTCATCCACTGCCTGCTCGCGCACCCGCCGGACCATCGCATTGGCGAGCCACACCAACGGGTTATAAAAGTAGATAATCTGCAAAACCGTCTGTGCGCAGTTGATCCAAATGTCTCCGCGTTTGAGGTGGGCCAACTCATGGATCAGGATGGCCTCGACGTTGTGCGCCGGTAGCCTTTCCAGGAGTCTTGCCGGCATGAGGATCACCGGCCGGAAGAACCCACAGACGGCGGGACTGAACGCGTTCGGAGACAGCAGCAGCCTGACCCCCCGACGGACACCCACCCGCCGGCGACATCGACCCAGAACATCGACCAGATCTTCCCCCGCCGGCTCTCCCTGGGCGATCAATCCCTTCACAAAGAGCAGCCTTTGGATCAGCAGTACGCCGAATACGAAGACCCCGGCCGCCCAGAGGACAAACACGCCGCCCTGCCAGGAAAGGCTCTCGCCGTGAGGGAAGGCAGATTCGACCGCCTCAACAACCGCAGGGGCGGCATAGGCTGCCCACGGTGGACTTTCCGGCGTTTCGATGCGGGCCGCCGGCTCTGTCCTCACGGGTGCGGGCACGGCGGTCTCAGTCCGCTGCGGCGCTACCGACGCGGAAGACGGAGCGTATTTGCCGCACCAGTAGCCGATCCCGGTAGGCGCGCAGAGGCCCGGCGGCAGGAGAAGCTTGACGAACACCAGCAGCCATATCCAATAACGCAACGTGGCCCGGACGTACCTGCGCAGGAGAAGATCGAGCAGCAAGAGTATCGCCACAAGCATGCCGGTCTGGAGGAACATGGCGGTCGCGTAGGTGCAGAACCCCCGGCCGATACTGTTGAGACCTGTCACGCAGGCACCGATCATCTCGCCCATCTTCGTGACCTCCCGCTCTTTTTGCCCTCGCTTCTGTCCACCAGTTCACGCAGCTTCGCGGCTTCCTGCTTCGAGAGCCGTTCGTGCTCGATCAGGAATTGCATCATGGGGGTCAGCGCCCCGTCGAAGGCCCGCTTGAGCATCTTGCGGAATTCGCCCCGCCGAGCCTCGACCTCGCTGACGCAGGCGGTGAACAATTGCAGGTTGCGGATCTTCTCGATTCTCAGGAATCCCTTTTCGACCATGCGGTCCATCAGGGTCTTGACGGTGCTGTAAGCCCGGTTGCGCGTACGGGCCAGCTCCTCTTGAACGGTCCCGGCCGCACACGGCTGCCGGGCCCAGACCACCTTCATGATCTCCCACTCCACCTCCGTCAATTCCACCGGCGAGTCGCCCGGGCCGGCCCGCTGCTGCTTCTTCGCTGTGCTCATGTCATCACTCCGTATTCTAATGCATTAGAATATATTCGACAGCAGTAGAATCAGTCAAGGTGAAAATGCACATTTCTTTCACTGTTTTCTTGCCGCATGCCCTCTTCAAGTCATGACACGGCGGCAACTCCTTTGGTCGCCTGCACTTCGGGGTGGTATCTTGAGCATCGTATCGGTCAGGGAATCCACGAGCGTTACCTGTATCGTCATCTGGAGCCCCGGTACCGCCAGGAAACCCCTCCGCTTATACGGATTAGGAAAAATTCTTGCGCGGCGGGCTCCGTCATCCTGAGGCGAAGCCGAAGAGCCTGTCCTGAGCTTCGAAGGAATCTGGCCCTCGAAAGGGAGGTTTCTCTCGCTCGCAGGCCAGATCGTTGGGGCCCCCAAACGCAATCATTCGCGTTTGGGGGACCCCTTCACTGCGCTGCGCTCCGCTCAGAGCCTGCCCTGAGCGGAGTCGAAGGGATGACAGACCGCGCACGAATCAATCATAATCCGTATTACTCCATAATGCGAGTGACGAACTCGTCAAAACCGTCGGGATCGGCAAGCGCAGCTATTTGACGAGTCTGGCGATTTGCCGGAACCGGGGGTGCTGGGCGGTCTTAAGCAGTTCGAAGAGGGCCATCTCGGCGCTGCTGAGGCGGGCGCCCTCGGCAGCCAGGCGGGTCAGGGCAATCTGCCGGTTCTGAGCAGTTCGAGAAGAGACGGCGTCGGCAATGATGTTGACCTCAAAACCCTGTTGCATCAGGTCCAGGGCCGTTTGGTAGACGCAGACATGGGTCTCAATGCCGCACAGAAGGACTTGCTTTCTGTCCAGTCGGCCCAACTCGGTGCGGAACCGCTCCGCGCCGCAGCAACTGAAGCAGGCCTTGTCGATGGGCCCGACAGGTTCCCAAACGCGCGTGTCGCGGGCATCCTGTCCGCGATTCGAGGGCGGGACGGGGACCCCAAAGGCGGTATTTCGCGTTTGGGGACCCACACCCTCGACACGAGTGCCCGCCAGGAGGTCGGCGATTTCCGGGAGGGTCGGCCCCAGGGACTCGGGCACCTGCTGGCACCACAGAACGGGAATCTCGAGAATCTTTGCGGCCTGGATCAGGATTTGGATGTTCTTGAAGAGCGCTTCCTTGTCCGCCATGAGTTGGGCAAGCTTGCCCTGCACGTCGATGATGGCCAAGCAACAGTCGCGGACTTCGAGCATTCCCTTGCCCTCGTGGGACTGCGGAACCGGGATTGCGGATAACGGACTATGGCGTGGCTCATCCGCCATCCGCAGTCACCGGTTCGCAATCACCGTGTACCAAGGAGGACGATTGTCAAACTCGCCTCAACGTCGCCTTGAGGCGGAATAAGAGTAGCTTCTGAAGCTGCGGTCTTCGCCGCCTCCACGGGCTTCGGAATCGGTATCAAGGCCGGCGTATTGCCCGTGTATTCGTTGATGGCCATGACGATTTCACGGCCCGGGATAGTCCGTTCCACACCGTTCATACGGGCGTAGCTCTCAGCCGCTTCGAGGGACGCCTGCGTACTGTTGCGAGCCACGATGCTGACCGCCTGCCCGGGCGTAACGGCGTCGACGACGACCGGGTGGATCGGCTCCCCGGGTCTGCTCACGTGGAGCGTCGCGCTGTCGAAATTCGGCCACAGGCCGCTGAGCGACGTGAGGAGGCGGTTGACGCCCTCCCGGCTGCTGACCAACCGATAGACCCGTCCGCCGTCGATCCCGTCGGCCTGCACGAAATTCGCCAGCCCGTTATCCTCGATAGCCCTCCTGATGAAGGCATCCGCCTGGGCCAGGACCGCGGTCTTCAGTTCCAGCCGCCCGGAAAAGCCTGCGTCCGCGACCACGGCGGGCTCGGCGACCCGTGTCGCAGGCATCTTGCCCGCGATTCGAGGGCGTCCCGCCCGCGACACGAGCGGCTCCGGTCCTGTGCTCGCAACGGGGGCCACGATCTGATAGACGACCGCGCCGAGGACCGCCAGCAGCGCGATCATCGCGGCGGCGGCCACGCACTTGCGGAACACCAGATGCCATACGCCGGCGGAACGCCAGGCAAAGACCGGCTGCTCCGGCAACAGCGTCCGCCGCTCCAGTGACAGCTTGATCTGCTCGAGCATCTCGCCGGGGGCCTCCGCCGGGGGCAGCGAACAAAACAGGCTCCGGCAGTTCTGGAGCTCCCGCAAACGCCGGCCTACCTCCGGGTCGCGGGCCGCCATGCGCTGGACCTCCGTCCGCTGGCGGGGAGAAAGCTCCCCATCCATGAAACTGCAAAGCAGTTCGTCAAGACTTGGGTTCGGCTTCATTTCAGCATGGCCTCCAGAATCTCTCTCAGATTGCTCCGGGCCCGGCTGAGCCGGCTGCGGACCGTCCCGAGCTCAATATTCAGGACGTCGGCAATCTGCGCGTAATCCATACCCTCAATATCGCGGAGCACGACGACCGTCCGCTGAGGCTCTTCGAGCCTCAGCAGCGACCTCTTGGCCAACTCGCAAAGCTCGCGGCTCTGGGCCAGCACCGCCGGATCGACCGCGCTCTCATCGCTCAGGAGGTCCCTGAGCAACTGCTGCGCCCTCCCGTCGGCCTCCGTTTCTTCGGCATCCAGGGAACGGGTAGCCGTCCTGGCGCTTCGCTGGCAGTGGTTCAACGTCAGATTGACCGCGATGCGAAAGAGCCAGGTGTAAAAGCTGCTCCTTCCCTTGAACTTATCAATGCTCTCAATCACTTTGACAAACGTCTCCTGTGCGAGTTCCGCGGCATCGTCCGGATTTCCACACATTTTCAGGATGACGTTGTAAATACGGCTTTGATACTTGAGGATCAGCCGCTCCATGGCCTGCGTGTCGCCCGCCCGCGATTGCTGCACCAGCACAGAATCATCGATGTTTATGCTTGCCGCTCTCAAGTACACCTTAATCCTCTCACAGGATGGCGATAGCACGAATTGAATCACAAGCGCCGGGACGCGGGAACCGCCCGCCAGCCCTGCCGTTTCTTGCCCTTCTTGCACGTGACTTCGTCATCTGGCACTTCGCCTTTTGCATTCTGGTATTCACAGGGGTAGTCTATCATGGCAGATTCCACCCCCCTGGTCAAACGAATTCGCCCGTCGACTGATAATCCTGTATGACCGAGTGCCAGCCCCTCGTCCGACCAGCGATCCCGGAGGCCTGTTGCGTTTTTTTCCCTCATTTTCTCCCAATGCCCGTTTTTCGCTCAGAAACGAAGTCACACTGCGTAAAAATAGTGAAGTCAGGTATTGACAAGGCACCAATCTCATGGGTACAATACACGATATCTAGGAACGGCAAGTGGTAGAAGCGCGTACCAGTTCCGCCGGGACAAGTCCTTCCAACGGGTCTGTCCGGAGCGTTTATCCAAGGAGTGGATCGGCGGATGAACTACGCACGACGAACGAGGGTGTTGAATATTTCGGAGGGGGCCGGTGAAAGGCCTCTCCTTGGGCAAACTGGCATCGTCCTGCGTCCCACGGCGCGCTGGCTCCAATGGAGTCCAGCGGCACAAGTAAGGCGTCCAGGGACGGGAATACCCGATGACGGAGCATCCGCGCAGATAGCGCGCGAACAGATGTATTACGAATAGGTCATAGACGGCACCGGCGTTGGTGACGCGCGCCAGGATATTCTGCATCGCGAGGTGAAGAAGTAAGAAGCATTGGTCTGACGTGATAACGGTTCGCGGTGTAGGCGGATCGGAGAGAGGCCCGAAGATTCGGGCGAGAATGAAAGGCACTCTGAAAAAGGAGAAGGTATGAAGAGAACTGTAATTTTGTGTGTTGCGTCTTTAGCCCTGGCGTTGACCTCGTCGGTCAGCCAGGCCGCCATGTCCGGTGTCGACGTCATCGGCACCGGCAGTCTGACCGTGAGTGGCTGGACGGGCGTGACCGTTGTCACGCCCCCAAGCACAGACCTCAACTTTACATGGATCAGCGTGTTAGCCAATGATCCGCCAGATGCCGTCTCGACTACTGATTCCGGGACGTGGGCGAGAGAGTGGAGCGTCGGTAATTGGAACACGTCGGGCCCGACAACGACCTTCACGGTGAACTTCACGCTGGACGAGGATCTGACCACGGACAATATCGGTGATTGGGCGAGTGAAGACGTTCTGGTCAAACTGGAGCTCTTCGGTGCTCAGGGTACCCTGATCGCTTCAAGCACATCTTTGACGCAGCAGACCGTCAGCGATGGGGCTGACCGCGTCACGACGACCGCGGGATCGGTCAGCGTGACCACCGCTATCGGCCAGATCGATGGCGTAAACTGGGGCATGCTGCGGCTCACGGCGTCGGCCGACGTCGAGGCCTTCACGGTCGTGGTGGAGGAGCCTCCTATCCCCGCTCCGGGTGCCGTGATCCTTGGCGGTCTGGGTGTCGGTCTTGTCGGTTGGATGCGCAGACGCAAGACACTGTGACAGAGTGGTAATAACAGAAGAATTGAACCTACGGGCTGTGCGGCATCCCGCACAGCCCTTTTCGTTATTCTCAAAGCCCGTGCGGAACACCGAAACGCGGGCCATCCCGTCGGTCGCCCCCTTGTACCCCCTCCGATGCGGGACACGCCACGACGGTTGAGGTGATGTGCTGCGGACTTCTCATTCCATGGCCGGATGCTCCGCTTCGCTCCCAAGAGAACGGAGCCAAAGAAACGAAAGGAAACGCGGAAAACGGCAACGACACGCGTCATCTCCGCCCGCCCCCTTTCGCCCTTTTCCGTTTCTTTCGGCTATTGTGATTTCGGTTGCGGCCGGAGGCCGCGCCGGGCAGGCAGGGGTCCAACTTCCGTGAGCGCACCCGGTTGCCGCGACTCTGTCATTCCTGCACAGGCAGGGAGGGTTCCCAAACGCGATGCGTCGCGTTTGGGGCCCCAATCCAGACATCCTGCGCATGGAGATGATTCGCAGGCAGCAGCATATTCGCATTCCGCGGGCTGGTGGAAGGGATCGCCAGACGCGGAATGATGCGTTGGGCAGGCCAAGCATGGCATCCAACGTGGCCTGTCGCTGCCGGTTCCCTCCTGACGCCGGCCGCGAAGCGGCGCAGCGACCCAGCATGACACAGGGCGGCTCCCCGCCGCGATCGGGTCGCACACCCGGCGTCCGGATTCCAGCGCGACCGTGTTCGTCAGTTGGCGGTCGTCCCTGGCTCTTCGTCCGCCTCGTCGTCGGCCTCCCCGCTTTCATCGACCTGCTCGTCGAAGGTCCAGTGGTGCAGGGCGTCCACGAGAATCGCCGTGCCGATCGTCTCCTCGCTGTCGTCGTTGACCTCCGCCAGCACGGAAGCCAGCCAGCCGACGAGTCCGTTGACCGCGTTGACGCAATCCTCGAACTCCAGGCTCAGGGGATCATCCGTGCCGACAATGGTCCCATGCTCCATCACATTGACAATGAGACGCGCTTTGGGCTGCGGGATACGCTCCATGAGAAAACACTCCAATCAGGGCAGAGGTGACAAATAATGCGGAAATACAGGCCACGAGCCACGACATTTGTCGGCTTCCAATGGTGTCATTTCATTGTCGCGTCATCATTATAGCCGCGGCCCGCCCCCCGGCAAATCCGAAATCACATAACGATTGACAATCCGCACAATGCCGCGCACCGAAGCAGTGGGCCCGTTGGGATCTCGAATCAGCAACTGTTCTGCGCGCATCCAAAGCGTGCTCTGGAGTTTGCGACAGGAGATAGAGAAATGCCGAGGCCCGCGCTTGGGGGCGCGGGCCTCGGTTTTTCATGCCGTCGTCAACCCCGGGTTCTCGTGGAGACGCGGGGTCGTGCGTCCTTACCGGCCGGCCAGGGCACTGACTTCGGCGTCGGTCAGGGCCACGTCATACAGCCGGACCTCGTCGAGGGCCCCGTTGAACGGGTTGCCGCCGTTGCTGTCGCAGCAGCCGAGATGCAGGCCCGCCTCCCGGTCCGAGCCGAACGAGAACGCCCCCTGGCCCGTCTGGACGCCGTTGACGTAGAACCGGGCCGTCGTCCCGTCGAAGGTCACCGCCACGTGGGCCCACTCGCCAATCGGCAGCACCGGGTTGCCGCTGCCCGGATAGCTGTTGGTACGCGAGAAGGTGACGGCCCCGCTGGTGATGTTGGCCTCGATCTGCCACATCATCTCGTTTTCCGCCCAGCTATCGCGTTTGGCAATCAGACCCTGGTAGTAGCTGGTCAGCCCGTTCCACCGGGCCCACAGCGAGACCGAGAGCATCCCCGACAGGGCCGACGGGTTGTAGGTCCCCAGGTCCACGAAGTGGCCGATGGTCCCGGGGAATTCCAGCGCCTGGCCCAGACCGGCCGGACCCGCCACGAAGGTCGGAGTGCCCACCGCCGTGCCGTCATGGCCGTTGCCCGAGCTATCCAGCACATCGTCCTCCAGGGCGTGGTGCGCCACCAGGCCCACCGGCAGAATCGGACGGCCGTACTCAAGGTCGTCAATATAGAGCTTGCCGTGGCCCCGCGTGCTCTGGTCCCCCACGCCGATGGTCAGCTTCCTGACCTTGGCCGCATTCACCCCGCCAAGGTCGCTCAGCGGAATCCGCCACGGCGTCCAGTCGCTGACGTTCACCGCGCCCGCGTCCGGATGCGTCACCGTGGCCTTGTTGCCCGTGCTGTCCTCCACGATCACATACAGCGGCGCCGGGTCGTTGCTCGGATGGTCCGCCCCGATCTCCGCCACCTGCCAGGAGCCCGTGGCGCCGGTGACCGTCACGTCGGAGAACTCCGCCACCGTGACGTCGGCGGCATTGTGACTGGTCAGGGCCAGACCGATGTAGAGCGTGCCGGCCATCGGGATGTCCTTCGACGAGGCGGCCGCATCGGGCCCCACGCTCGACCAACTCTGCCCGTCGGCCGAATGCTCGGCCTTGAGCACGTTGCCCGTGCGGGTGAGCCGCACCCAGTAGGGGGCCGCCACGCCCGTCTGATTGATCTGGTCGCTGATGTCGTTGGCAAACAGCCGCCACGGGAACGACACCCCGTTGTCCGGCGTGACCACCACCGACCCGTGCTTGGAGCCCGCCTCCAGGCTCTCCCGGATCATCACGCCCGCCTTGGCCCAGCCGTCCGTCCGCACCAGGCTCTCCACGCGGGCCGTGATCGAGCCGTTGCCCGCCAGCCGCTGATAGGCAAAGCGGAACTCGTCCGCCGTGTTCCAGATGTCCGTGCCCGAGGCGCTCATCGTGATCGTGCCCGAGGCCGACTCCGCAAAACCCACCGGCGCCCCCCGGAACCACAGGCTCAGGTCCGTCGCCCCGTTCACCGTCCAGTCCTGCGGCGCAGACCACGTCCGCTCCGCCTCGCTGTAGGAAAAGCTGCCCGTGTTGTTGTAGTCGAACGGCATCGACTGGCCGCCGCCGTGGACAATCGTCCGCTCGGCAAACGGCGGGTCCCAGTTGCCCACCGTCCCGCCGTTGTTGTTGACCCAGCCGTCCAGCCAGGTCTCGTAGATCCGCGTGTCCTGGCCCTCCTCGTCGTTGTAGCTCTCGAAATCGTCGATGGGGGCGTACTCGACCGTCGCGAAGCTCCACACGTCGCCCGGCCACGACTCCGCCGTCGCGTCGTTGACCTCATCCACCCGCCAGTGATAAAACGTCCCGAAATCCAGCGACGCCGGCTGGTAGCGGCTCTCCGTCGTCGACTTCATGGGAGCCGTGCCCTCGATCACCGCCTGCTTGTCCGTGCCCAGGTACACCTGGTGCGAGGAGGCCTCCCGCCCGTCTCGCCAATCCAGCACCGTAGCCAGCGCCACCCCCATCGCGTGGTCGGCCGGACTCGGCTGGCGGGCCTGCACCGGGATATAGGAGAACCGCACCTCGCTCAAGCCGGCCTGCGGTATGAAGCCGCCCCAGTTGCTGTTGATCGTCAGCCGCACGTAACGCGCCTGCACCCCGCCCAGATCCACGGTCAGGCCCGTATAGGTGTCCGTGCCGTCGGCCCGGGCGACCTCCACCTCGCCCAGCGTCGTCCACGCCACCCCGTCCAGCGAGTACTCGACCGTGACGTCCTTGGCCCCGAAGCCCACGTACAACTCCACCTTCTGGTTCGAGTTCCACACCCTCATCGAGTCGAGCTTGTAGGACCGGTCGAACCCATAGCGGATCCAGGCCGGCAGCGGGTTGCCGGGGGCGCTGAGCCACATGTCCACGTCCACCGACGAGTGCTGGCCGTTGCTCAGGCCCGAGCCATCGACCGTCTTTGCCGCTCCCATGTTGAGGGCGGACGAACTGGCCGTGGCCGTCACGCTCGGAATCCAGTAGGTATACGGCTCGGTCGTGAACGACCACACGTCCCCCTTGAAGACCGCCGGATCCGGCGGCGCGTTG
>CAYFUB010000555.1:0-6233 GCA_964346195.1 uncultured Pirellulales bacterium
GCTTTCCGCCTCCGCGGGGACAAGTTTTGGGCCAATGGCATGACCAGAGGAAAACCCGGCCTCCGGTCTCTTACATCCTTCTAACCCTTCCAAACTTCTGCCACCCTCTTGCCCGGCTCCCGGCGAAAATCAAGTTACCTGCTCGGCTGAACACATGTCACTTCCCGGCGCGAACGCGCCGGGCGGACCGATGGACTTGAAACCTGCCTGTGAGAATCCGAAGGCTAGCTGGAGAAATTTGACAGGACCTTTGGAGGATGTTAGGCTTGCATCCTTATAGTGAACAATGCATCGCTTGAGAGGCCCAGGGCTCTCTTCGGCCGATGAATGATCGACAGCTATGTGTGAATATGAGCGACAATGATCGAACGTGATTTTGACATACCCTTCGTTGCCGATCTCGCGCGGCGGGAGAAGCAGATTCAGCAGAATTATCGCCCGATTATCGCGGTGCACAAATGGTTTGCTCGAAGACCCGGTACCCTTTTTCGCGGCCTTCTATTGGCTGAGTTCTCGAATAAGCCTCTGCGCGAGACATTCTATAAGCCAAACCGCTTCTCGGGCGTGCGGATTGACGGCCCATTCATGGGGGGCGGAACACCACTGATCGAAACAAATCGGATGGGTTGCGATGTATTGGGATTAGATATCAACCCGAAGGCGCCCCGGATAGTAAAACAAGAGATCGAGCAACTCCACCCGAACGAATATGCGAGCGCCGTGCTCAGGCCTAGGCCCAGCGCCGAAGGCCGCTCGCGAGAGAGAAAGAGGGAGAAGTGAGAAGGGCCGACGCGCAGTTTCGTGACACCGTCCTGTTCCCAACACGGAAAGCGACTCGAAACAAGAAAATGATGTGTTGCTTCCTTCCGCTTTACTGCCCTCTCTCCTTGCCTCAGCGCCGGACTTCCGCTACAATACCGTAGTGAAGGTCGAGCGTGACGGCAGAAACCTGCGTGAACGCAGGAGGAACCGACCATGAAGCAAAAACTTTACATCGAGACCAGCGTAGTCAGCTACCTGGCCGCCAGACCCAGCCGTGATCTTCTCGTCGCTGCCCGGCAGGAAGCCACGGCCGAGCTCTGGTCCAAGCTCCTTTCGTCGCGGTTTACGACGTACGTTTCTGTATTGGTGCATCAGGAGGCCCAGCAAGGAGACCCGGAACAAGCCCAAAAGCGAATCGACGCCCTTTCTTCTCTTGCCGTGCTTGATGTCGACGAGGAGGCTCAAGCACTGGCCGAGTCGATCCTGGCTGCGAAGGCGATTCCCACCGAGTATCCGGGCGACGCTCTCCACATGGCCGTAGCCGCCGTCAATGGAATGGACGTTCTCATCACATGGAATTTCGCTCACCTGAACAACCCTATTGCCCGCCTGAGGATTCGTCAGATCGTTGAAGACAACGGTTATCGGTGCCCCGAGGTATGCTCACCCGACGAGCTTCTGGAGACAGATATATGAGAGATCCAATCAACGAGGAAATCCACAAGTACCGGGAGGAGCACGCGCGCCGGTTCAACTTTGATTTGGCTGCCATCTGCCAGGACCTGAGAGCCTGGCAGCGGTCGCGCGACCTCAAGGTGGTGCGCCTGCCTCCAAAAAAGATAGGCCCAAGAAAAGAAAACAGAGTGCGTCCCTGACGTCCCAAGGCGAACCAGCTTGCGGGAGTCCGGGTCGCCAATCCGGCTGGCACTGATACGCCAAGGTGCACACGCATGGACTCGAGGGATGAAGCATGTTGTACGAACTGACCATTAGAATGCTTGTGGAAAGTCCACACGACGAAAACCGGATTGCGTCGCAGGCTGAGTCCGTCTGCGAGTTTGGCACCGTAATGGAATCCATTGCTGACGGGCTCAAGCTTGACCACAACCCTCGCTTGCGCAACATAGAGGTTGTACAGGAATACAGCCATCCAGCGCCCGCGGCTTGATGTCACTGGCGGGACGAGGGCGTTGCCTTGCTGGTTCTGCCGTTGAGAAGGTCCTCAAGGGAATCGAAGCGAAACAACTTCTGATTATCAACTACCCCTCGTATCGCCTCAAACCGGGTCACGTCCAATCTCCGGGGCTTGGCGATGTACCTCCCCGGGGCTTCGAGGATTGCCACCTCGATTGGTCCAGAACCGGTCTCAAATCGACGCCCGAACCGCAGCCACACGAGAAAATCAGCCTGCAAATCCTTCTCCTTCAACTCTTGAAAAGCATGGCGACCGGTAGCCTTTACCTCTACACGTTTCTCGTCAAGGTCCTCGCCAGTTCTCAAAACCAGGTCGCAGAGTGTGCCCCCGAAACGTGCTGTCCAGGTTGCCCCAAACAACGTGGGGGTTGCCGCGATGACGATTGATTCGCTGAAAACGGAAGGGAGAGGCGGATATTTAATGTACTTGGCAACCCTCTTCCGCTCGTGCATTGTGCGAATTGCTCGAAAGACTTCGGTGAGAGATGATCCGAGTTCCAGGATTTCCTCCGTGGTGAGTGGCTCACGCGCTCGCTGGCGTGCCTGTCTATTGGATGAATCTTTCTCGTCGCCGCTACCCATTGGCTCTTCCCTTCTCAAGAGCATGCTCTGCCCTCTTCAGAAGCTGCGACGGCTTCAGGTCGAGAGCGGCTGAGATTCTGGCCAATGAGTCGATCGTGCGCGATTTCTGAGAGCGCTCAACAAGGCTTGCGTAAGTACGATGCAGCGCGCAGCGGAACGCAAGTTCCTCTTGCGTCAGACCACATTGCTCGCGGCGCCGGCGAATCACGGCGGCCAGTGATATGCGGAGCAGCTTTATTTTTTCTTCGTCAGACATGGACAGCAGTGTGCCGAATCTGGCAAGCCAAGTCTTCAGACTATAGTGTGCATCATGAGCGAGTATGGGTCTGTGTCACAGGATGATCCGTTAAGGACCAGGGGAATAGACCTCCATATCGCGGGTCATCGTGACTCTGTAAGTGAGCTGGTCGGCGATAGTCTTGAATCGGCAATTGAAGATGTACTGACACATGCGGGAGTAAGCTACCGCAAGACGAAGCGCGCGGAGCGGATCGAGGGCTTCGACCAAACGCCCGATTTCATTATCCCAAGCGAATTCAATCCCTCTGTAATAATAGAGGCAAAGATAACGGAGGACGACGGAACGGCACGTGACAAGGTCACCCGGATTCTACGGCTCTGTTCGCTGAGTTTGGAGGAAAGTGCCACAGGCAATCCGAAATACGAGGTGGTTGCGTGCATTGGAGGGCGGGGCTTCGGTGTACGCTGTGAAGATATGAAGAGGCTCATAATCCACACCAGAGGAAAAGTATTCACCGTTAAGACGCTGGATCGTCTTGTTGACAACACTCGCATACGCGAATTTCGAACCAAGCCTCTATAGAACATCCGCGGGGGGATTGAGTGTATCCTCTCCTCCTTTCGGAGGCCCTTGGATCGATGCCCCGGATCGGAGTCCGGGGTGACATGATTTACAATTGATGATCAAAGTGGCCGCCTGGGGCGGGAGTTTCTTCTTCCGTGCCCTCCATGTCTCCGTGGTTAATAGGCAGTCGTCGGTGGCGGGTTCTCGGTTCTCAATTCGAAATCTGCGGAAATCGGCGTTGATCCTTCGGCTGCGCTCGGGACGGGGTCTGCGGATGAATTCATCGTTTGTCGCCCGTCCCTTGTAACTCGGGAGATTGCCGCGTCGGCGGGGGCTCCCCGCGTTCTCGTGGTTTGGGAGCCCGGCTTCTGGTGCCTTGTTGCTTGTCACCCATTGCCTGTCATTTATTCTCCGTCGCCTGCGGTTTGCGCTTCTTGCGGCGGGGCCGTTTGGTGGTGGCGCTTCCGCTTTTTGGCCCTTTGTTCTTGTCCTGCTCCCTCTGCTTTTCCTTCTTGGCCTTCCTCCTGGCTTCTCTTTTTCGGCGTTTCTCGTGGAGGTAGTCGCGAATGGCCTGGAACTCAGGGTCGTCGGGGTCCTTACCCTCGAAGTCCTCGGCGAAGTTGAGAAAGGCGAAGCGGCGGTGGAAGGCGAAGGCCCAGCGGTCGCGGACCCTGGCCGCCGCGACTTCATCATTGAAGACACCGAGATGCTCGTTTCGCCCGTCGAGCGTGATATGCGCCACCCACTTGCCCCAGTCTCGCCTGTACCAGACGCCCTGGTACTGCGACGTGCGGGCGGGGTAGCGGCGGTTGAATACGTTCTGCTGATGCGTGCAGGCGCGCAGATTGCACTGGCGGTTGTCCGAGGGGCAGCGATTGGCGTGGTCGACAATCGTGCCGTCCGGGGCGTTCATGATCTCGCGGTGCATGAGGATCATGCGTTTGCCCTCCCAGCGTGCGGCGTAATAATCCGACCCGTTGGCACCGTGCGTGGCGAACCACTTGTACCGGTTGAGCCGCTCGAAGTCGGCGGCGTCGACGACGGCGTACTTGCCCCTGGTCAGAGCGATGTACCTGACTTCGTCGTTCGGCGGCTCGGGAGGCTCCACCCGCAGGGGCGGCTCCCGCCGGGCGCGGAAGTTCGGGCAGGTGCCGCCGGGCAGGACCTCCCGGCACGTGCCCGGGGCGTCCGGATGGTTGACACACATCAGGCGCCCGAGCCAGTCTCCCGTCATGAGGGCCGACAGGCCCGGCCGCATCCACTGGGCATACGCGCAGCGGTAACAAGTGCGATTGCTCCGCCGGGCTGTTTCCTGACCCGCCCGCGCGCCATCAACGGTCGCCTCGTGCCTGCCGTCTTCGGTCTTCTGTCTTCCGTCCTCTGTTCTCTGCCCTCCGCCCTGTGCCCTCGGTCCTCCGTCACCCATCTCGTGCCCTCTCAAATCCGCAATCCGCAATCAGAGGGGCCGCTCTGCGGACCGAGCGGTCCCTCTACCTTTGGACGAAATGGCACGAATTTGACGAAAATTCCGGGGGCGCGAGGGGCCCGAA
This sequence comes from uncultured Pirellulales bacterium, assembly GCA_964346195.1. GTDB lineage: Bacteria > Planctomycetota > Phycisphaerae > Sedimentisphaerales > Anaerobacaceae > PLanc-01. Next base: position 4,894 of record CAYFUB010000555.1, read on the forward strand.
ATCGGCGCAAGTGTTTGTTGGACAAGGAATAAAAAAAATTTCGCGCCGGGGGCGTTTTACCTTTTGAAGTGTTGCACGAATTTGACTATTCCTACCTGTGGACGGGGCATTCACGGGATGCAGATTTCCAGCCGCAAGTCATAAGAAGAAGACCGAACAATCAGAAAGACGAGGACTTCCACTTCCTGGCCGGTTGCACACCATGCTTGCAGATAGTAGACGCACCTCGCCCGGTTTGTCGTGTCGAGCGGAGCGCCAGCGCAGTCGAGACATCTGCCAGCGAGTCAAAGGTACCTCTCATTCGCGGCCGGCTTCCTCCACGCGGCCTTCCGCCTTGGTCGGGATGACGGGCTCAAGAGCCTTGCGCGGAATCCGCCGCGAAACGTAGCGTGGAGCCGGAAGACTCCCCCCGATTCGGTGTGAACAATCCGCCGGATTTGGTGATATGATAGGGTGATGCACGAGGTCCTCGAAAGTCATATTCTGCACCTGCTGCAAAAGGACGGCACGCCGCGAAAGGTCGTTCACCTGGAGCAGGAACTGGGTGTTCGCGGCGCGCTGAGGGCGGCGTTCCGCGAGGCGCTCGATTCGCTGTGCGCCCGGGGCCGGGTGATTGTCGGGCCGGGGAACGTCGTCAGCCTGCCCTCGCTGTCCCACGAGATCACGGGCATCTTCCGGGCCAACGCGCGCGGGTACGGGTTCATCACGCCCGAGCAGTTTTCGGATACGGGCGACGTGTTCATCCCGGCCAAGGCGACCGGCAGCGCGATGACGGGCGACCGGGTCGTGGCGAAGGTCGTGCGCGGCGACTCGCGGCGGGAGGAGGACCGGGTCACCGGCAGGATTGTCAAGGTGCTCCGGCGGGCCCATGCGACGGTCGTCGGGACGCTGCGCCAGGAGCAGACCGGCTGGCTGGTCCAGCCGGACGGCGGCGATTTCCTGCGGCCCGTCGAGCTGGAAGGTGTCGATGCCCGGCGCGTCCGCCACGGGGACAAGGTCGCCGTCGAGATTCGCTCCTACCCCACGCATTCCCAGCCGGCCCGGGGCGTGATTGCGGAGGTCCTGGGCAGGCCGGGGCGGTTCGATACCGAGATTTCCGCGATCATCCAACGTCATGGTCTGCACGATGCTTTCGACGTGTCCAGCCTCGTGGAGGCGACCAACGCGCGGTCGGCGTTCAATCCGAAGGACACACGCGGCCACGAGGATATCACGAAAGAACTGGTCGTCACGATCGACCCGCCGGACGCCAAGGATTTCGACGACGCCATCAGCCTCACGCGCGACGGGCAGGAGGGCTGGGTCCTCGGCGTGCACATCGCGGACGTGAGTCACTTCGT
>CAYFUB010000556.1:0-9419 GCA_964346195.1 uncultured Pirellulales bacterium
CAAAGCGTCGGTCCGACCGCTGCCCGCGGCCCGAATATCGTGCTGATCATGGCCGATGACCTCGGCTATGGCGATGTGGGATGTTACGGCTGCGAGGACATCCGCACGCCGAGTATCGACCGGATTGCCGCCGAGGGCGTGCGCTTCACGACGTTCTATGCCAACGCCCCGGAATGCACGCCGACGCGCACGGCCCTGCTGACGGGGCGGTATCAGCAGCGTGTCGGCGGGCTCGAGTGCGCTCTCGGTATCGGCAACGTGGGCCGATACGACGATGCCATTCGTCTGCGGGCCAGTCGTGAACTGGGCCTGCCGGCTTCGGAAACCTCCATCGCTCGCATGCTCAAATCGGCAGGATATGCCACCGGCGTCTGCGGCAAGTGGCACCTGGGCTACGAGCCAAAGTTCTTTCCCGCCCGCCACGGCTTCGATTATTGGTTTGGCCCTGTCGGCGGCGCGGTCGATTATTTTCACCATTGCGAGTACACCGGTGAGCCGGCCCTCTACCGGAATGGCCAACCGATCGAGCGGGAGGGCTACCTGACCGACCTGATCACCGGGGAATCCGTCGAGTTCATCCGCCGGCATCGTCGGCGCCCCTTCTTCCTCTACGTTGCCTATACAACGCCCCACACGCCCTACCAGGGCCCCGGCGACCGGCGGCCCGAGCCGGTTCCCGAAAGTGACTACAACAAGGGGGCACGAAACACGTACATCGCCATGGTGGAGCAGATGGATGCGGGTGTGGGCGCGATATTGCGCACGTTGGAAGAGAGCGGCATTGCCCAAAACACGCTGGTGATCTTCATGAGTGACAATGGCGCCACGAGAACGGGCAGAAATGCTCCCTTCTCCGGCTACAAAGGCAATTTGTTCGAAGGTGGCATCCGCGTTCCCTGTGCGGCGAAGTGGCCGGCGGTCCTGCCGCGGGGCGCCGTTTCGCATCAGCCGTGTATGACGATGGATTTCTCCCGGTCGGTCCTGAGAGCGGCAGGGGCCGACCCGCCGCGTGCGCTCGATGGGATCGACGTCCTGAAGCTCGTCGAGACCGGCCGGCCCGTGCAGCCGCGTACGCTCTTCTGGCGGGCGCGACGCGGAGAATGGACGAGAAAGGCCGTCCGCGACGGTGACATGAAGTACATCGTGCTGGATAACGCCGGTGTGATCCAGGAGTACCTGTTCGATCTCGACGCCGACCCGCAGGAGAAGAAGAACCTTCTCTCCGAACGGCGTGAGACGGTCCTGCGCCTGCGCCGGTTGCTCCAGGAATGGGAGAGGCGGGTGCAGCCCCAGCGGTGACGCCGAGAATCGATGTGAGAAGGTTACACGGATTAGGAAGATTTCCTGGGCGGCAGGACTTGTCATCCTGAGTCGCAGGCGAAGGATCTGGCCCAGGAATGAGGGGTCTCTCCCTCGCGCGGCCCGGATCCTTCACTGCGCTGCGCTCCGTTCAGGATGACAAACTGCGCATGAATCGATCGTGCGGGGAGTTACTGGTTGAATCTGGGTGAGGCAAGAAAAAAGCCCCTGCGACGGCAGTGCGAGAGTACTCGGTATCTTTTTTCTTTCGTCCCTTAGTGATACTCGCCTGCTACTTCGCAGGGGCACGACAAATCATCGGTGGCTCTTTCCTTTTGTTCCTGGCTACCCTTTGCGTCGCCGGCGCTACGGTCCGACGTGTTCAAGCCCATCCGGCAGGCGCCAGTTCGGGCCAGGTTGACCTTGCTGGCCTTAGCTTTCGAGCCACACACTTCCAGCCAATCCATTTCCAACATCGACCACCCGCGCCTGTTTCCTTGAGCCTTTTTCAGACGGCTTGTCGCTTCCCGAATCGGGGCTATCAACACAGATAAGTCAGCCTGTCCCAGAGTGCTTGTGTCCCTCTCGTGGTCTGCCCAAGCTCGCGGATTCAGTCGGCCCAAGGGGCCTCACGCACGGGGCAATCTTCCCCGTTTAACCCCCATAACCGCCCCCCGAGGTCCCGAGAATTTTCGCGGAAATCACCGACCCGACGGCCGGGAGTGTCTCGAAAAAAAAAGCATCTACATCGAGACGGCACAAACGCTGTACCAGAGTAAGGGATGCACAGCCGTGTTTCGACGCGGCATACGTCGCTCACTCGCACGGAGCACCGCTTCTCCTTCCTCGGCCTACGGGGCGCCAATTCCGGGGTCTGCTTTCGGCGGTGCTCCTTTCATGTCCACCGCGCCGGGCGAGAAAACAAAGGGTCCCCCTGCAGGACACGCCCGCGTGGGGACCCATCTTTTCAATTGTTGCTTCGACCCGGTTTAGACGGTGCGAGTGCGGTTCCTCGCCCGAGGCGCGGCGTCACAGTCCGGGGAAATTGCGGTGCGTCTGGCCCCAGCAGCCGTTGTGAATGAAGAGCAGGTCTTCCCATTCATCTTCGGTCTGCGGACGCAGGCCACCCGCGTGATAATCCTGGTGTTCCCGGCCCCACTTGATGGTCGCCATGCCCTTCCACTTGTAGTACTCGACGTGTCCGTCGGCAAAGGAGACGATGGTGCCGTCGCCGTGGCGGACCGGTGCGGTGTCCCACCAGGTATAGGTGCTGTCCCAGTGCACGGCAAAGCTGTCGGGCGTGGCCCACCCTTCGTCGATAAAGACCAGCCGGTAGGCGGGGTTGACGATGTCGGCCTTCGTCTTGACCCAGAGTTTGTTGCCATTGGGACCTTTCGAGGGCACGCCGTTGCTGCTGGTTCCGCTCCTGGGCCGGCCGTTGACGCCGTCCATGATGTTGTAGGTGAGCATTTCATCACGGATGCCGGTCGGACAAGCAAATAGACCGAGATCGGTGACGTAGTTTGCACTCCAGAAGACGCCGGACTCGATCGCGGCGATCTGCTGCTGACGCGACAATCGGCTGCCTCCCCGCACGTTGTACTGGTCCCAGCACTGGCCAACCCACGCGGTCTCTCTGACGTGGTTCGGTGAAGTATTGCTGAATCCGGCCTCGCCGTTGACCAGTTTGTCGTTATTGTCGTCGGCGTACAAGAGCCAGATGAGGTTCAATTGCTTGAGCGTGTTCATGCACACGGCCCGCTGACCCTGCTCTTTGGCTCTCTTCAGGGCCGGCATAAGGATTGCCATCAAGACCGCAATAACCGCGATTACGACCAACAACTCGATCAGTGTGAACCCTCGTGACTTCATGACCGTCTTTCCTCCTGTGGAAAAGTATTCCCGGAATCGGTATCTGCTGTCCGGATGCGTTCAATTCTCCGGCCGTTATCTATACGTAAGAAGCACGTACGTGCCCATCTGCTCCTGCCCCAATCCTCTCGATTTTGCCTATCCTCCGAGAATGAGGCTCCAAAACATTATTTTACACCGTCATCCGGACTGGCGCCAAGACAATTCGGCCGGATATCGACTCGTGCGTGACACGTTTCGCGGAGGCGGCCACATTATCGGCCCTTGCCGTATCGTGGGCGTGAACAGCCGCCCAGGGTCCGGCGGTCTGCCGACGGTCCTATGTGTTTGACGAAATCCGAAGAAAAACCACTAATCAAACATCGGCGTATACCTTGGCGTATAGCCCAATTTGCCCCAGACGGCCCTTTGCATCTTATACAAGTCCTGGAAGTCGTCCTCGCTTACGGGTTGCATCTGGTGCAACGGATGGGCATCGAGGTGTGGTATGGCGGCGAGCTTGCCGGTCTCTAACGTCTTCTTGCCTTCGTATTTCCAATAATCCACGTGCCCATCGGCAAAAGAGACATTCGTGCCGTCCGCGTGTCGGACAAAGGGTGGGTCCCACCATGTTTCAGTGTTGTAGTGGGTAGCATAGCTGTCCGGCGTTATCCGGCCTTCATCCAGGAAGACTATTCTATAGGCCGGGCCGGGGACGCTGATCTCCGCCGTCTTCTTGACCCACAATACTGTCCTGCCTGCTCTCACACCCACATTGCCGGTAAAAGTGCCAGTTCTTGCCAGGCCGTTCATGGAATCGACTATGGTGTACGTTCGCATCTCACCACGCATGCCGGTCGGGCATCGGTACAGCTTCTCATTCTTGCAGTAGGGGAACAAGGCGCCGGCCCTGATAGCCCTTTTCTGGACTTCTTCGGCTGGGCTGATGCCGGCCCAGAAATCTCCCACATCGTCGCCCGTCCACCAACGCTCGCCTACATGGATACCGCTGGTGGGCACGGGTGCCGTGCCGTCTCCGCCGCCATACGCCTCGCCGTTGACAATTTTGCTGTCGTTCTCGTCGGCATAGATACTCCAGGCAAGCTGCAATTGCTTGAGGTTGTTCAGGCAAGCCGCACGCCGGCCCTGTTCTTTGGCCCTTTTCAGTGTCGGCATCAGGATGGCCATGAGGATCGCGACAATGGCAATTACCACCAACAACTCAATGAGGGTGAATCCGCGTGATTTCATGACGACTTTTCCTCCCGTGGAAAAAGCACTCCCGGAACCAGTATCCGCCGCCATCCGGGTCTGTTCCGTCCTGCGGCTGCCATCTATCTATATATAAGAGGCGCGTATGCGCCCATCTGTTCCGGCCCGCATTCCCTCTCTTTTGCCTGTCCTCCGGGAACTTGACTCAATACCGGCATTCTACACCATCCTCCGGGCTTGCGCCAAGACAATTCGGCTGGATATCCGAACCTGTACGTGACCCGCACTGCGACAGGTTGGGACCGGACCGTCCGGCGCTCTGAGACTCTGTCACACGAATCCCACCGATGTCAAACCGGCATTCTTGGTCCTGCTGGGATCGTCAGGGTCCCATAATGGTCCGTTGTGACGCTCCATACGTGCATGGAGGGGTGCCGTGTGGACTCCTTATCCTGCTTCAGGGACAGGGAAAACCTTGACATGTGCTGCCGGAAAACGCATAATAGACTGTGAAAAGGGGGCAGTTGCATGGCTTTCAGCCGTATTCGAGTTGGGCAGGAAGGACGAGAAAACCGGCCGAGGACATCGAGGGGACTGTATTGACCGAACCGGCCGAAGGATGGGTAATGACGAGAATCTTCATTATGGCACTCTTGGGGGGCCTTGCACTGTTCGTCTGCGGGTGCGTGAGCCCTTTGCAGGCTCAGAGGGCCGTCGTCGCGGCACCGCTTGAGCAGGAACAATCCGCCGGGCAAGCGATGGCCGAACCGAGGCCGAAACCCACCGGGCCCTGCCTGGAGCAGGATGGATTTGCCGTGCTGGACTTTCGGGCCATTCGCGACGACTACGACAGGGTGTCCGTCTTCGGTGAGGTCACGAACGTCGGGATACTCCTTAAGGGAGTGGAGCTACAGGCCACGCTGCGCAATGCCGGCGGTCGCCTGGTGGCGGTAGGGCATGTCTACCCCGCAGCGTATAAGAACATCAGGCCGGGCGAGACCTGGCCCTTTACGTACGCCTTTGGCAGGCAGCCGGACGCTACCCGCGCGGAGTTGCGAATCGTCGGCACCTTTCACGCTTCAGACGTGACGGGTGTCGCGCCCCTGACTCCGTAAACAGCCGGAATTTATACCCGTGGGAACGGAGAAATCACCCCCAGGGCTGCGGCAGTCGTTTTTCCCGGGCCGCCCGTTGCCTCTGTGCAGTCGCGTCGAAATCCCGCTCGGTGCGTCTAATCGTCGGACTCGACGACATCGCGCGATGGCGCACAAAGGAAGCCGTTGTTGTAGGCATCCAGCTTGCAGTACAGCGGCTCGCCGCACTTCCATGCGTCGCTGCTGCCTGCGACGCCGCTGCCCAACGGATATGTCGCCATCCAGGCATCGGCGTCTACGATCGTGTCGGCTATGCAGCTATCGCAGTTGCCGATCAGGACATTCAGCTTCGCCGCGACGAGGGCCGGAAACAGAGTGAGCGTCTTGTCCCCTTTCACCGGGGCCTTCATGGCTTCAATGGCCTCCTCTTTCGAATACGTTTCCCCACCGATCGTGATTTCTTCGACAGGCCAGGCCTCGGGGTGGTTCTTCCAGTAGCCCGGCGTCCCCGTCCCCGGCTGGCACTCGCAACAGCAGTCTGCAACGACAGGGCCTGCTGCCAGTGCGGCGATAATGAACAGACTGCATGTTGTCATGCCCCACGCTCTTCTCACAGCATTCATTTTTATCCTCCTTGATTGAATCGCTGCGTCCCCCGTCCTGCCGCTGTCTACGAATGGAACAGCAGTCCTGTATCCAGGCGTGGACCAAGCAGAGCTTAGACTCGTGGCAGCAGTTATCAAGTGCGGGAATTACGCATTCCTCCGTCATCATTTTGATGAATCAACCGCGGCAGGCTTCGTCCCCCGTCTCGAGTGCGGATGAAAGCAATGGAGCCAATGGGATTCGAACCCACGACCTCTTGCATGCCATGCAAGCGCTCTCCCAACTGAGCTATGGCCCCGGACCATATGGCAGTCGCCGGTCATCCGTGGCCGGTCGTTATGGGGACGGACCACGCTGACGACCGACAGTCATGTTATCATACGGGACCGGGACCGGCAAGCAATTTTTTGTCGCTATTTCTTCTGGCGTCCGGGCGGCATTCGGTGTCGGATTCGGGCCGCAGAGTGGGACGAGTGCCCGCGCGTTTCCTGGTCGTTCCTCCTCGCATAACATTTGCGACAATCGCGGCAACAGGGGCGAATGATGATTCGCCCTGGTGCCTTTGGCGTGCGTAGCCTGCTACGAGATTCAGTCGCACACTTTCCTCCGTGTCTGTGAAAATAAACTGGCGCGATCGCGGATGGAGCATTACTCTTTATCTGTCAAGGGATTACAGGCTAAGGAGAGTGCCCATGAGTAATGAAATCAGCAAGGAGCAACTAAGGCGGGCATTGTCGGGGGACATCGAGAGATTGCTCGATGAAGTGGTGGAGGCGATGAACAAGGCCAAGCCCGGTCACGTTCTAAGATTCCAGCGGTCGTCCTCAACATAGGGCGGCCACGACCGGCGATTGTCAGGCCGCCGGTCGTCTGACGCGTCATCATGGTGCCCAACTCCATCTGGATCAGGCCGATCGCAAGTACTCGGTCAGCGACGGAGCCGAATGGACTCGTCGCCAGTACCAGCAGCACTTGCCGATGCTCGATGCGATGATCCTGGACTATTACCACTTCCGCGATCACGCCATTGGTTGTGCCAAGACCTTGTACGGGGAGGGGACCGACATGGCCTCTCAATGGCGAAAGGAATTCTGCACCACCATGATCCAGTCCGGCCCGCTGGAGGCCCTCACGCAGTTGGGGGAGCTTGGAAAGACGCATCGCGGACGCAAACGCCGGGCGATTCACGCCTTGCAGGGATACATTGCCTGCCGTACAGAAGTGCTGGAGTATCCGCGTTACCGCGCCGAGGATTTTGCCATTGGTTCGGGGCCGACGGAATCCCAATGCCAGGGTTTAACGGCTCGGCTCAAGGGTCGAGGGCGTCGCTGGCACGCGAGGGCCATCGATGCACACCTGGCGATCAGTTGCCTCTACAGCAATACCGGACAATGGACCGCGTATTGGCCCAAGATCCCAACGCCCTAAAATCTGCACAGACACTGGCCGGTTGGCCGGGGCGGACCTGAAATTCGGTCGAAAAATGGTTTGACAGGGGCCGGCGGTCTGCTAAAATCCAGAGTTTCTATTCGACAGAGAGAAGGAAATATGCCTACGAAAAGTTATATGGCCAAGGCCGGACAGGTGGAGCAGAAGTGGCTGCTGGTGGATGCCGACGGGGCTGTTCTCGGCCGGATGGCGACCCGGATCGCCACGATCCTGATGGGCAAGAATAAGCCGACGTATACGCCGCACGCCGACGTCGGCGATTACGTCGTGGTGGTCAATGCCGAGAAGATCAAACTCACCGGCAAGAAGGCCGAACAGAAGGTCTACGATTCCTACTCCCGCTATCCGGGCGGCCACAAATACACCAGTTTTGCCCATATGATGGAAAAGAAACCGGAATGGGTCATCGAGACGGCGGTGCGCAAGATGCTGCCCAAGAACCACATGGGGGCCAGGTATCTGAAGAAGCTGAAGGTCTTTCGCGGCCCGGAGCACGAGCACCAGGCCCAGAAACCCCAGAAGATAGAACTGTTCTAAACGGAACGCAACGATCATGACAGAAACGAAGCCTGAAAATACAACGGTAGAACAGAAACCGAAGCCCGAAGCCGCCGAGCCCAGACCGACGCTCGGTCGAGGCAACGTAACCAAAGAGAAGTACGGGTACTGGTGGGGCACCGGCCGGCGCAAGACCTCCGTGGCCCGGGTACGTATCCGGCCCGGCAGCGGCAAGTGCCTCGTGAACAAGCGAGAGCTTGATGAGTACTTCCGGCGGGACCAGGACCGCAAGGCCGTCCTGGCGCCGTTGCGGACCGTGCAGGCGGAGAGATTATTCGACGTGTTCGTCAATGTCCGAGGGGGGGGCATCACCGGCCAGGCCGGCGCGGCCTTGCTGGGCGTCGCCAGGGCCCTGAAGAGCTATGACGAGAACTATGTCCCGGCCCTGCGAGACAGCGGGCATTTGACGCGCGACCCGAGGATGGTCGAGCGCAAGAAGCCGGGCCAGGCGGGCGCCAGGCGGAGATTCCAGTTCTCGAAGCGTTAATCGAAAAGAATCATCTGGATTGCGACAGCCGCCGAGAGACAATCTTAGCGGCTGTTTTTTTTAGAGCCTTTAACACAATGAGCAGACGCCCGGAAGCTGCTGCGGTTACTTGGAGAGGCGCAGGTTTGTCACCCCTGCGGAGCCAGGGGTGACGAATATGTGCCGGGCAATACTCATTCTGTCAGAGGCTTTAAGCAGGTCGTGCGTTCTGGCGAGCGGGGGCGCTCGCCCTACAAGGAGATCGTCATGATACGAGTTGCGATTATCGGGGCCAGCGGCTACACCGGGGCGGAATCCATACGGATTCTCCTGCGGCACGGAGAGGCGAAGCTGACGTATCTGACCGCCCTGCCGGAAGAGTGCGCACCGATGCCGGAGATCTTCCCGGAGTTCCGGGGCCGCTGCAAATTGCCGGTCGAACCCCTGGACCTCACGAAGCTCTCCGACCTGGCGGACGTAGCCCTGTGTTGCCTGCCCCACAAGGTCTCCATGCAGTTCGTGCCCAAGCTGCTCGGGGCCGGCGTCAAGGTGATTGATTTCAGCGCCGACTACCGGCTCAAAGACGTGGGAGTCTACGAAAAGTTCTATCAGAAGCACACCGACCCGGACAATCTGGCCCAGGCGGTCTACGGCCTGCCGGAACTGTATCGCGAACAGATCAGGAAAACGAACCTCGTAGCCAATCCGGGCTGTTTTCCAACCGGCGCCCTGCTGGCTGTCGCCCCCTTGTTGCGGAAGGGACTCGTGGAGACCGGCTCCATCATCGTCAACTCGGTAACCGGCACTTCCGGCGCCGGCAAGAATCCGTCCGCGAAGTTCCACTTCCCGAACATGAACGAGAACCTGTTTCCGTACGGAATTGG
>CAYFUB010000557.1:0-1963 GCA_964346195.1 uncultured Pirellulales bacterium
CTACGGAATCTGCAATAGCCGGATGGGATAGGCTCTGGGTCGCAACCGGAGGGGGAAATTCGGGAAAAACCTCTTGAGTATTCCGGGCGCTGCGTAGTAACATAGTGGGTTTTTAGGCAGAACGGAATCAAGGAAACGTTGTTGGAGGTGAAATCGTGACGGCAACGGGCGACATTCGGAACGTGGTTTTATTAGGACACGGCGGCAGCGGCAAGACCTCGCTGGCCGAGGCGATACTGCATAAAACCGGGGCCATCAACCGGCTGGGGAGCGTTGACGACAAGACGACCGTCAGCGATTACTACGACGAGGAGAAGGAGCATCAGCACTCCATCCTCGCGGCGGTCGTTCACACACAATACCAGGGCAAGTTGATCAACGTCATCGATACGCCCGGGTACCCCGACTTCATCGGCCCGGCCATCGCGGCGCTGCCCGCGGCGGAAACGGCGATCATCGTCATCAGCGCCTCGGCGGGCATCGAAACCAATACGCGCAAGCTGTTCCCGCTCGCCGCCGAGAGCCGTAAGCCTCGCGTGATCGTCATCAACAAGCTCGACGCCGAGAACGTCGAGATGGCAGAACTGATCGGCGGCATTCAGGAGACGTTCGGCTCCCAGTGCCGCTGCGCCAACCTGCCCGGCGCCGATAAGTCGTCCGTGATCGACTGCATCGAGAATGGCAGCGGCAGCTCGCCTGTGATGGACGTGGCCGACGCCCACACGCAACTGATCGAGAGCGTGATCGAGGCCGACGATGCCCTGATGGAGCGGTACCTGGGCGGCGAGGAAATCCCCGCCGAGCAGATCGCCGCGGTGTTCGTAAAAGCGCTGAAATCGGGCACACTCATCCCCATCGTCTTCACGGACGCCCGGCACGAGGTGGGTATTACTGAACTGCTGGACCTGATTACGAAGTACACACCTTCCCCGGTCGAAGCCGAGCCGGCGACGCTGGTCGACGGCGAGAAGGCAACCGAGCTCAAGGCGGACCCGAGCGGGCCGCTGGCCGGACTGGTCTTCCGCGTCGCCTTCGACCCGCGTTCCAACATGAAGTACTCGAGCATCCGCGTGTTCAGCGGCACCCTGCGGTCCGATACGAACTTGATGCGCAACGATGAGAAAAAGGGCGCCCGGCCGGGGCATATCCTGAAATCCCAGGGCGGTACGACGGCGGAGATCGACGCCGGCGTGGCGGGCGATATTGTCCTGCTGGCCAAAGTCGAAGAACTCAAAATCGGCGACCTCGTACACGACGGGCGGGTCTCCGGCCGGTTCCAGTTGCCGCCGGTCCCCGAGCCGATGTTCGCGCTGGCCATGGAGCCGGTCGCCCGCGGCGACGAGCAGAAGATCAGCGGCGCCCTCGACAAGCTGCGTGAGGAAGACCCCTGCTTCCGAATCACGCGCGATACGCAGACCAAGGAGTTGGTGGCTCAGGGCCTGGGCGATCTGCACCTGCGGATCATGATCGAGAAGATGCACAACCGCTTCAAGCTGTCGGTGAACACGAAGGAGCCGAAGATCCCTTATCGCGAGACGATCACGATGCGGGCCGAAGGGCACTACCGCCATAAGAAACAGACCGGCGGGGCCGGCCAGTTCGGCGAGGTCTATCTGAACGTCGAGCCCGCCGAGCGCGGCAGCGACCCGGCCCTGCAATTCAGTTGGGACATCTACGGCGGCACGATCCCCGGGCAGTTCGAGCCGGCCGTCCTCAAGGGCATCAACGACGTGATGGCCAGCGGCCCCGTGGCCGGGTTCCCCATGCAGGACGTCAAGGTTTCCATCACCGACGGCAAGCACCACCCCGTGGACTCGAAGGAAGTCGCCTTCCGGGCAGCGGGCAAAGGCGCGTTCATCGACGCGGTGAAAAAGGCCAAGCCCACCCTGCTGGAGCCCATCGTAAACATCGAAATCACCATCCCGGCCGAGAACGTCGGCGACATCGCCGGCGACCTGTCTTC